>NZ_JBFAIP010000066.1:0-37136 GCF_040654775.1 Streptomyces sp. NPDC050636
GATCTGTCGTGGTCCGGGGCCCTCGGGCCGACCACGACACGTTCGTGGTCCGGGGCCCTCGGGCCGTAGGGGGCGGCGGTCCGCTACTCCGCCTTGATCGCCTCCAGCATGTTCAGCTTGGCGGCCCGCCGCGCCGGCCACAGCGCGGCCAGCACTCCGACGACCACGGCCAGCGCGAGGAAGATGCCCATCCGGCCCCACGGCAGCACCAGCTCGTACGTCGCCAGTGAGCCGCCGATCAGTTCGCCGGCCGCCCAGCCGAAGAACACCCCCAGGCCGATGCCGAGCACCCCGCCGAACAGCGAGATCACCAGCGACTCCAGGCGCACCATGCGCTTGATACCGCGCCGGTCGAGGCCGATGGCGCGCAGCATGCCGATCTCCTGCGAGCGTTCGAAGACCGACATCGCCAGGGTGTTGATGACGCCGAGCACCGCGACGATCACGGCCATGGCCAGCAGGCCGTAGAGCATGTTCAGCATCAGGCTGAACATCTGGGCGATGCCGTCGGAGACGTCCTTCTTGTCCTGGACGGTGATCGCGGGGTTCTTGCCCAGCGCCTTGACCAGCGAGTCCTTGGTGGCGTCGGTGGCGCCGTCCTTCGTCTTGACCATCACCTGCATATCGGTGATGTGCTTCTGGTGCGGGGCCAGGGTGGCGTTGTCGAGGATGATGCCCTTGATCATCTCGTTGCCCTGGTAGATGCCCGAGACGGTCAGCGCGCCCTTCCTGCCGTCCTCGAAGGTCACCGGGAAGCGGGAGCCGGTCTTCCAGCCCTTCTCCTTGGCGGTGGCGTCGTCCACGATGGTCCGCTCGCCGCTGAGCCCGCCGACGGAACCCTCGGTGAAGTCGAGCTGGGTGACCTTGCCGAAGTCCTTGCCGCTGACGCCGGTCAGATACTCCGTGCCGCCGCCGATACGGGACGGGGAGTTGCGCAGCGGGCTGGCGGCGGTGACCTCGTCCAGGCCGCCGAGCTTCTTCGCCACGTCAGGGGAGAGCGGCGTCTGGCTGGCCATGGAGATGACGTAGTCGGCCTTCAGCGAGGAGGTGGCCATCTTGTCGATGCTCTTCTGCACGCTGCCCGCGATCACCGTCAGACCGGTGATGAGGGTGAGCCCGACCATCAGCGCGGAGGCCGTGGCGGCCGTACGGCGCGGATTGCGCACGGCGTTCTGCCGGGCGAGCTTGCCGGAGATGCCGAACGCGCGCAGTACGGGGGCGGCGACGGCGATCAGCGGGCGGGACAGCAGCGGCGTCAGGATGAACACGCCGATCAGCAGCAGCACCGCGCCCGCGCCCATCATGGCCTTGCCGTCGTCCATACCGGTGGCGACCAGGACGCCGGCGGCGCCCGCGCCCGCGAAGAGCGCGCCGATGGTGTTGCGGACCACCAGCGACTTGGTGGTGGCGGTGGCGTGCACGCTGTTCATCGCGGCGACCGGGGGGATCTTCGCGGCGCGGCGGCCCGGCAGCCAGGCGGCGAGGACGGTCACCACGACGCCGACGAGCAGCGAGGCCAGGATCGTGGACGGCGAGACGACCAGCGGCCCGTCGGGAACCTTCGCGCCGGTGCCGTTCATCAGCGCGCGCAGCCCGGCGCCGATACCTATTCCGGCCGCCAGTCCCGCGGCCGCGGCGACCGCGCCGACGACGAACGCCTCGATCAGCACCGACCGGGTGACCTGGCGGCGGCTGGCGCCGACCGCGCGCATCAGCGCCAGTTCCTTGGTGCGCTGGGCGACCAGCATGGTGAAGGTGTTGGCGATGATGAAGACGCCGACGAAGAGGGCGATACCGGCGAAGGCCAGCAGGAAGGTCTTCATGCCGTCCATGCCCTTGGCGATCAGCTCGGCCTGCTCGTCGGCGAGCTGCTTGCCGGTGGTGGTCTCGGCACCGTCCTTGGGCAGGATCTTGTCGACGGCGTCTTTCAGGGCGCTCTGGGACGTGCCCGGTGCGGCCTTGACGTCGATCTCGTTGAATTCGCCGGGGGCGGTGAACAGCTTCTGGGCGGTCGGGGTGTCGAACAGCGCGAGGCTGCCGCCGGCCGCGACGGTGCCGTCGTCGGTGGTGAAGATGCCGGTCAGCTTCTGCTCTCGGACCGGTCCGTCGACGGATATCCGGACGGTGTCGCCGACCTTGTAGCCCGCGCGGTCCGCGGTGTGCGCGTCCAGCGCGAACTGGTCCGCGGACTTGGGCGCGGCGCCGTCCCGCATCGGGTAACGGGCGTCCTTGCCGTCCTCGGCGGGGAAGTGGTTGCCGCCGCGGGTCGTGAAGCCGTCGCCGATCAGCTTGCCGTTCTTGTCGGCGATGGCGGTGAACCCGGAGACGGTGCCGGTGGCGGAGGCGGCGCCGGGCACCTTGGCGGCCGCGTCGAGCAGCTTCTGGTCGAGCCGCGGGGCGGCCCCGGGGGCGCCGGAGTCCGTGTCGGACCTGTGCGGCTGGATGGCGACATCGACGTTGTCGAAGCCCTTTTGGGAGCTGTTCTGGAATGCGTCGGAGATGGTCGAGGTGAAGACCAGGGTGCCGGAGACGAAGGCCACGCCGAGCATGACGGCGAGGACGGTCATCAGCAGCCGGGCCTTGTGCGCGAGCACATTGCGCAAGGCGGTACGGAACATGAGTGGGTCAGTCCTGGAGGAGAGGTCCGAAGTTCGAGTGGCTGCTGCCGGTCAGCTGGTGCGGCCCTTGGCGTCGAAGCCCTTCATCCGCTCCAGCACCATGTCGGCGGTCGGGTCGGGCATGTCGTCGACTATCCGGCCGTCGGCGAGGAAGATCACGCGGTCCGCGTACGAGGCCGCGACCGGGTCGTGCGTCACCATCACCACGGTCTGGCCCAGCTCGCGCACGGAGTTGCGCAGGAAGCCGAGGACCTCGGCGCCGGAGCGCGAGTCGAGGTTGCCGGTGGGTTCGTCGGCGAAGATGATCTCGGGCCGGGAGGCGAGCGCGCGGGCGACCGCGACCCGCTGCTGCTGACCGCCGGAGAGCTGGCTGGGGCGGTGCTTGAGCCGGCCGGCCAGGCCGACGGTCTCCACGACGCGGTCCAGCCAGGCGCGGTCCGGCTTGCGCCCCGCGATGTCCATCGGGAGGGTGATGTTCTCCAGAGCGGTCAGGGTGGGCAGCAGGTTGAACGCCTGGAAGATGAAGCCGATCTTGTCGCGTCGCAGCTGGGTGAGCTTCTTGTCCTTGAGCCCGGTCAGCTCGATGTCGCCGATCCTGGCCGAGCCGCCGGAGATCGCGTCCAGCCCGGCCATGCAGTGCATCAGCGTCGACTTGCCGGACCCGGAGGGGCCCATGATCGCGGTGAACTGGGCCTGCCGGAAGTCGACGGAGACGGCGTCCAGGGCGACCACCTGGGTCTCGCCCTGTCCGTAGACCTTGGTGAGATCCGTGGCGCGGGCGGCCACCGCGGTGGCGCGGGTGGGCGTCGAGACGCCGGAGTGGGTGGTGGTCACGGGGAGGAGCTCCTGTCGGGACGAGGGACCGTCTGGTCCGCGGTGGCCGGGTCGGCCACGTGATGAGGACGGCTTCCATCGTGGGTCAGGAAAAGGGGTGGGGACGTCAACCCCTGTGACCGTCCTTGGACCGACCCTGGGGCGTACCCGCACATCCTCCGGTCATCCCTGCGGAGGAGACGGACCCTGAGAGCCGCTGCCCGCACCGGCCGCGTGCCAGGACGGTGCCGCCGGGTGCCGGCCGCGCGTCAGAGCGATCCGGAGGCCGTACGGCGCGGGGGTGACAGCGGTCGTCGACGAGGCATCGAGTTTCCGTCAATTCGGGCACGAATTTCGTCGTGACGCTCAACCGCAAAGCGAGGCCTCAGGCATGTGCCGAAGGCGTGTACCCAGCGCTGATGCTCCCTCAGTTGCCAATAAAATAAGACAACCTCGGGATGTGCGGCCGATCTGCGTGGTGCGCTGCGGGCTACGCTCGTGCTGCCCTCTTTGAGGCGGCATGGGGGATCCCAGGCCCGGATGGTGGAATGCAGACACGGCGAGCTTAAACCTCGCTGGCCTTCGGGCCGTGCCGGTTCAAGTCCGGCTCCGGGCACTGCCGGTGAGCGACTGCCTTAGAAGGCCGGCTACCTGAATTTTCAACGAGTTAGGGGCCGCCGGTGAATGCCGGCGGCCCTACTCGTTTTGCCCGCTGTCGCCTCAGCGCTCCACGAGGTCGAACAAACCCTCCCAGCGGCCGACAATCTCATCGGTGGAGAACCGTTGGATGTTCTCCCGCGCCGCCTCGCCCATCGTGTCCCGGAGCTCCTTGTCGGAGATCAGGGTCTCAAGGTGCCGGGCGAATTCGGTGATATTGCCCGGGGGGGCGAGGAACCCGTCCACCCCGTCCGTGATGATCTCGTGGACGCCCGGCGCCACATCGAAGGCCACACACGGCACGGCGGTCGCCATCGCCTCCATAGGGGCCAGCGGGAAGCCCTCGCCGCGTGAGCTCAGCGCGAACACCGAGCCGTCCCGCAGCGCCCCCGGCACATCGCCGGTACGCCCCATCCACTCGACGCTCGCCGCGACTCCCAGCTCCGCGGCCTGCTTGCGCAGCGCCTCCGCCTCCTCGCCGGAGCCGTAGATCCGCAGCGTCCAGTCCGGGTGCCGCGGTGCGACCTTCGCCCAGGCCTCCAGGAGCAGGTCCACGCCCTTCTCCTCGTGCAACCGGCCGATGCTGACCACGCACTTGCGGGAGCGGTCGGACGGCACGTCAGGGAAGAACGGCAGCGGGTTCGGCATGAAGCCGACGTTGTCGAGCCGCTGGCGGATCCAGTGGTCGGCGTCCTCACGGGTGAGCGTCAGCATCCGGTCGGTGTCCGCGTAGAACCGCTTCACCCGCTGGAAGCGGGAGGACTTGCGGCAGGTCGCGAACGACTCATGGCTCATGCCGATGACCTTCAGCCCCGCGGTGTCGGCGAGCGCGACCCACTCCATCGCCCACACCTGGGTGACGATCACCACCGCGCCCGGCCCGGCCGCCCGGAACAGCCTGCTCATCTTGGCCGCCTGTTCGCGCATCCCGGCCTCACGGGAGGCGCGGCGGCGCTGCTCGACGAGGTTGAGCTTGTCCTTGACCCCGCGTACGGGGCGGACGCTCGGCGGATGCTCGTCGTAGAGGGTGGTGGTCTTGTACGGCAGGTCGGCGGCCAGCTCGTGCACCCGGCCCTCGGGCGGCGGGACCACGCCGACGACATGCACCCGGTGGCCCCGCTCGCTGAACAGACGGGCCATCTGATGCGACCAACTGGTGATGCCTCCCAGCTCGTTGACGCTGTTGGAGACGAAGAAGATGTCCCGCGGCTGGGCGGCGTTCGGCTTGCTCATCAACGGCTCCACTGCGCGAAGAACTGATCGACGATGCTCTGTGCGGCGTCGCCCCGGTCGTATTCTCCGAACTTGGCGACGAATTCCCTGCGGGGCGTCGCGTATTCCAGGGCCTGCGTCTCGAACGATTTGATGGTCTCGTGGAAATCGTCCTCGGTGCGGACCACCGGGCCCGGCGCATGCGCCAGCAGATCGAAATACGTCCCGCGGCCCTCGTGGACGTATTCGTCGTAGTCGTAGGTGAAGAACACCAACGGCCGGTCGAGCAGCGCATAGTCGAACATCACCGACGAATAGTCCGTGATCAGTCCGTCGGCCAGCTCCAGGATCGGCGTGATGTCGTGCCGCGCGGATACGTCGATGACCTTGCCCTGCACGGTCGGCGGCAGCACCACGTGATTGAGGTAGTGCGACCGCACCAGCAGGACGTAGCGGTCACCGAACTGCTCGGCGAAACGCTCCACGTCGAAAGGCAGCTCGAAGCGGCCGTGCCGGCCGCCCACCTTGCGGAACGTCGGCGCGTACAGCAGCACGGTCTTGTCGTCGGGAATTCCCAACTCCGCGGCGAGCGCCCCGCGTTCGCGGCGTCCCAGCTCTGCTTCCCGCTGCCGGGACCTGACCAGTGCGTCATTGCGCGGGTAACCCACCCGCAGCAGGGTCTTCTCCTTGAGCCGGAAGGCCTTGGCCAGGGTGTGCACATCGTGCTCGGACCGGACCAGGAAACGGTCGAAGCGGTCCAGCGAACGCTGTTGTTCCGTCTGCTGCTGCCGCGTCATGGCCTTCAGCACCGGCTGGTCGAAGCCCATCTTCTTGAGGGCGGAACCGTGCCACGTCTGGATGTACGTGGTCTCCGGACGCTTCGTCAGCTTGAGCGGATAACTCTGGTTGTCCACCCAGAACTCGGCCTGTGCGAGAGCCTTGAGATACGCCAGCGACCACCGCCGCACGAGGGTGACGCCCTGCGGAAAGTCCTTCGGGTTCCCGCTGTACGACCAGATCGCCTCGAAGTCGAGGCCCTGCCGGCGCATTTCCTCGTAGATGGCACGCGGACTGTCGCTGAACTGCTTGCCCAGGTGGCTTTCGAAGACGACCGTGCGCTTCTTGATCGGCAGCCGGCTGAACACCTCGTGATACGCACGGAGTTTGTTGTCCCCGGAGACCAGGCTCTTCCGCAGCGTCTTCGCCTTGCGGTAGCCCGCCTTGGCGAGCGTCCCCGGCTTTCCCTGCACACCGCGGGCGATCAGTTCCTGGACGCGCTCGCTGGTGCGGCTCTCACTCACCAGACGGAACGCGAGGTGGCCCCTGGCGGAGATGTGCGGCTCGATGTGGTCGGCGACCATCCGGGTCAGCCGTGGCCGGACGGGCAGCGGCCCACCGGACAGCTCGGTGTCGGCGACGGTGAGCCGGGTCCTGGTGCGCACCCCGTCGACATCCAGGGCCAGCCGGACGTCCCAGATGGTGTCGACGATGCCCAGGGGACGCAGCCGCGCGGTGATGTCCGCCGTGGTCTCCCAGTGGATGGTGTCGCCTTCGTGGCGCAGTATGCGTACCGGGAAGGTGAAGGACTGCAGGCTGCGCCGGCGGGCGCTGAACTCCAGCTGGCCGGTCAGCTTCGCGCCCGGGGGGATGACACCGAGCGGGTTGGTGATCCGGCCGGCCAGCGACGCCGTCCGGCCGGCCTCGGAGAACGCGGTGAGCTGATTGCGCAGGAACAGCTTGTTGACCGGCTTCTCGTGGTAGCCGATGTCGGTGACGTCGAGGATGCCGCGCCCGAACGTGTCGTCGAAATGGCCGTCGCACCAATAGATCCGGCCGTCGTGCTCGGCGAGCGGCGACGAGACCTTGTCGCGGTTGATGAGCGTGTCGACCGCCGGGATCAGATTCTCCCAGTCACCCTGTTGCAGCAGATACGCACAGATGGCCTGAATCGGCTGGACGCGTTCATACGCTTCGGGGGAGATGCTCGCGAGGTATTCCCGGGAGAGTTCGGCGAACTCCCGGCGGTACGACTCGCTGCGGAAGGGCAGATCCCGCAGATGCAGCACCAGGTCGTGCTTGAGGAATTTGACGTCCTTGGCGAGCTTCATCTCGGTCAGCCCGCGCTCTTCCAGCAGCGCGTCGATCCGCTGGTGAATCTCCAGCCGGTGGGCGTAGTTGGTCATCTCGTGCCGCCGGTTCGTCACCGACTTCACGGCGGCCCGCTCGTAGACGTGCCAGTAGTAGACCTGATTGGGGATCAGGGTGATGCGCTTCGCCGCGAGATAGGCATCAGCAATAAACATCAGGTCTTCGTAGAACATCCCCTTGGGGAACAGGAGGTTGTTCTCGACAAGGAAATCCCGGCGGTAGCACTTGTTGGTGGACAGGGTGTCCCACACGAACAGGTCCGGCAATTCCGTAACGGACTCCAGCGTGCGGGTCGTGGAATAAAGCCACGCATACCACTCGTCACGCTTCTGGTTCCGGGTGTCCTTGTGCAGCCGCACACACAGGCCGGAAACGATGTCCGAGCCGGTTTCCTCGGCGGCCTCCAGCATATTCCGGCACGCATTGTGTTCCAGGACGTCATCGCTGTCCAGGAACATGACGTACTGCCCCGTCGTGTGCCGGATGCCGACGTTGCGGGGTTCACCCCCCGCGCCGCTGTTCTCCGGCAACTGGAAGGCCCTTACCCGCCCTGGATGGACGGCGGCGAGGTGCTGCGCCACTTCGAAGGAACGGTCGGTGCTGCAATCGTCGACGATCACCACCTCGACGTCCCGGAGCGTTTGATCCAGTACGGACTGGACAGCGGTCGGCAACCGGTCGGCGTCGTTGTAGACAATGACGACTACTGAGACGTCAGGCACAGGCACCTCAACCCTCTTATCGCTGCTGTTTCCCGCCAGAATAGACCCATCTGCACCCCTGATTGTCGGCCATCCGTGCCCCTACCGTTACGGGCAGTGACCGGCATATGCGGTGCGAATAAGTGCCCGGCCGGGGCGGATCGTGACGTCGAGTCATCGGCGCGTCATCGATGCGCCGTCGATGTGGATCCGCAGGGCAGGGCAGGTTCCGGCTACCAGGGAGGACGGTGACTTCTGCGAATCGGTTGCCTGCCGGGCCTCCCGTGATGAGACCTTTATCGGATTCGATATGCGGAATTAGCCGTTCGGGCACCTCTGGGTGCTCCCGTACGTCCTCCACGTAGCGTATGCATCGTCCCTCGTTCCGCGGGAAGATCCTGCTCAAGAACTAGGGACGTGTCTTTGCCAAGCTATTACGCTTGTGCGTCAAGGCCGCGCTGGGCGGCCATGGAGGAGTGAGATGAGGAGCAGTAACCCGGTCTTCTCGCGACGGCAGTTCAGCCGCGGCACCGGCTACGCGGGCTTCAACGCAGCGCCGCAGGCCGGGGCACCCGCCGCGAACCCCTACGCCGGAGCGAACCCGTACGCGCAGGGCGGCAACCCCTACGCGCCGCAGGACGCCAACCCGTACGCCCAGGGCCAGCAGGGCCTCACCGAGGCGCCGCCGCAGTACACGCCGCAGACCCGCCCGATGACGATGGACGATGTCGTCGCGCGCACCGGCATGACGCTCGGCACCGTCATCGCCGGTGCGGCAGTCGGCTGGATCTTCCTCAGCAACAAGGGCTTCGGCTTCGCCATCGGCGCGGCGCTGATCGCGATGGTGCTGGCGTTCGTCCAGTCCTTCAAGCAGAAGCCGTCGCCGCCGCTGATCCTGGCGTACGCGGCCTTCGAGGGCATCTTCCTGGGCGCGCTCAGTGGCGCGCTCAACAGCATCCCGAAGCTGGCCGGCGCCCCCATGCAGGCGGTGCTCGGCACGATGGCGGTCTTCGTCGCCATGCTCATCGCGTACAAGACGCGGATCGTGCGGGTCAACGCGCGCTTCACCCGCTTCGTGATGATCGCGGCCCTCGGCTTCGTGATGCTGACGATGGTCAACCTGCTGTTCATGGTCTTCAGCGGGGGTGACGGTCTCGGCTTCCGCAGCGGCGGCCTGGGCATCCTGTTCGGCGTCGTGGGCGTGGTCCTCGGCGCGCTGTTCCTGGCCCTGGACTTCAAGCAGGTCGAGGACGGCATCGCCTACGGCGCTCCGCGCGAGGAGTCCTGGCTGGCGGCGTTCGGCCTGACCCTGACGCTGGTGTGGATCTACATGGAGATGCTGCGCCTGGTCTCGATCCTGCGCGGCGACTGACGCCGGGCACGGGCGCCGGGACACCCGGCGCCGCAGAGCGCACGAAGGGCCCGTGGGCAGCTGCCCACGGGCCCTTCGGCCTTGAGGTGCGCCAAGGCGCGAGCTAGGGCCTGTCCGATGGGTCATGGCCGGGCCCGCGGCGTCTGGCACGGCACCTCGCGGCGTTGCCGAAACGTCCCAATAGCTCCGCTATCGGGACGCTCCGGCGCCTTGCGATGTACCGCACCAGGCGCCGCGGCCTTTCCGACCCTGACCCATCGGACAGGCCCTAAGCCCCGCATCGCATATCAGAGCTTGCGGGCGGCGCGCCTGAGATCGTATTCATGGACAATCGCCTTGGCGTGTCCGTAGGCGAGATCGTGCTCGCCACGGAGCCAGCTGACCTTTTCGTCAAAGCGGAAGAGGGACGGTCCTTCGTCAACGGTGCGGAGCCAGTCGGAGATTTCCCGGCCGGTGCAGTGCGGGATGCGGGAGAGCATGTTCCGGTGGGTCTCTTCAGAAAAGAGCTGAGACATCGGCGCCTCCGGACGCGGTCGATGCTGGTTCTTCAGCACACCGTGCCTGAGGGTTCCGCCGTTGGCAACCACCCGGGAGTGGCGCATAGGCTCATGACGTGCTTGACGTGACCCCCTTGCAGACCGCCGTGGACGCCTTCGCCGACCGCCTCAGGTCGCTCCCGCAGAGCACCCTCGCCGGCGGCGCCGCCGCCGAAGGGCTCGCGCTGGCCCGGGAGTTGACGCTGCGAGCGCAGCGGATCGAGCGCCCCGGGCAGGAGCCGTACGAGCTGCCGGACGCCGGGATGTTCGCGGTCGGCGACCAGCTGGCGGTGGCCGGCCACGATCTTGTCGAGGCGCTGCGGGGCGTGGCGGCGTCACCCGCGGATGACGTGAAAGTGGCCCCCGCCGAGCAACTGGCGGAGGCCGTACGGCTGGTCCGGGCGGCGGCGGGACGCTGCTGAACGCAGCCGCCATCGGCGCGCCGCGCCGTCAGAGCGAGGCGATCACACGGTCGGCCAGGATGTAGACGCTCTCCTGGTGGCGCTCGCCCCAGGCGAACGTCAGGGCGTACGCGCCGGAGATGCCGGAGCCGCCCAGCAGCACCGGGCGCCGGCCCGCGTGCAGCGCGTCGGCGACGCTCTCCGAGGTCTCGCGGTGCCCCGGGGTCAGGCAGAGCGTGGTGCCGTCGGTGAAGACATAGACGTCCAGGGTGCCCAGCGGACCGGGGCGTACGTCCGCGAGCGGGGTGCCCCGCCGGGCGAGCTCCTCCAGGCGCGCGACGGTGCGCTCGTGGTCGCCGATGACGGGGGTGGGGGAGAAGTCCGGGTGCGAGGGGTGGCGCCGGCGGGCGGCGGCCAGCTCGGCGGACTCGGTCTCCTCGACGGGCTCGAACTCCGGAGCGTCCAGGACCTCCAGCGCTTCGAGCGCCTCCACGGACTCCAGCGCGTCCACCGGCTCCAGGGCGTCCGGGCCCAGCAGCGGCTCCAGCCCGGCCAGATCCGCCTGGCGGGGCAGGAACGGCTGGCTGTCGAACCGGTCCAGGCCGAGCCGCTCGGGCAGCTCGGGAAGCTCGCGCTGGTCCGCGCGGGCGTCCAGCGGGCTCTCCTCGCCCAGGCCGGCCAGCCCGCCCAGCAGCGACGGGGCGTCGGCGGCGTCCCTGGCCTCCTGAGCGGCCCAGAACGCACGGGCCTCGGCCAGTTCGCGCTCCCGCTCCTCGGCCAGCGCGTCCGCGACGGCGGCGCGTATGTCCGCCAGCGGCGTCTCGGTGGCCGGGGTGGTACGGGCGGCCGGAATGGCCGCGGCGGCCGGGCCCGCGGCGGCAGCGGCACGGGCGGCGACGAGCTCGGCGTGCAGCTCGGTGATCTGGCGCCGCAGACCCCGCGCGGTGTGCAGCGCCGCGGCGCCCAGCACCACGGCTACCGTCGCGGCCATGGGCAGGACCAGGTTCATGAGGCTCATGCCGCATCCTCGCTTCGCTCGGCGGCCCCGTATGCACGGGGCGCGCACCTGTTCATGGACTTCCCTCGGCCTCCGGCCGGTGGGACCCCCCTGATGCGCTCGCTCATCGGCGTACTCCCGATAACAGAATGTCCCCCGACTTCCTACATCAGCCTGCCGGTGGTCGGCGACCGTTCCCAGTGCGCTATGTCCCGGAATGGGCAGGGCTTTGGCCCTTATACGTTCGGGTGACCCCCTGCTGACCTGCAAAAATGCTTCTCCCCCAGGGCGTTGGTCACAATCCTGGGGGAGATTGGGTCGCGATCTTGTCACTGGGTGATGCGGGTCACGCGGTGTCGCTGTACGTGTCCGGGCGACGGCGAAGGGTGCGCGCGGAACGGGAGTTGGACCGTCTCCCGCCGTCCTCCGCGCGCACCCTCCGGACCGGCGTTTCGCTACAAGGTCAGCTCACTACGGGGTCACCTCAGCCGCCCGTGCTTTCTGGTCGCGCTGAGCTTCGCTTCCACTCAGCTCAGCCGCTCGATGACCATCGCCATGCCCTGGCCGCCGCCCACGCACATCGTCTCCAGGCCGAACTGCTTGTCGTGCCACTGGAGGGAGTTGATGAGGGTGGTGGTGATGCGGGCGCCGGTCATGCCGAAGGGGTGGCCGACGGCGATCGCGCCGCCGTTCACGTTCAGTCGGTCCAGGTCGATGCCCAGGTCGCGGTAGGACGGGATCACCTGGGCGGCGAACGCCTCGTTGATCTCGACCAGGTCGATGTCGGAGACCGACAGACCGGCGCGGGCCAGCGCCTGCTTGGACGCCTCGACCGGGCCGTACCCCATGATCTCGGGGGAGAGGCCGGAGACGCCGGTGGAGACGATCCGGGCCAGCGGGGTCAGGCCCAGCTCGCGCGCCTTGGTGTCGGACATGATGACCAGCGCCGCCGCACCGTCGTTCAGCGGGCAGCAGTTGGCGGCCGTCACCAGGCCGTCGGGGCGGAAGACCGGCTTGAGGCCGGAGACGCCCTCCAGCGTCACACCGCCCCGCGGGCCGTCGTCCTGGGAGACGACCGTGCCGTCGGGAAGCGTGACGGGCGTGATCTCCCGCTCCCAGAAGCCGTCCTTGATCGCCTTCTCGGCGAGGTTCTGGGACCGTACGCCGAACTCGTCCATGTCCTGGCGGGTGACGCCCTTGAGGCGGGCGAGGTTCTCCGCGGTCTGGCCCATCGCGATGTACGCGTCCGGGATCAGGCCGTCCTCGCGGGGGTCGTGCCAGTCGGCGCCCGCCTGCTCGGCGCGGGCCGCGGTGCGCGCCTCCGCGTCCGCGAACAGCGGGTTGTGGGTGTCGGGCAGGCCGTCGGAGCTGCCCTTGACGGACCGTGAGACGGTCTCGACGCCCGCCGAGATGAAGACATCGCCCTCGCCGGCCTTGATGGCGTGCAGCGCCATCCGGGTCGTCTGGAGCGACGAGGAACAGTAACGGGTGATGGTGCAGCCGGGGAGGTGGTCCATCCCCATCTGGACGGCCACGATGCGGCCGAGGTTGTGGCCCTGCTCGCCGCCGGGGAGGCCGCAGCCGAGCATCAGGTCGTCGATGTCGGTGGGGTTCAGCTCGGGGACCTTGGCGAGGGCCGTCTCGATGATCTTCGCGGTCAGATCGTCGGGGCGCAGGTCCTTGAGCGAGCCCTTGAAGGCGCGGCCGATCGGGGAGCGGGCGGCTGAGACGATCACGGCTTCGGGCATCACACGGCTCCAGGAGAAGAAAGGCCCGGCGCGCACCGCCTCGTTGAGGGGGGCGGTGGGGCGACGGGTGGGCGGGATTTGGCAGGACTGTGAGGGAAGTTACCTGCACGTAGTGCTGAGGTCACGGCATGGACGCTGTGATGCGGGCCTCTTTTCTAAGCGGGCGCTTATGTGCTTACGTCGCGATCGGCGGCACCTCCGCCGCCTCCGGCTCCGGAAGCTGGCGGCGCCTGCGGTGCTTGAGCAGGGCCCAGGGGGCACGGCGGGACGCGGTGACCTCCGTACCGCCCTCGGACGCGGCCTGGGCGGCGGCCTGTTCGACCGGCAGGATGCCCTCGCGGCGGGCGGCCTCCGGCCGTTCCTCCTCCGGCCACAGGCCGAGCGAGGCGCACAGCGTCGGCAGTACGGCCATCGCGGCGGTCGCATAGCCCTCCGCCGACGGGTGGTAGTTGTCCGGGCCGAACAGCTCCCGCGGCCGCGCCTCGAACTCGGGGCCCAGCAGGTCGCCGAGCGAGACCGTACGGCCGCCGCTGCCGATCACCCCGATCGTCTGCGCGGCCGCGAGCTGGCGCGACAGCCGGCGGGCCACCCAGCGCAGCGGCTGGTAGACCGGCTCGATGGTGCCCAGGTCGGGACAGGTGCCGACGACGACCTCGCAGCCCGCACCGGACAGCCGGCGGACCGCGTCGGACAGATGACGTACCGACTCCGCGAACGGCATCCGGTGGGTGACATCGTTCGCGCCGATCATGATGACGCAGACGTCCGGGGCCTCGCCGTCCCCCAGCAGCAGATCCACCTGGCGCGCCAGGTCGTCGGACTGGGCGCCGGGCAGCGCCACATTGCGGAAGTCGACGGGCAGTTCGGAGAGCGCGGCCAGCCCGGAGGCGAGCAGCGCGCCCGGGGTCTGGCCGGCGCGGTGGACGCCCTGGCCGGCGGCCGTGGAGTCGCCGAGAAAGCCGAGCCGCAGCGGCGGCCGGTCCGTGCGGTGGCCGAAGGCGGCGCCGTAGCGGCCGTCGGCGCACGGCGGGATGTCGCTGGAGCCGCCGACCGTCCGCCGGGCCAGCCGGACCTCGGTCAGCAGCACGCCGACGGCGGCGACGCCGAGCAGACCGATCCCGCCGCCACCGAACGCGGCGGCGGTCGCGATCCGTCGCGCCACCCTCGCCCTGGACATCGTCATCGTCGTCGTCATCGGCCGGGCACCTCCCCGTGCAGTGCGTGCGCGCCGCGGCCCGAGGGCCGGACGCGCTCCTGAATCGTCAACAAACTCCTACAACGGTTTGTGCCCCATCGCGCACAGAACGCAACGCGCCGGGCCGCCAACGGGGACGGGCAATAGGCTGACAGTACGGGCGCAGGACAGCGTGCCCCCGACCGCGGAGACCACCGTGCAGTTTTACGATTCGATGATTGAGCTTGTCGGCAATACCCCGCTCGTGCGGCTCAACAGTGTCACCAGAGGGATCCAGGCCACCGTCCTGGTGAAGGTCGAGTACTTCAACCCGGGCGGTTCGGTCAAGGACCGGATCGCGGTACGCATGATCGAGGCCGCCGAGGAATCGGGTGAGTTGCAGCCGGGCGGCACCATCGTCGAGCCGACGTCCGGGAACACCGGCGTGGGGCTGGCGATCGTGGCCCAGCAAAAGGGCTACAAGTGCATCTTCGTGTGCCCCGACAAGGTGTCGACGGACAAGATCAATGTGCTGCGGGCATACGGGGCCGAGGTGGTGGTCTGCCCGACCGCCGTGGACCCGGAGCACCCGGACTCGTACTACAACGTCTCGGACCGCCTGGTGCGCGAGACGCCCGGGGCCTGGAAGCCCGACCAGTACAGCAACCCCAACAACCCGCGCTCGCATTACGAGACGACCGGTCCCGAGCTGTGGGCGCAGACGGACGGGCGGATCACCCACTTCGTGGCGGGCGTCGGTACCGGCGGCACGATCAGCGGCACCGGCCGCTATTTGAAGGAAGCCAGCGAGGGCCGGATCAAGGTCGTCGGCGCCGACCCGGAGGGCTCGGTCTACAGCGGCGGCTCCGGGCGCCCGTATCTGATCGAGGGCGTCGGCGAGGACTTCTGGCCGGACGCCTATGACCGTACGGTCGCGGACGAGATCGTCGCGGTCTCGGACAAGGACGCCTTCCAGATGACCCGGCGGCTGGCCAAGGAGGAGGGCCTGCTGGTCGGCGGCTCCTGCGGAATGGCGGTGGTGGCCGGTCTTGAGGTCGCGGAGCGGCTCGGCCCGGACGATGTCGTGGTGATCCTGCTGCCGGACAGCGGCCGCGGCTATCTTTCCAAGATCTTCAACGATGAGTGGATGGCGGACTACGGCTTCCTGGAGGAGAGCGGCACCGCGGCGCGGGTCGGCGAGGTCCTCCAGCACAAGGAGGGCGCCCTGCCCTCGCTGGTGCACATGCACCCGGAGGAGACCGTCGGCGAGGCGATCGACGTCCTGCGCGAGTACGGCGTCTCCCAGATGCCGATCGTCAAGCCGGGCGCCGGGCACCCCGACGTCATGGCCGCCGAGGTCATCGGCTCGGTCGTCGAGCGCGAACTGCTCGACGCCCTGTTCACCAAGCGCGCCTCGCTCAGCGACCCGCTGGAGAAGCACATGTGCCGGCCGCTGCCGCAGGTCGGCTCGGGTGAGCCGGTCGGCGACCTGATGGCGGTCCTGGAGAACGCCGATGCGGCGATCGTCCTCGTCGAGGGCAAGCCGACGGGCGTGGTGAGCCGGCAGGACCTGCTGGCCTACTTGGCGCGCGGGCTCGCCAAGTAGCTGTCGCGGCGTCAGTCGGCGGTCCGGGCGTCAAGTAGCCGTCAGGAAACGGGCCGTCGCCGCAAGGTGCACGTATGCGTCACGTGCCGGCAGCACGGGCTTAACACTCGTACGGCACATTGATGACTACGGCGATACGGACCTCCGGAGCGGCTCCCGGACCTCCACGATCGCCCACGGATGCGACGACCGGCTTGATCCGGATCGCGTCCCTTGCGGGGACCGCCGTCGTCCCGCCCCCGGCTCAGGCCGGGGTGCGGCGGTCCCCGCAACATCTCTTTTCCGGGCCCGTCCCCGGCGTCACTCCCACTCCCCGTCGCGGCGCGGCTCACGGGGGCGTATCAGGCCGGGAAACCCCGAGCTGTGCACGGCGTTGACGCCGACGATGCCGGCCCAGGAGACCAGCAGACCGGTCAGTCCGGCGTTCACCGCGGCGATCGCGGACAGCGGTACGGCCAGCACCAGCGAGACCGTGGCGAAACCGAACCGCTCCGCGAAGCCCGTGCCGGCGCCGCCTCCGCCGCCACCGCGGCGCGGCGGATGCGCCCCGCGCGCCACCTGCATCTGCTGCTCGGCCAACTGCCGCCGCACCCGCCGGTCGACGTCCTTGTCCAGCTTGTCCAGGAACGCTTCCACCAGCTCCGACTCGTACTCCGATCCCAGCTCTTTGCGCGTTTGGAGGGTCGCGTCGAGTTCTTTCCGCAGCTCAGGGTCGTGTGTCGCCATACTGCCGAGATTACGGACGGACGGGTGGCGGCGCGGTAGGGCTAACCCCCCGATCCGGCTGTGGTTTGTGCCACCTCCGGCACGTCCCGGCCCGGGACCCGGGCCGTGTCGCGGTGGCTGACGAGCCAGTACAGGACCGCGGGCACGGCGAGTCCGACCAGCCAGGAGATGTCGGCGCCGCCGAGCGGTGCCACCAGCGGACCGGTGTAGAAGTGCGTGGCGAGGAAGGGGAGTTGGGCGACGACGCCGAAGGCGTAGACGGCCAGGGCGCGGCCGTTCCAGGCACCGTAACGGCCGGTGGGGTCGCTGAGCGCCGGGATGTCGTAACGCTCCTTGGAGATCAGGTAGTAGTCGACCAGGTTGATGGCCGACCACGGCGTGAAGAAGGTGAGCAGGAAGAGCAGGAAGTCCTTGAACGAGGTGAGGAAGGAGTCCTTGCCGAGGAGGGCGACGGCGGTGCCGGCGACCATGATCCCGGCGATGTATGCGGCGCGGCCGCGCGGGGACAGGGTCCGCTGCCCGCGGAATCCGCTGACGCTCGTCACCAGCGACATAAAGCCGCCGTAGGTGTTGAGGATGTTGATGGTGAGCTTGCCGAGGGCGATGACGAAGTAGAGGAACGAGGCGATCAGTCCGGCGCCGCCGAGGCCGACGATGTAGCCGACCTCGTGGCCCACGAACGCGGCGGGGGCCGCGGCGGCCGCCAGTGCGCCGAACGTCATCGACCACTGGGACCCGAGCACCGAGCCGGACAGCGTCCACCAGAACGTGGCGCGCGCCGAGGTGTGGCGCGGCAGGTAACGCGAGTAGTCGGCGACGTACGGGCCGAACGCCAGCTGCCAGGAGGCCGAGAGCGAGACGGCGAGCAGGAAGACCGGCAGGTCGAAGCGGTGGTCGTGGAGGAGCGTGCCGAGGTCGACGCGTTGGAGGAGGCGGATGCCGAGGTAGACGAAGGCGAGCGCGCAGACCAGGCCGGCGATCTTGCCGAGGGTGTGGATGAGGCGGTAGCCGACGGCCGCGGCGACGGCGGTGACGGCCGCGAACAGGACGATGCCGGGCGTCGCACCGAGATGCGTCAGCTCGCCGACCGCCTGGCCGGCGAGCACACTGCCGCTGGCGAAGAACCCGATGTACATCACGATGACCAGGACCAGCGGGACCACCGCGCCCCGTACGCCGAACTGTGCCCGCGAGGTGATCATCTGCGGCAGCCCGAGCCGGGGGCCCTGCGCAGAGTGCAGCGCCATCACCGCGCCGCCCAGGAGGTTGCCGAGCAGCAGCCCGATCAGCGCCCAGAAGGCGTTCGCCCCGAAGACGACGGCCAGGGCGCCGGTGATGACGGCGGTGATCTGGAGGTTGGCGCCCAGCCAGAGCGTGAACTGGCTGATGGCGCTGCCGTGCCGTTCGTCGTCCGGGACGACGTCGATCGAGCGCTGTTCCACCACACCGGACCTGCCTGCCGCACCTGCCATGAACGCCGCCCCTGTCGCGCGCCTGTATGGATTCATGCAGGATCGAGGGCCGGTGAATTGGAGGTCAATAGGCAGGCGTTAATTGCCGGTTACTGGTGCGGGGGCTGCCGGTGTGATGGGGGAGGGGGCGGCTCAGGCCGCAGGCGTATCCATCGCGTCCATCGCGTCCAACGGCCGCAGCTCATCCGCGTACGAGACCGAGACCCGCCGCATCAGCCCGTCCGCGGTGATGTCGTACTGGCCCAGGCGCCAGAGCGGCGGCGAGTAGGCGTGCACCGAGACCGCGTCGTCGGTGGCGCCGGTGAGGCGGTGGATATGGTCCGGGCCGAAGCAGAAGGAGCCGCCGGCGCCGACGGCGGTGGCTAGATGCTCGCCGCCGATCCGCGGGTTGGACTCGGTCAGCACGCCTTGGACGACGTGCACCGCCCCGGAGGAGATGTCGTGGTCGTGCCAGCCGGTGTCGTTCTGCCTGGTCCAGCACAGCAGCCAGACATCGACGTACTCATCGCGGTACAGGGACGCGTAGTGGCGCTCGCTGTCGGAGAACGCCACCTGCTCGCGCCACAGGTCGGGGCGGGCGGCCAGCCCGTCGACCAGGGCCTGCAGCTCGCGCTTGCCGAGGTTGCGCTCGGGCAGCGTGGTGAACGGCTGCTCGCCGTCGGGGACCTCACGGGCGGCGTCGGCCTGGGAGGCACGGTGCGTCATGGACGGGCTCCTTTCATCGGGCCCAGCAGGCGGGCCGGGTTGGCGGTACGCAGGGCGTGGACGGCGGCGTCCGCGCCGAGGTCGGGGATGACGGGGGCGGCATAGGGCCGGTCGCTGCCGGTGACGACGACATCGATGCCGACGGCCCGTACGAGCGCGTCCACCGCGCGGGTCCCGTAGGACGACGTCTCGTAGAACGCGTCGCAGTCGACCCGGCCGCGGTCCCGTCCGCCGCCGCGGGCCATCAGCCGCTCACCGTGCAGCGGCGCGAGGCCGGCGAGCGCGGCGAAGCAGACCCGCAGGTCCGGGTGGCGCGGCCGGCCGAACGCGCGGAAGGCGAACCAGGAGGCGTGCATCTGCTGGACGTACGGCACCAGCGCGGGCCACCAGGCGGGCGCGCCCGCGGCGGCCGGAGGGGCTGCACCCGGATGCACGAACAGCGGCCTGTCCAGTCGCGCGGCGACATCCAGCAGCGGCGCGCAACGGGCCCAGCCGTCCGCGTCGAGCAGGGCGGTGGCCGGGAGTTGCAGCCCCGTGCAACCGCGCACCAGCTCGCGCCGCAGCGCCTCGGGGTCCGGCTCGGGCAGGGAAAGGCAGGGGGAGGCCCAGACGCCGAAGGGGGCGGGCAGGGCGAGCGCACCGTCATGAAAGGCGGCGAGCAGCGGCGCCGCCTCCTCGGGCGGCAGATATTCGATCCCGAGCGGGCTGGAGAGCGAGACCAGGGCCAGATCCAGCCCGTCGGCGCGGGCGAGCCGGACGCGGTCCGCGATGTCGTGGTCGGCGGGATCGACGTCGTACGGCGGCTCACCGGGCAGGTGCAGCGTCCAGCCGTCCAGTCGCGGCGGCGCGGTACGGGCCCGCAGCAATGCGATGAACTCGGGCGGCCAGATGTGCTGGTGGACGTCGGTGGGCACGGTGCGCCGAACCTCCTCAACCGTTTCACTTAACCGCTTAACTGATGCGGTTAAGTGAAACGGTTAACATGAGCGGTGTCAAGGCGCACCAAGGGCTCGCCCGCTCAGCCGGACCGAGCAGGCCGCATCGTGCGCGTGGTCCGGGCCGCGCCTTGGGTAGGCTTTCCGGCATGGCCAGGCCGAATAAGCGCACCACCCTCCGCGAGGTGGCCGAGGCCACCGGACTCTCCACCGCAGCCGTCTCCTACGCACTGCGCGGCAAGCACGTCTCCAAGGAGACCGAGGAGCGGGTACGCAAGGCCGCCGCCGACCTGGGCTACGAAGCCGACCCGATCGCCCGCGCCCTCGCCAGCGGCCGTACGAGCATGATCGGTGTGCTGGCCGGCGACCTGCAGGACCTGTGGCAGCAGCAGCTGATGGCCGCGATAGGACGCGAACTGCTGGCCGGTGACCGCTATGCGCTGATCCTCGACGCGGGCGGCGACCCGGCACGCGAGCTGACCCTCGCCAAACAGCTCCGCGACCAGCGCGTCGACGGCCTCCTCGTCTCGCCCGTCGATCCGTCCGCGGAAGGCTGGTCGAAGATCGCCGACGCGGTTCCGGTCGTGTCCATCGGCGACGCCCTGAGCCGGGCCCGTACGGCGGGCGAGGTCCTCTTCGACAACCGCGCCGGCATCGACGCCGTCCTCGACTACCTCCGCGGCCTGGGCCACCGCCGCGTCACGGTCCTCACCCCCACCGGCCCCTCCACCCCCGACCGCCCCGCCGACGTCTATGTACGCGAGGCCGCCGACCGCCTGGGCATCGAGGTCGAAGTGCTGCCCTGCGCCCAGGAGTTGGGCGAGGCGACGGAGGTCGGCCGCCGCGTCCTGGCGGGCGGCGGAGGAAAGGCCGGCGCCGGGAACGAGGCCGGCGGCAAGGGCGGTAGCGGCGCGCCGACCGCCGTCTTCTGCTTCTCCGACTCCATCGCCTATGGCGTCTACGCGGCCGCCGCCGAGGCCTCCCTGGCCATCGGCCGCGACATCTCGGTGGTCGGCTTCGACGACCACCCGGTCTCCCGCGTCCTCACCCCGCCCCTCACCACCGTCGACTGGGGCCTCACCGACATCGCCAAGGAAGCCGCACGCCTGGCGGTGGCCGCCATCGAGGGCCGCCGCGTCCGCCGCAAACGCATCCTGTGCGCGCCGCGACTGTCGGAGCGCGGGTCGGCGGTGCGGGTGCCGGGGGCATAGGCGGCACCGGGGCGAACGGAACGTCTTCGACTTCCGCGCCGCGAGAGGAATACGCCGCGACGATCGCACGGCTGTGCCCTGCTTTGACGGCGGACTAAATGCGTCCACTCCAGCGACCGATAGTCAGAGCATGGACAGCAACTCAGTGAACGCGGACCGGCCTTTAGCGTGGGACAGCCGACCGGGGACGGTCGGGGAGATCATTGGGGAGGACGGCGCTGACCTGCGTCTGCCGCAGGGCCGCCGTCAGGAGCCGCCGCTCCGGCCGTCCTCGTCCGGCGCCGTGGTGTTCATCCCCGCAGGCAGGGCGGTACCTCCGTGCCGTACCGAGTGCGGGGTGTGCCAGGCGGCAGGGAGGCAGAGATGATGCGTGTTTTCCGGCAGTGCGCTTGGCATGGGGGCATGGCGGAGGAGCCCGTGTTCATCCGCACCATGGAGAGTGTTCGCGGGGCCGTGCGCGCCATGTACGCCTGCTCGCGATGCGTCGATGACTATCAGCTCAAGGCGGCGGGGGCGGAGAAGCGGTTCCTGCTGCTGAGAACCCCGGCGTGGGCCACCGACCCGTACGCCGACGGATACGCCGAGTAGCCCGGCCGGACGGGGCGGAGCGCGGGCCCCGGGTGCTCGTCCTGCGAACCCTTGGCCGGAGGAGCAGACTGGTGCCCGGCGCTCCGGTAGCGTCTGCGCGCGTGTGCCGGTGGTCGGCAGACGGCGGATGGGCGGGTCCTTGATGAAGCGGTCGTCGGTGGAGCAGTCCTCGGTGGAGCGGTCGTCGGTGAGTCACGTCGGCGTCACGGCGGACGGCGGCGACCAACAGGGCGCGTCGCACGGCGAGTTGGCGCAGGGGGAGCTGGCGGACCGGCTCGAAGCGCACCGTACGGAGCTGACCGGCTACTGCTATCGCATGCTCGGGTCCGCGTTCGAGGCCGAGGACGCCGTGCAGGAGACGATGGTGCGGGCCTGGCGGAGCTACGACCGGTTCGAGGGCCGGGCGTCGCTGCGATCGTGGCTCTACCGGATCGCGACGAACGTCTGCCTGGACCTGCTCAAGGGCAGTCAACGCCGGGCGCGGCCGATGGACCTCGCGTCCCCGTCGAGTGTCGAGACTCCGGTGGGGACGGGGCTGCCCGAGGCGACCTGGATCGGGCCGGTGCCGGACGGCCGGGTGCTCGCGGACGCCGGGGATCCGGCGGAGACGGCGGTCGCACGGGAGTCGATCCGGCTCGCGTTCATCGCCGCGTTGCAGCGGCTGGCGCCCCGGCAGCGGGCGGTGCTGATCCTGCGGGAGGTGCTCAGCTGGTCGGCGAGCGAGGTCGCGGAGCTGCTCGGGAGTTCGGTCGCCGCGGTCAACAGCGCGTTGCAGCGGGCGCGCGCCACGCCCGCCGTGAGCGGTGACAACGCCGCCACCGAGCCGGTGCAGCCGCTGGACGATGCGCAGCAGGCGCTGCTCAAGCGGTACGTGGACGCGTTCGAGCGGTTCGACATGGACGCACTGACGGCTCTGCTGCACGAGGATTCGACGCTGTCGATGCCGCCGTACGAACTGTGGCTGCGCGGACCCGAGGACATCGTGAAGTGGATGCTCGGGCCGGGCATCGGCTGCCGCGGCTCGCATCTGGTGCCGCTGGTGGCGAACGGGCGGCCGGCGTTCGCGCAGTACCGCGCGGATGGCGGGCCGTGGGCGATCCAGGTGATCGAGCTGGCGGGGGGACGGATCACCGGGCTCAACCAGTTCCTCGACACGGACCGGCTCTTTCCGCTGTTCGGGCTGCCGCTGCGGTACGAGGGGTGAGCGGCCGACCGGGTTCAGCCGTCCGCGGGGTGCGTGGGCAGCGCCTCGTGCAGGCCCGTCAGGGTCAGGACGAGGCGGAGCGCGTCCGGGACATGGCACAACCGGATTTCGCGACGGAGGCGGCGAGCGGCGAGCTGGAGCCGGAGCAGCGCCTCGACGGTGGTCAGGTCGGGAACGTCGAGCGCACGGACGTCACACAGCACTGTGGCGTGGGGGTGCTCGCGCAGAAATACGTGCAGGCGGGCGCACAGGGCGGGGATGTCGGCGCGGTCGGTCGGCGGACCGACCGGCCAGACGACCGGCTCGTACGGGATGGGCACGATCGGCCTCCTGTCCTGGCGGGGTGCGTGCCGCGGGATGGGCTGCGCCCGTAGGAGAGACCGTCGGGGACGGGGAAAATCATCGGCGGAAGGGGCAGGGGGCGGAAGGGGTGGAAGGGGCAGGGGAGGGCCGGGGAACGGCTTCGGGGCCCGTGCCCCTTGTCAGTCCGGCTCAGGCCTCCTCGCCAGTCCGGTTCATGCGCCTCGTCAGCTCAGCTTGTGCTTCTTCAGCCAGGCGGCCGCCACCCGGTCCGGGTCCTGCTTCTCCTTGTCCACGAGACGGTTGAGCTCGGTGAGCTCAGGTGTGGTGAGGACGTTGCCGAGGCGGGCGAGCGCCTTGCGGACCTTGGAGTCGGCCTTGCGGGAGGCGACGAGGGGGACGATGTGCTGGGCGGGGATCAGGTTCTTGGGATCGGCGAGCAGGACCCAGCCGTTCTCCGCGATATCGACGTCGGTGGTAAAGACATTGGCCACGTCGATATCGCCCTTCTTCAGGGCGCCCTTGACCAGTGGTCCGGACGAGTCCAGCGACTTGAACTCCTTGAATTCCACGCCGTATTCGTCCTTGAGGCCGACGACGCCGACGACCCGCTTCTTCATCTCGGCGGCCGCACCGAACACCAGCTCGCCGTTGACCTTGGCCAGGTCGGCGAGCGTCTTCAGACCGTGGCGCTCAGCGGTCCCGCGGGTGACGGCGAAGCTGTCGCGGTCCTCGGCGGCGGCGTACGGCAGGACTTCCAGGCCGTCCGGCAGCACGGTGGCCAGCGCGTTCTGCATCGCGCCCGGCTCGGTGTCGGTGGCCTTCTTGTCGAGGTAGAGCAGCAGGCTGCCCTGGTATTCGGGGAGCAGGTCGATGTCGCCGGAGCGCAGCGCGGGGACGACGATCTCGCGGGAGCCGAGGTTGGGCTTCACGGTGGTCCTGACCCCGGCGGCGTTCAGGACGCCCGCGTAGAGGTAACCGAGGATCTGGTTCTCGGTGAAGTTCGCTGTACCAATGGTCAGGCCGCCGTCGCTGCTGCCGCTGCCGCCGCCCGCGCCGTCACCCTTGAGGGAGGTGATGCCGGAGGAACAGGAGGCCAGCACCGGGACGGCAGCGCCGGCGAGCAGCGCGGTCAGGGCGGTACGGCGGGTCATGGGGGAAGGGGAGGTGCGGCGGTTCATCGGGGCTCCTGGGTCCGTACGGGGGAGGGGCGGGGCAGGGGCAGGCGGGCGCGGCGGTGGTGACCGGCCGGTCAGCGCGCCATGGCCGGCCGGCCGCGGAAGAGCGCCCGCTGGAGGCCGCCCAGCGCCGCGTCGGCGACGATGGCGAGGATCGCGACCAGGGCCGCACCGCCCAGCACCTGCACCAGGTCGCGCTGCGCGAGCCCGTCGAAGACATAGCGGCCCAGGCCGCCGAAGCTGACGTACGCGGCGATGGTGGCGGTGGCGACGACCTGCACCGTCGCGAGCCGGATGCCGGTCATGATCAGGGGGAGCGCCAGGGGCAGTTCGACCTGCCACAGCACCTGGTGGCCGCGCAGGCCGACGCCCTTCGCTGCGTCCTTGACCTCGGGGTCGACGGCGGCCATCCCCGCGTACGTATTGGTGACGATCACCGGTACGGCGAGCGCCACGAGCGACACATACACCGGCCAGACACTCAGGCCGCCCGCGAGGAAGACCAGGGTGACCAGGCCGACGGTGGGCAGCGCCCGCCCGAACGAGGACAGGTTGACGGCGAGGAACGCGCCGCGGCCGGTGTGCCCGATGAGCAGGCCGATCGGCAGCGCGATCACGGCCGCGGCGAGGGTGGCCAGCACCGAGTACTCCAGGTGCTCCAGGACCCGGGCCGCAATGCCCTCGGGACCTGACCACTGGTCCGAACTGGTCAGCCAGGAGAGAAGGTTCTTCAGGAGTTCGAGCATCGGGACGTCACGCTCGCTTCCACAGCTTGGCGGTGCGCTGACTGACGGTGCCCTGACCGGCGGTGCGCTGACCGGCGGTGCGTCGGCTGGAGGTGCGTCGGCTGGAGGTGCCCTGGCGGGCGGTGCCGCGCCGCCAGGGGGTACACAGCCACTGGACGGTCACCAGCAGCGCGTCGGCGACCAGGGCGAGCAGCAGGGTCAGGACCACTCCGGCGATGACCGGGGTGGGGAAGTTGCGCTGGAAGCCATCGGTGAAGAGCTGGCCGAGGCCGCCGTATCCGATGTAACTCGCCACGCTGACAAGGGAGATGGACATGACGGTGGCGACCCGTACGCCCGCCATGATCACCGGGAGGGCGAGCGGCAGCTCGACGGTGAGGAGGGTGCGCAGCGGCCTGGTCCCCATGGCCGTCGATGCCTCGCGGGCCTTGGCCGGGACCGCGTCCAGGCCCTCGACGGTGTTCCGTACGAGGACGACCAGGGTGTACGCGGTGAGGCCGACGATCGCGGTGGTGCGGGTGAGGCCGGTGAGCGGCAGGAGGAGGACGAAGAAGGCGAGGGAGGGGATCGTGTAGAGGATGTTGGACGCGCCGAGGATGAAGCCGCGCAGGGGGCGCACGCGGTGCGCCACGACCGCCAGCGGGAGCGCGATCAGCAGGCCGAAGAGGACGGCCGGTACGGCGGTGGCGAGGTGGTCCGCGGTGAGGCGGGCCATCTCGCCGGCATGGTCGGGGATCCAGCCCCATTCGATGGTCATGCGGGGCGCTCCGTGAGCGGCGCCTTCTTGAGCGACGCGCCGCCGGCCGTGCTGAGCGAGCCGCCGTCGGAGGAGTCCCCTTCCGCCGTGCCGTCCGCGGAAGCCCCTTCGGAAGCGGCCACCGCCCGCCCCGCCTCCGCGTGGCTGCGGCCCGCCCGGTCGTGGATCGCCTCGCGGGAGGTGATGCCGGCCAGTACGCCGTCGCCGGTGATCCGGGCGACCGCGGCGGCCGGGGAGGAGACCGACTCGTTGAGCGCGGAGAGCAGCGAGTCCTCGTCGCGCAACGGGCGTACGGCTTCCAGGGCCGCCTCGCCCGCGGTGCCGCTGCCGGGCAGCGCGTCGGTGTCCAGCCAGCCCAGCGGTTCGCCGCGCGGGGAGGTCACCAGGCGCCAGCGGCCGTCGGCGCGGGATATGCCGCCCACCGGCTCGTCCGCGCGTATCGCCGCGCCGGGTGCGTACGGCACATCCGCGAGGGTGGTCAGCGACAGCAGCTTCAGCCCGCGCTCAGCCCCGAGGAAGTCGGCGACGAAATCGTCCGCGGGACGGGCCAGCAGCTCGGCGGGTTCGGCGCACTGGACCAGCCGGCCGCCGGTGCGGAACACCGCGATCCGATCGCCGAGGCGGACCGCCTCGTCGATGTCGTGGGTGACGAAGACGACGGTCTTGCGCAGCTCCTCCTGGAGCCGCAGCAGCTCGTTCTGCAGCTGGGTGCGGACGACCGGGTCGACGGCGCCGAACGGCTCGTCCATCAGCAGGACGGGCGGGTCGGCGGCGAGCGCGCGGGCGACGCCGACCCGCTGCTGCTGGCCACCGGAGAGCTGATGCGGATAGCGCTTGCCGGCGTCGGCGGGCAGGCCAACCAGCTCCAGCAGTTCGGCGGCGCGGGCGCGCGCCTTGCGCCGGCCCCAGCCCAGCAGCAGCGGCACGGTCGCGATGTTGTCCAGGATCGTGCGGTGCGGGAAGAGGCCCGACTGCTGGATGACGTAACCGATGCCGCGGCGCAGCTCGGCGGCGTCCGCCTCCAGGATGTCGCGGCCTCCTACGCTGATGGTGCCGGAGGTCGCGTCGACCATCCGGTTGACCATCCGAAGGGTGGTGGTCTTGCCGCATCCGGACGATCCGACGAGGACGGTGACGCCGCCCTCGGGGAGTTCCAGCGACAGGTCGTCCACTGCCGTGGTGCCGTTCGGGTATCGCTTGCTGACTGCGTCGAACTTGATCATCCGCTGCCCCTTGCCCGGCCTGCATAGTGTCATGCAGAGTCATAGGCGCGTGAATAGAAGTCAATAGGCGGGTGTTAATCGCCTGTTACTTCGGCTCACCGTACGGAACGTGCTGTCGGACTTTCGTCCACAAAAAGCGTTATGAGAGGGAGCTGAGACCCTTGGTATCCCACATGCTGGACACCGGTCAGCAGGCCGACCGACGCGTCGTACTCGACGGCAGCGGGCTCGGCAGCGCCGATGTCGCCGCGCTCGCGGAGCGCACCGCACACCCCGCGGCCCCCGACCCCAAAGCCCTCGCCCGCGCCGAGGAATCCTGGAACACCGCCCGCCGCCTCGCCGCCACCGGCCGCGTCTACGGGCGCAGCACCGGCGTCGGCGCCAACCGCACGGAAGACGTCGGGACCGCCGACACCGAACACGGCCTGCGCCTGCTGCGCAGCCACGCCGGCGCGATCGGCGACCCGCTGCCCGCCCGCGAGGTCCGCGCCATGCTCGTCGTCCGCGCCAACCAACTCCTGGCCGGCGGCGCCGGACTCAACCCCGCCGTCATCACCTCACTCCTCACCGCCCTGGACACCGGCGCACACCCCGTCGTCAACGAATTCGGCGCCGTCGGCACCGGCGACCTCGCCGCCCTCGCCCAGACCGGCCTGGCGCTCGCCGGCGAACACCCCTGGCACCACACCCCTGGCAGCCACGCACCCGCCCCCATCCCCCTCGACAGCAACGACGCCCTCGCCCTGATCAGCAGCAACGCCCTCACCCTCGGCCAGTCCGCGCTCGCCCTCGACGAACTGCGCCGCCTCCTGGCCGCATCCCTCCCCATCGCCGCGCTGTCCCTCCTCGCGGTCGGCGGCTCGTACGAACCGTTCGCCGAACCCGTCATGCGCGCCCGGCCGCACCCCGGATCCGCGGCCGCCGCAGCACGCATGCGCGCCCTCTCCGGCATCCCCGACCGTCCCTCGCCGCCCCTGGGCCGCATCCAGGACCCGTACGGCTTCCGCTGCATCCCCCAGATCCACGGCCCCGCACTGGACGCCGCCGACACACTGGAAACCGTCCTCGCGGTGGAACTCAACGCAGCCGCCGAAAACCCGCTGATCAGCGTCGAGGACCAAGCCGCCTACCACCACGGCAACTTCTACGCCGCACACACCGCACTCGCCCTCGACACCTTCCGCCTCGCCGTCCTCCAAACCGCCCGGCTCTCCACCGCCCGCCTCGCCGCCCTCTCCGAGCCCGACTTCACCCGCCTGCGGCCGTTCCTCGGCGACGCGGCACCGGCCAGCTCCGGCGTGATGATCCTCGAATACGCGGCGGGCGCGGCGCTCGGCGAAATGCGCGCGGTCTCCCACCCGGCCTCACTCGGCCACGCCGTCCTCTCCCGCGGCGTCGAGGAACAGGCCAGCTTCGCCTCCCTCGGCGCCCGCCAGACGCTGCGCGCCTGCACCCACTACCGCCACGTCCTCGCCTGCGAACTCGTCGCCGCCGTAAGGGCATTGCGCATGCGCTCCCTCGAACCCGAACCGGGCCTCCCGCTCGCCACCGCCTACACCCTCGCCGCCGAAGCACTCGACCCGCGGATGGAGGACCGCCCCCTGACGGACGATGTCGCGGTGGCGGCGGGGCTGCTCGACGGGATGGCGGGGGTGTGAGGAATGGGGTGGTGTGAGGGATGGGGTGGGAGGGACGGCAGAGGTGGGAGCGATGGGTGGGATGGATGGCGGAGGTGGGAGCGATGGATGGGGTGGATGGGGTGAAGGCAATGGATGGGATCGATGGAGTGGAAGGGATGGATGGGATGGAGTGCGTGGGCGGTTCGGCTGGGGCATACCGGCAGTCGGGTGGGGGGCCGTAGGCCGGATATCGGCGCATACGCAGGACCGGCGCGGGCCAGGAATTCCGTACAGTCGGGCGACACACCACTTCGGTTGAGATGTCACTCCGAGCGCACCATTGCGACATCACTCCGAGCACACCACAGGGACAAGGCCCCCGACCGGGCCGGGAAGAAGAGGCGATGAGCGGGGACGGGGACAACGGCGGCAACGGCGCGGCCGACGGGGCGCGCGCGGGGACGGCCGGCCGGCGGGCCGGGGAGACGGCAGCCGCCACGGATACCGACACCGGCATCGCCGCCCGCCTCCAGAAGCTCTTCGAAGGCCACCGGCTGACGCCCACCCAGCGCCGGATCGCGCACTGCATGGTGCGACGCGCCGCCGACGCGCCGTTCCTCTCCAGCGTCGAACTGGCCGAACTGGCCGGCGTCAGCCAGCCCTCCGTCACCCGCTTCGCGGTCGCCCTCGGCTTCGACGGCTACCCGGCGCTCCGCCGCCATCTGCGCGAGGTCGCGCCCACCGAGAAGTCCGGCGGCACCGCCTCCTACAACGAGTACCAGCAGGCCGTCCAAGCGGAGATCGACAACCTCCGCCACCTTGCCGCGGCCCTCGCCGACCCGTCCCCGGTCATCGAGGCCGGCCGCCTCTTGGCGGCCTCCCGCCCGCTACCGGTCCTCGGCCTGCGCGCCGCCACCGCCCAGGCCGCCGGCTTCGTGTACTTCGCCCGCAAGGTCCACCCCGACGTCCGGCTCCTGGACGAGGGCGGCACGATGCTCACCGACCGCATCGACGCCGCCGTACGAGCCGGTGCCACCGCGCTCCTCTGCTTCGCCCTGCCCCGCCACCCGCGCGAGGTCGTCGACGCCCTGGAGTACGCCCGTGCGGCCGGCCTCACCGTCGTCACCGTCGCCGACAGTGCCTTCGCCCCCGTCGCCCACCACACCGACCTGCTCCTCCCGGCCCCCGTAGGCACCGGCCTGGCCTTCGATACGGCCTGTGCCCCCATGCTCCTGGGCCGCGTCCTCCTGGAGGCGATGTGCGACGACCTCCCGGACGCCCAGGCCCGCCTGGAGGAGTTCGACGCACGGGCGGCGGAGCGGGGGTTGTTTGTGGAGTGAGGGTGGAGTGAGGAGGGGGAGGGGGCGAGGCGCGGGTTCGCCTCCTTATGCCTTTTCGCCTCTTTGCCTCTTTGCCTCTTTGCCTCCTTCCTGTTCCGGCAACGATTACGGAGAGTGATTAGTTCCCACGGTCTGTCGTGGTGCGTGGCTGCTACCTGGCGCCCGTTCCGCCCGGTGCCCCTCTTAGTCGGCGCCCCTTTGCCCCAGCCCGTGCAGTGCGTCCGCGTGCGCCGCGCCGCTCTCTGTCGTGAGTTCCTCCAGGGTCTGCGGGGTGCGGACCGTTGCGAAGCGGACGGTGCCGTCGGGGTCGGCCGCATAGCCGTAAATCCCGGGGCGGGGGAGGGAGTTGTAGGCGAAGTGGGTGGAGAAGTAGTAGGCGCCGGTGTCCAGCAGAGCGGCGTGGTCGCCGGACTCCAGGCGCGGTAGCAGACGGTTCTCGGCGACCAGGTCACCGGCGAAGCAGCACGGCCCCGCGATGTCCTGGGACACCGACGCGCCGGTCTTGGGGTACCCCCGGGCGTCGTAGGCCGCGACCCGGATCGGCCAGGCATCGGGGACGAAGACCGTACGGGTGGCGACCTGCGCGCCGGCGTGGGTGACCGCGATGGGCCGGCCGCCGGCCGACTTCGCGTACTCGACGCGGGCGACGACCGTGCCGTGCTTGGCCAGCAGCGAGCGGCCGAACTCGGTGACCAGCCCGTAGCGCCCCGAGAACAGTCCGGGGACGGCCGAGTGCAGCGCCCCGGCGTACTCGCGGAAGGTCGGGCTGACGGTGTCCGAGGCGAAGTTGACCGGCAGGCCGCCACCGATGTCGAGGGTGTCGATCTGGCGGCGGCCGGCCTTCTCGTTGATCTCCTCGGCGAGGCCGAATAGGGACCGTACCCCCTCGGCCATCAGCTCCAGCGGCATGCCCTGGGAACCGACATGGGCGTGCAGCCGTGTCAGCCACGGCCGTTCGAGGCAGGACCGTACGACCCAGTCACGGGCGCCCTCGTCGCGCAGCGCGACACCGAACTTGGAGGTGTCGGTGGCGGTACTCATCGCCCCGATGGTGCCGCCGCCGATCTGTGGATTGACCCGCAGGCCGACGGGGGCGGTGGTCGGCGCGGAGGCCATCAGCTCGTCGATACGGGCCAGTTCCTCGGGGTTGTCGGCATTGACGGCGATACCGAGGGCCAGTGCCTCGCGCAGTTCGGCGGGGGTCTTGGCGGGGGAGTCCAGGACCGTGCGGGCGGCCGGCACCCCGGCGGCACGGGCCAGCGCCAGCTCGCCCGGGCTGGCCACCTCGCAGCCCAGCCCTTCCTGCGCGAGCAGCCGCAGTACGGGCACGAGCGAGGAGGCCTTCACCGCGAAGGCGTGCAGCACCGGGGTGCCGGGTGCGGCGAACTCCTCGAATGCGGCGCGGAGTTCGCTCGCCGACCGCCGGATCCCGGCGATGTCGAGCAGCCCGACAACGGGCGCACCCGGGCCGACCAGCCCGTCCGCGACCGCTGCGGCTACGGCACGGTCGCGGTCGGTGCCGTAGCTGGTGCCGGGGCCGGTGCCGGTGCCGGTGAAAGTCTCGAAGCTGGTGGCGGGGGTGCGGGGCGAGTTGCCGGTGTGGTGGTTGGCGGTGCGGTGATTGGTGGTCTCGTGGTCGGTGGTGCGGCGGTTGGTGGAGCCGTGGTTGGTGGTGCAGTGGTCGGTGGTGTGGCTGCTGTTGCGGGCGCTGGCGGGGTTGGGGTTGTTGGTGGGGACGCTGGCAGGGGTGGGGTTGTTGGTGGGGGTGGGGTTGTTGGTGGGGTTGCTCTCCGGCGTGTTCGTCGGGTTGCTGGTGTGGTTGTACGCCGGGGTGTTCGCGGAGTCGTGTCCCCGGCCGTCCGTAGGGGCAACCAGGCCGTCATCGGGCCATGGCGTTCCGTTGTCGGGCCGTGGCGCTGGGGCGTTCGTCGGTCCGTGAGCCGGGTCATGCGGTTGGCCGTGACCCGGGCCATGGGTGGGGCCAGTCGTGGGGCCATTCATGGGGCAACTCCATCACTGGGTGGGGCGTGGCGCCATCGGATGCGGGCGTTCCGCCCTCTCTCCGGGGCCCCGCCCCCCCCGCCCCCTCCCCACCACCCCCGCCAGCTACGGCTCACGTCCCTCGTGCGCCCCTCGTATCCCCTCGAATGCCCCTGGTGCGGGCATGCCTACGCAGGCATCGCCCCGCTCATTGCCGCCTTGCGGTGGCGTGCGGTCAGGCGGGAGCCGGACTCGCGGCGGGCGGTACGGCGCAGGAGGGGTATCGCGAGGAGGAACCCGAGGACGGCCCAGGCGGTGAGTACCAGGGCGACCATGGGCAGCTCCCAGGAGCCGGCTGGTTCGGCGGCCCGTGCGGCGTCCGGCAGCAGCGCCGAGCGCAGGCCCTGGGCCATCCACTTGAGCGGGAAGACTGAGGCCACCTGCTGGACCGGCACGGGCAGCGAGGTGATCGGGAACACCGCTCCGGAGGTGATCAGCAGCCCCATCGTGGGCAGCATGATCAACGCCAGCGCCTCGCGCGGGTTGGGCAGCACGGCGCCTATGGCCGCGCCGAGCGGTACGACGGCGAGCAGCCCGAGCGTGGTGACCCACAGCAGCGTCAGCCAGCCGCCCGGCCCGTGCGGCAGCGGACCGTCCACCAGCAGCGCCGCGGCTGCCAGGAGCAGGGCCAGGGTGCCGACCGCCAGCACGACGACCAGCAGGCACTTGGCGACGAGATAGGCCGGTATCCCGCCGGGCGTGGCCCGTAGCCGCAGCAGGGCGCCCTCCTCCCGTTCGGTCACGAGCATCTGCGGGAGGTTGATCAGCCCGATCTGGAACAGCAGATAGGCGGCGAAGCCCCCGAGCGCCAGATGGGCCATCGGGATGTGGGTGCCGGGCACATCGTCGTCGACGAAGCCGGCGACCAGTAGCGCGACGACCACATTGAGGAGGTGGCCGGACATCTCCTTGGGGTTGCGGAGGAGGTGCCGCAGCTCGATGCCGCCACGCAGGAAGCCGGCACGCCAGTAACGACGGGTGAGGTGGCGGGGTTGCCTCGTTCCGGCCGGTGCGTCGTTCATGTCTTCGACGTCCGCCGCGTCTACCGCGTCTACCGCGTTTGCCGCGTTTGCTGCGTTCGCCGCGTCGGCGTGGCGTGCGGTGTCTGTCCCGTCCGCCTTGTCCAGCTTGTTCGTCATGTGTGTCCCCCTCATGCGGCCTGTGCCTCCCCGCCCGCGGCCCCGTCTGTGCCGTCGTCCTCCCGATGCACCATGTGCAGATATGTGTCCTCCAGCGTCGGGCGGCGGACCTCCAGGTCGGCGATCGGGCCGCCCGCGTCCCGGTGGAGTTCCCAGACCAGCTGCGACGGGTCCTCGGTGGCTTCGCGGCGGGCTGTCCCGTCGCCGGCCGTCCAGCGGACCTCGGCCTGTGCGGCGGCCCGCCGGGCCAGTTCCGACGGGGTGCCGCAGGCCCGGATACGGCCGCTGACCAGCATCGCGATCCGGTCGGCGAGCCGCTCGGCCTCCACCAGGTCGTGCGTGGTGAGCAGGATGGTGACGCCTTCGTCGCGGGCCAGCCGTTCGACCAGGACGTGGAAATCGTGCCGCGCCTCCGGGTCGAAGCCTGTGGTCGGCTCGTCCAGGAAGAGGAGCTCGGGGCGGCCGACGATGCCGAGCGCGACATCCAGCCGTCGGCGCTGGCCGCCGGACAGCCGGTCCACCTGCCGGCCGGCCTGGTCGGTGAGGCCGACCAGAGCCAGCAGTTCGGCCGGGTCGCGCGGGTCGGGGTAGTAGGTCGCGAAGTGTGTCAGCAGCTCGGCGACCCGCCAGCGGCGGTGGTCGCGCCAGGACTGCAGGACCAGGCCGATCCGGCCGCGCCACGCGTCGTCGCCCCGCTCCGGGTCCGCGCCGAGGACGCGGACCTCCCCGGCGGATCGCTTCCGGAAGCCCTCCAGGATCTCGACGGTGGTGGTCTTCCCGGCGCCGTTGGGTCCGAGCAGTGCGAAGACCTCGCCGCGGTGGATGTCCAGATCGATGCCGTGCAGGACGTCGATGCCGCCGTACGCCATGGTCAAGTCGCGTGCCTGGATTACGGGTTGGGCGGTTGGGGTGGGCTCGGGGGGCGCGGCCGCCGCGGGGCGTACGGGTGTGTGCTCGGTGGTCGTCATCGCCCTGCCTCCGCGTGGTGCTGCTGCCGCTGTGCCGCCCCGGTGGATGCCGTCATGGGAGCGTCGTCCGCTGTTGCTGTTGGTGTTGCTGGCGGGCCGGTCGGCGCCGGGGGGCCGGCACGCTCGACGATCGCCCGGAGCGCCGCCACATGGCCCTCGAAGGCGGTGCGGCCGCGGTCCGTCAGCCGTACCTTCGTGCGCCGCTTGCGGCCGCCGCCCTCCTTGTGGATTTCCAGGTATCCGGCCTCTTCCAGGGTGTGCAGCTGTTTGGAGAGCGCGGAGTCGCTGAGCGAGAGGCTGTCGCGGATGAACGGGAAGTCCGCCCATTCGGTGGCGGCGAGCAGGGCCACCACCGACAGCCGGGTGGCTGGATGGATCAGCTCGTCGAAGCCTGTGGGTGTGCTCATCGGCCCGCCCCCTCGCGGGCCGCTCTATCGCCGCGGCCGCGCAACGAGCTGGTCGCCCAGCGGTTCGCCGGCCCGACGAACAGCACGAACGCGGCCGCGGAGACCGTGGCCTGGATCAGGCTGCCGAACGGCAGCTCCAGTGACTCGACCAGTCGGCCGGACAGCAGGATCGTCCCGCCGGTCACCACTCCCCCCGCGACGAAGGTGGCGAACGACCGCCAGTTGTAGCGCGAGCGGTGCAGTCGCATCCGGCTTCTGCGGCTGTAGATCACGGCCAGCGTGCTCAGCAGTGCGACGTATGCGGCGAGTACCAGCCAGGTGCCCCACTTGGGCAGGTCCAGGCCCATGCTGGCCAGGAAGACCCACATGATCGCGGCCGTGCTGTATGTCGCGCCGGGGTCGCCGGATGCGCACCGTTCGATCTCGTCGTACACGCGCTCCTGCGGCACCCGGATGCGCTGCAGATCTTTCCAGGCCTGTTCGGCATCCACCGGTGTGCTCACGGCCATCGCCTCCCCATGACGATTCAAGATGGTTCGAGAGAGTTCAAGAGGGGTCGGGACGGTGCATGGCCGTGCGCAACGAGCCCCCGCTTTACTTTCCTGTTGGGAAAGTTACTCCCGACTTTCCTGGCAGGCAAGTTTGGGAGGTGTCGGTGTTGGCGGGTTGGCGTGGATGTGATGTCGATTGGCCGGAATATTCGCCTCGCGTCGGCAGGCCTCCGCGCCCTGTTGACTAGAGGTATTCATCAGATCCAAGATGTGAATAGCTCAATCCATTCGACGTCAGGGAGGCACGGCCCATGTCGGGACCGCGACCTGTGCGCGCACCGCGCGGTACGGAGCTGAGTGCTCGGGGATGGCAGCAGGAAGCCGCGCTGCGGATGCTGCAGAACAACCTCGACCCGGAGGTGGCGGAACATCCGGACCAGCTCGTCGTCTACGGCGGCACGGGCAAGGCCGCCCGTGACTGGCGCTCCTTCGACGCGATGGTGCGCACACTCACGACGCTCAAGCAGGACGAGACGATGCTCGTCCAGTCCGGCAAGCCGGTCGGCGTGATGCAGACGCACGAGTGGGCGCCGCGCGTCCTCATCGCCAACTCCAACCTGGTCGGCGACTGGGCCAACTGGGAGGAGTTCCGGCGCCTGGAGGCCCTCGGGCTGACCATGTACGGACAGATGACCGCCGGTTCGTGGATCTACATCGGGACGCAGGGCATCCTCCAGGGGACGTACGAGACGTTCGCGGCCGTCGCGGCGAAGAAGTTCGGCGGCACGCTGGCCGGGACGATCACGCTCACCGCCGGGCTCGGCGGCATGGGCGGCGCCCAGCCGCTCGCCGTCACGATGAACGACGGCGTCGCCATCTGTATCGACGTCGACCCCCGCGCCATCGAACGGCGGATCGAGCACCGCTACCTGGATGTGCGGGCGGACAGCCTGGAACACGCCCTCCGACTCGCCGTCGAGGCCCGTGACCAGCGCAAGCCGCTCTCCATCGGACTGCTCGGCAACGCCGCGGAGCTGCTGCCGCAGATGCTCGCCGAGGGCGCCCCGATCGACATCGTCACCGACCAGACCAGCGCCCACGACCCGCTGGCCTACCTCCCGATCGGTATCGAATTCGACGACATGGCCGCCTACGCGGCGGAGAAGCCCGCCGACTTCACCCAGCGGGCACGCGAGTCGATGGCCAAGCACGTCGAGGCCATGGTCGGCTTCATGGACGCCGGCGCCGAGGTCTTCGACTACGGCAACTCCATCCGCGGCGAGGCCCAACTCGCCGGATACGAGCGGGCCTTCGCCTTCCCCGGCTTCGTTCCCGCCTACATCCGGCCGCTGTTCGCCGAGGGCAAGGGGCCGTTCCGCTGGGCTGCGCTGTCCGGTGACGCGCGGGACATCGCGGCCACCGACAAGGCGATCCTGGACCTCTTCCCGGAGAACGAGTCGCTGGCCCGCTGGATCAAATTGGCAGGCGAACGGGTCCACTTCCAGGGCCTGCCGGCGCGGATCTGCTGGCTCGGCTACGGCGAGCGGGACAAGGCCGGGGAGCGGTTCAACGAGATGGTCGCCGACGGCACGCTGCGCGCGCCGCTGGCCATCGGCCGCGATCACCTCGACTGCGGCTCCGTCGCCTCGCCGTACCGGGAGACCGAGGCCATGAAGGACGGCTCGGACGCCATCGCCGACTGGCCGCTGCTCAACGCCATGGTCAATGTCGCCTCCGGCGCCTCCTGGGTCTCGCTGCACCACGGCGGTGGCGTCGGCATGGGCCGCTCCATCCACGCGGGCCAGGTCACGGTCGCCGACGGCACACCGCTGGCCGGCGAGAAGATCCGCCGGGTGCTCACCAACGACCCGGGTATGGGCGTCATCCGGCATGTCGACGCGGGCTACGAGCGCGCCGACGAGGTGGCCGCCGAGCGCGGTGTCCGCATCCCGATGCGCGAGAGCGAAGGCGAGGGCGCGTGACCTCCTCGTTCCACGAGATGTGGGAGGAGTGGGGGGCCGGGGGGCCGCCCCCAGGACCACACAACCGCACGCCACACACCAGACTCAAAGAACAACAACCACAACAACACCATGGACCACGA
>NZ_JBFAIP010000067.1:0-36915 GCF_040654775.1 Streptomyces sp. NPDC050636
CCATATCCCGCCCCCCCCCCCCATAAATCTCCCCGGCCCGGGGGGGGCGGCGGCTGACCGGCCGCCCCCAGGCCCGTTTCCGGGCCCGGGAGGGGCGCTCGGCGGAGGCTCCGGACGGGCTCCCGGGATTCGCTTGTCAGTGGGTTGGACCACAATGGGTCAAACGCGGGCGTGGTGATGCGCAGGGCATGACGCGCGGCACGGCGTACGGCACGACCTGCGGTACGACCTGCGATGCGGGCCTACGGCACACGGCACGCACAGCAGCAGGACAGCGCAGGACGCAGGTCGGAAGACGGACGACGGACGACGGACGATCGAAGGGAACGGCGGGTAGCGATGGCGGTATGGGACGACGTGGTCGGCCAGGACCGGGTGACCGAGCAGCTCGCCGCGGCCGCGCGCGATGCGGACGCCATCGTGTCCTCCGACAGCGCGGCGGGCGCGGCGGCCGAGGCGCCGCTCGGTCAGCCGGCGGCCGCCGGGCAGACGGGCGCGTCCCAGATGACGCACGCCTGGCTGTTCACCGGCCCGCCCGGTTCCGGCGGGGCCACCGCCGCCCGCGCGTTCGCCGCCGCCCTGCAATGCGTCAGCCCCGACCGGGCGCTCGGTGGGGCCCCGGGCTGCGGCTTCTGCGACGGCTGCCACACCACCCTGGTCGGCACCCACGCCGATGTCGAGATCGTCCGTACGGACCTGCTGTCCATCGGCGTCAAGGAGACCCGCGACCTGGTCCGCCGGGCCTCCCTCTCCCCGGCCGGCGGCCGCTGGCAGGTGATCGTCCTGGAGGACGCCGACCGCCTCACGGAAGGTGCGGGCAATGTCCTCCTCAAGGCCGTCGAGGAGCCCGCGCCCCGTACGGTCTGGCTGCTGTGCGCCCCCTCCATCGAGGACGTCCTCCCCACCATCCGCTCCCGGTGCCGCCACCTCACCCTCCGGACGCCCCCGGTCAGCGCCGTGGCCGATGTCCTGGTACGCCGCGACGGCATCGAGCCGGAGGCCGCCGCCCGCGCCGCCCGTGCCACCCAGGGCCACATCGGCCGGGCCCGCCGGCTGGCCACCGACGAGCGGACCCGCGCCCGTCGCGCGGCGGTGCTCAAGCTCCCCCTGCGCATCGACGACATCGGCGGCTGCCTCAAGGCCGCCCAGGAGCTGATCGACGCCGCGGGTGAGGACGCCAAACAGGTCGCCGAGGAGGTCGACGCCAAGGAGACCGAGGAGCTGCGCGCCGCGCTCGGCGCCGCCGCCGGGACGGGCGGCCGGCTGCCGCGCGGCACGGCGGGCGCGATGAAGGAGCTCCAGGACAAGCAGAAGCGCCGCTCCACCCGTACCCAGCGCGACAGCCTGGACCTTGCCCTGATCGACCTCACCGGCTTCTACCGGGACGTCCTCGCCCTCCAGGTGGGCGCTTCGGTACCGCTCGCCAACGACGAGGTCCGTGACAGCATCCAGCGCATCGCCGCCGGCTCGACCCCGGAGCGCACGCTGCGCCGGATAGAAGCGGTGATCGCCTGCCGTGGCGCCCTGGACCGCAATGTGGCGCCACTGCTTGCGGTCGAAGCGATGACCGCCGCCCTACGCGCAGGCTGACGACGCGCTGACTCGCGCCGACACCCGAAGCCCTCCCCACTCCTGAAAGGATCCGATCACCCACAGCACCCACCCAGACACTCTCCGGCCCCACCCCCACACCGCGCACCTCCCCACTGCTCTCTCCACCGCGTCATCGAAGCCGAAGCCGAAGCCGATCCAGGGACCGAGACCGGTCCAGGGACGAGACCGATTCAGCCGATTCAGGGACCGAGACCGAGGGACCAACCATGGCCACCAGCCGCCTGTTCCGCACCACCTCCGCCGCCTTCGCGGCCGCCGCTCTGCTGATCTCCGGCTGCTCATCCGGGAATTCCTCCTCGGATACCGAGGCATCCCCGGGGCGCACGACGGGGACCGGCCCCGGGCGCGTCGCCCCGAGTGCGTCTCCCGCCCTCGGGCCCCTCCCCGCCGCCACACCGGCGAACCTCCGCCCGTACTACGACCAGAAGCTCACCTGGCACGAGTGCGGCGTGGCGGGTTTCGAGTGCGCGACGATGAAGGCGCCCCTGGACTACGCCAGGCCCAGTGCGGACACGGACCTGAAACTCGCCGTGGCCCGTAAGAAGGCCACCGGCCCCGGCACCCGGATCGGCTCGCTCCTGGTCAACCCGGGCGGCCCCGGCGGCTCGGCGATCGACTACCTCCAGCAGTACGCGCCCCAGCCGGCGCAGGTCCGCGCGCGTTACGACATGGTGGCGATGGACCCGCGCGGGGTGGCCCGTAGCGCACCGGTCAGATGCCTCTCCAACAAGCAGATGGACGCCTACACCCAGACCGACCAGACCCCGGACGATTCCACCGAGGTCAACACGCTCGCCACCGCCTACCGCGAGTTCGCGAAGGGCTGCGAGTCCCGTACCGGCAAGGTGCTCGGGCACGTCTCCACCATCGAGGCGGCCCGCGACATGGACATGCTGCGAGCGGTCCTCGGCGACAAGAAGCTCACCTACGTAGGCGCCTCCTACGGCACCTTCCTCGGTGCGACGTACGCCGGCCTCTACCCCTCCCACTCCGGCCGCCTGGTCCTGGACGGCGCCATGAACCCGGAGTTGGACTCCCGCACCGTCAACATCAACCAGACCGCCGGCTTCGACACCGCCTTCAAGGCGTTTGCCGCAGACTGCATCAAGAGGCGCGACTGCCCGCTGGGCACCAAGAGCACCGAGGACGCCGGCAAGCAGCTCTCCGCCCTCTTCAAGCAGCTGGACGCGCGCCCCGTGGAAACCGGCGAGGCCCGCCGGCTCACCGAATCCCTCGCCACCACAGGCGTCATCGCCGCCATGTACGACGAACAGGCCTGGCCCATCCTGCGCGAGTACCTGGCCCAGGCCAAGGACGGCAACGGCCGCGGGCTGCTCACCCTCTCCGACAGCTACTACGAGCGTGACCCGGACGGCTCCTACGCCAACCAGATGTACGCCAACCCCGCCGTGAACTGCCTCGACCTCCCGCCCGCCTTCACCTCCCCCGACCAGGTCCGCGCCGCCCTCCCCAGCTTCCGCAAGGCCTCCCCGGTCTTCGGCGACAACTTCGCCTGGGCCGCCCTGAACTGCGCCTACTGGCCGGTCAAGGCCACCGGCAAGGCCCACCGCGTAGAGGCCAAGGGCGCCGCCCCGATCGTCGTCGTCGGCACCACCCGCGACCCGGCCACCCCGTACACCTGGGCCAAGGGCCTCGCCGCCCAACTCTCCGGCGCCACCCTCCTCACCTACGACGGCGACGGCCACACCGCCTACGGCCGCGGCAGCGACTGCATCGACACCGCGATCAACACCTACCTCCTCGAAGGCACCACCCCGCCCAAGAACAAGCGCTGCACGTGACCCACCCCACACCCCTCCTCTGACCAGCCACTAAACCGGTTACAGACCACCCCTCAACGATGTGTAGACTGGGCCGCGCACCACGCCGCCTTAGCTCAGTTGGCCAGAGCAACGCACTCGTAATGCGTAGGTCTCGGGTTCGAATCCCGAAGGCGGCTCTGTTGAAACCCCAGGTCAGGACTCTGACCTGGGGTTCTTGCTTTTCGTGGTGGATGGTCCGGCCGTGAACGTATTCCTGACCTACGCATTGTGATGCGCAGGTCAGAGGTTTTGTTGGCCGGAGCGAGTTGCCCGGCGAACCAATGAGAGCGGCTTGACCTGCCGTTTCCGCTGGTTTGCTGACTTCGGGTCAGGAGTGGCCGGTGTTGCGGTGCGCCAGGGGAGCGCGTCGGTGCAGAAGCGGTGCACTGTGCCGCATGCGCGTTACCCGGACGGAGGGCTTATGGCGGGCTTCTTGGTGTTGTCGTTGTTGCACAGGTAGCGGCCAATGGTCCCGACCACGGCGACTCTCTGCGGCGGCTGAAATTTCTTCTTCTCCTGCCTCCGACAACGACTGGACCTGATTCGCGGGCTGCCGCCGGCGGCAGCCCTGGCGCCACGCACTTTGGTCGAAATCGACGGAAAGTCGCTGAACGGTCGGGGCTCGTATGCGCAGCGAGGTTTCGCGTCCGGAGGCTGGCCGCATACCCACGGACCGCTGGAAGCTCACCCTCGATGGCCTCGGGTCAGGCCTTGATCACCTTGATGCCCTGGCTGCAGAGCGTCAGGAGGTCTTCGGGGTCCGGGGTCGGACGGTGACGGTGGAGGGCGAGGCCGGGGCGGTGGCGGCCATGATGGCGTCGGGGCAGGTAGTGAATTGCCGCGCGGGGTAAAGACCACCCGTGGCCGACAAGCAGACCGACCTGCCTCGGGCTCTGACGCGCGAGGAGCTGCTCGCGCTGCCAGCGGCCGTGGACCTGCAGACGGCAAACCGTGCGCTGTCACTCAGCCGTACCACCGGGTGTGCGCTTGCCAAGCGAGGTCAGTACCCGTGCGCGGTCCTCCGCCTGGGCAATGCTTACCGAGTCATCACCGCGGACTTGCTCAGGGTGCTCCACATCGAGGTATCTGACGTATCAGAGCTTGATCACGCCGAGGATGCGGCGACTGTGATCCAAGAAGTGGGCGTGGGGCGCCCCTGTTCGTGCCACTGTTGCTGCTGTTGCGCATGTCGTTGTCATCACCGATGTGGACCGGGTGAGTGAGGAGCTCGTGTCTCCCGTGCGCCGTCTTGTCTGTGCCATGTCCACAGGCTGGCCAGCAGTGCTGACGGCAGGCGGCTCACGCAGGTGCGCCGCTTCGTGACCGGTGGGGCGAGTGAGGGAGCGCATGAGCGCCGTGCATGTTCCAGTAGCGGTTGAGCGCGTGACCGAAGTCAGTCGCGGTGTGCTCCAGGACCTGGAAATGCGGCTGGCGTCGGCGTAAATCGCCCTGTCCGGCGGCTGCGCTGTGCCGACAAAAGATGCTGCAGGCGATTTGGCCGTGCACACTGCCCTCCGTTGATCAGCAGTGCATGATGCTGGAGGTGCTGAGGCTCAAGCGCGTGCGTGACACGGAAGTCGACGCGACGTGCGGCAGTGGCCGGACGGTGTGGCATGACATGTGCTCGCCATGCGTGTCTCCTTGGAATTCACGCACCACGAACGTGTATGCGCTCAGGGAGGCAGCGGGTGAGGCCCGGCCGGCCTTGTTCACTCGGTGCCCGCGGCGAGCAGGTCGGCCCCCGAAAGCTCTCCCAGCGCAGTGGTGATGTCGGTGAGAGGTCCCCGCAAGGCCGATAGGGCATTGCGCATTTCAGCTGCGTGCTCCCAGCGGCGTTCGTGCTCGATGATGCTCATGGTGTCCGGCCGCGCGGCTTCGTGGACCTCCAGCGCCGGGTGCCACGTGCTGAGGAACGGACGCAATTGGTCGTTGACGAGACTGGCCACAAGCTGGGGGAGGCGCGAAGCGGAGGCGTTGGCGCCGAGGCGATGGAGGCCGTCCCGCGCTGTGGTGAACAGGGAGTGGAGTGAGGTAAGGGCTTCTCTGAGGGAGCCCTGGCCCTCGGCCAGGGGCTGCACTCCGACCCGTAGGGCAAGCTCGACCTGCAGGTCGAAGGCGACTGCCCGCTCCACATCGTTGGAAGAAGCCGGCGACTGGGAACGCACGGGGTACTCCTGTGCCGTTGTCGGAGTGTTTCGGCTCTCCAGGATAGGAGCCGGCAACGATTGCACCAGGGTGTGGAGCAGCGCCTGGCGCAGGTCCTCCTGTCTGGCGACGTCTTCGTCGTGACGGCGGACGGCTCGTGCGACGAGGGGGTGAACGCTCCATGCGTGGGCGTCGGGGGTCGATGGGCGGACGATGCCGTCACCGATCAGGGTGTTGGTCCCCTCTGCCACGCGATGAGCTGCTTCGGCGGGGCGAAGGCCGTCGACCAGCGCGAGGGTCTGTTCCAGTGGGCCTTCGCCGAGAGTGGCGGGGTGCACGATGGCGAGTACGCGCAGGATGTCGTTGGCGGCGGTGCGTGCCTTGATGCTGCGCGGCAGCAGCGTGGAGGAGAGCGGCGCTCGCACGGCCGACCGCTGAGGGGAGGAAGCGCGTTCCCAACGCAGCAGGACATCGGTGGTGTTGCTGTGCAGCAGCCGCCGCAGGCGCGACAGATCCTCATGGAGCATTCTCTCGGCGACAAGGTCCAGCGCCAGGGGATGACCACCGAGGTCACGAAGCACCTCGTCGGCGGCCAGACGCTCCGCTGGGCTCGTAGGCCGACGGCGTGAGGTGAGCAGATCGTAGGCGTCGGCGTCAGGGAGGGGGCCGAGGTCGAGCGCTTCGGTGGAGGAGCCGTAGTGGCGGGACCGGGTGGTGAGCAGGGTGGCGGTGAGCATGTGGGGACCGTGCAGCAGGGCCAGCTGCTCTCGTGACAGGCCGTCGGGGACGCCATCGAGCACCCACAGGCAGGGCTTGTCGCGCTCTCCCAGTGCGACGGCCAGATGGCTGAGCAGCGTAGGCAAGGACTGCGAGCACGCATCGATGCCGAGCGCTGAAGCCACGGTACGCACCTGACCGAAATAGCTCTCCAGCGTGCGGTCGGGCGCGTCGCAGCCGACGTCGTGCAGGTCGAACCAGTAGATCCCGCCGGGGAACGAGGGCGCGAACTGCAGCGCGTACTCCTGCACCAGCAGCGATTTCCCGATGCCTGGCATCCCCCGGACCACCGCGGTACGCCCATGGCCCGCCTGAGAGACCAGAGGCGCACGGTGACGGTGCAACGCCGTGTGGAGATGCCATTGCTCGGCCAGCCGACCGGTGAAGCGGCGGGACCCGGACGGTATCGGAGCGGGCAGCCATCTCAGGTTTGCCGGACCCGGGGTGCCCCCCAGCGGGCCTTTCAGATCCTTGACATAGGACGTAACGCGATCGGCCAGCAGCTCCGCGGCAGCCTCGCCTCTGATACCGGGCCAGTGTCGGGCATCGCGCAATTCCAGCGGGTGCACATGGTCGGCGGACTGCTCGGGATTGATCACCAGGACCCGGCGCCGAGGATCTCCCTCGCGCTGTCCGGCCAGGAACGCATATGTCAATTCCCATTGGCAGGCGCGTCGGCGAGGGTACTCCTGCGAATACAGCGCAAGGAGAGCTTTCGACCTGGCCAGCGCATGAGAGATGGTGGCGGTGATGCCGGCGAAGTCTTCGACCGAGGTGTCATCCACGAACACGCGCAAGCCACGGCGGCGCAGAGCGGGGACCAGGGGTTCCAGCACGTCGGCGTCGGACCGGCTATAGCTGATGAAGACGTCCCAGTCCTCGTCGCCCGTCTGCCGATCCATCCCAGTCCCTTCTCATTGCGGTGGCCCAAGGCAGTCTGCCCGACCGGTGATCCGGTCCAGTATCGTGGCAGCCCAGGCTGGGGCGCGACGTGACGTGGGGGGATTGCGTGCCGAGGAGGAAAGGCATGGGCCGACCGGCGGAGGTGGCTGTCAAATTCACTGTGCCGTTCGTCGGAGAGATCAGCGGCACGTGGCGCCCGGATGACGCCGAGCGGAAGGCGGCCTGGGAACTGTACGTCGAGTTGATCACCCGAGTGAGCGTGATCGAACTCGGCCCGGCGGAAGGCGTCCTGCGCGAAGCGCTCTCCTCGCACTACACCCTGTTCAACACCACACGCGAAATCCTGCGCCGCTACGGCCCGGACGTTGCGCCCCGTAGTCGGCAGGGCGAGATCACCTTCGGGTCGCTGGCGGTGACGGTCCTCAATGCGGTCGTACGTCCACTTCTGACTCGCTGGCACCCCGCTCTCGCGGAACACGAGGCAGCCAGACCGCCCGGCGTAGCCCCTCAGCAGCATGAGCAGGGGTGGGAACACGAACCCGAGCTTCGGGAGCAGCTTCGCGTCTCCCGGGAGGCGTTGGCCGAGTTGGCACGTGTGCTGGCCGAAGTCGCAGGTGCTGCCGACCTTTTGGTCCCCCGACCACCCCGGCCTCCAAATCAGCGGGGGGGGGGTCTTAGGAAGCGGGGATGCCCGGTCCCTGGGCAACGAAGAGCCGTCGTAAGGGTGGGGCGCTGTTCGCTCGGTCCGGGGCGAACGGCTGCCGAGTCGGTGACTGATGGTCGGGCGCGGCACCTGGCGCACGCAGGGCCGGTGATCAGGTGCTGCGGTCACGTAGCTTGTTTCGCCGCCGGAGCTCTCTTGCGGACCTCCTCCCAGCGCGCTTGAAGGTCGGCGAGATGCCCAGTTTCAGCGTCCTCCGTTGCTAGCCATGCGCTGTCACCTGCAGCGCGAAGCGCTTGCCGGTAGGCATCGAGCAGAATTTGCTCAGGCGACGGTGATTGAAGGGCGGAACGGTGTCGTCGCTCTCGTGCGTCTCTGTGGAGCCTCCATGCGGCGAAGGTTGCTAGTAGAGCGGTGCCTGGTCCTAAGAACCATTCCATGGGTCCCTCCGAGATGCTCAGCCGAGCATCGGTCCACGCAGGTCTGTTTCAACAGCGCGCCAGAGGCCCTGCGCTGCCGTTGGGAGATCGCGCAAAACGATGGGAACACATCTTCGATCTAAGCTGTGCAGGACTGTGTCGTGCACGGGTAACGGCCTGTGCCCTGGCGCACCTTGAGCGAGCCTCGGCGAGGTGGAGGAGCTGCGGCTCGGCTCACGGAGTGTGCAGGTCCAGGCATTGTCGAAGCTTGGAGAAGGCAACTGCGCCACAGGTGCACAGCCGACCCACGCTGACGTGGACCGCGCTTAGCTGCCTCGCATCAACTCTGCGTAGTGGTCGACGGCTTGGTCGTGTAGTTCGGCCTCGATCGATGCTACGACAGCCAGAGCCGCCCGGTCGATCACGTCCGGATCCAGGACTTCGAAGAGCTTGTCCCCGTCGATGTCCAGCGACAACATTTGTTCGAGCAGCTTGCGTAGAGCGCGCCCCTGCTGCTTCCCAGCGCCGGCCTCCGGGGGCGTGGCGGCGGACTCTCCGAGATTGGCTTCGTCAAGGTGCTCCAAGGCGTCTCGGGCGTTCTTCAGTGCTTGGTTCTCCTGCGGTGCGGGTTCCCCCCCGCTCCTTTGCCAGGCGTGCCCGCCCGAGTGTGATCGCGAACCACCACCCGTCACGATCCCGCACCCCCTCGCAATACGTAGGTCTCGGGCTTGAATTCCGATGGCGGCTCCGCCGAAACCCCAGCTCAAAAACCTCTGCGCTGGGGTTTCTTGGTGCAGCGGATGCGTCGACGAGCCGAGGTCGGACAGCCTCGCTCCCCGCGGTCTCAGTCGCGGCTGCGGGCTGGGGTATGAGACGTCTTCTTCCATGGCCGCGGTGGGGACGTAAGCGCAGGGGTAACTCGCCCACGCTGTCTGCGAAGTCGAACCAGCTCTGCGAGAGCATGGGGCGGCGTGAGCGGCGCGGCTCACATCCCCGCTTCGAGGTCACTCAGCGCGTCGGCCCAGTGCTCGGAGCTGTCCGACGCGAAGGCGATCTCGTCGATCGCGCGTAGGCGTTGCTCCAGTCGCTCGGCCCGTACCTCCTGCGCGTCACCGCCGTACTCCGGCTCCTGCTGTAGAGCGGCCAGCGCGAACTCGTAGGTGAAGGTGACGAAGGCGGCGAGGCTGCTGTTGACCGGCTGGGCTTCCTCGTAGCCGGTCTCCGCTCCGACCACCTCGACCGCCCCCGTCGGGCTGAGCACCAGGTCGTCGTCATGCCACGTACCCAACCAGTGGTATCCGTCGAGACCTTCGGGCACCGGCCGGGCATCGGGGTCGTCTGGATCCACCGGGCCTACGCCAACCTCTTCCAGCGGGGCCAGACCGTCCGTGGCCAGGTCCTGGTCCAGAGTCAGGCCGGGGAATGGTGCGAGGGGGAGGCTGACGTCACACAGCACCTCGCGGTTGGGTGCGGTGGTGTTCCCACTCAGGTGGCTGTCCGGGAGCACGATGACCTGGTCCGTGCCCCAGAGCTTCACGAGGTCGGTGTGCGACGGCTGGCCGGATGTGTCGGGTGCGGCGTCCTCGTCGCTCTTCTCAGGCGTCGAGAATCCGGTCAGGTCGAGTTCGGCATGTTCCTCCGAGCCGGATGCCAGCCGGTCGGTGTCGAGACGCAGGGCGACGGGGCCGGCCAGGGTGCCGAGCAGGAGCAGCCCGTCGGTGGTGAGGTGAGCAGTGCGTGTCCAAGCGCTCACGCTAAGGTCGAGCAGAGTGTCCCCGGAGTCTGTACGCAGCAGGTGGACGCCGTCGCCGTAGGCGCAGGCCACGAGGGGGAGGCTGGTACCCCCCACTTCGACCAGGGCGGCACTGAGGTGCAGTGGCCTGCCGGGAAGTGGCTGTGCCTCGCCGAGTGGTTCGCCGGTGCGCGGATCCCACGCCTGAAGGCGGGATCGGGAGTCTGCTGTGACTACGGCGTCCGGCGAGCCCACCACTCCTTGTGCCCACGTCATCCGCACGATGTCGCTGTTCAGGGACGTCCACCTAGCCACGACATGGCCGCTGTCCGCTTCGTAGGTGCACAGTTGCGCGCCGTCGCTCACCACGGCATGCGGCTTGCCTCGAAGGAGACCCGCGCAGAGACGATCCGGGCTCCCCAACGCCGCCAGCCGCACGTCGGCGAGGCACGCCTGAGATGCGGCGTCCCAGAGCTTGATTCCCTGGAAGGGGTGCGCGGTCACAAGCAAGGGCTCGGCCGAGCCGGTGACGGAGGCGACGAGCCGAATGTCGGCGGACGAGTCCTCTGAGTAGCGGTGGCGGACCTGTCGCAGCGGCTCGATCAGGTCGTTTGTGCCGGCTCCGACGAGTACGGTCGGGCCGGCGACCAGAGCGAATGTGTCCTGACCGGCGTGACAGACCATGGGAGGTGCTAGCCGCTGACCGGTGACGGCCTCCAGGACGTTCAGCCGGTGCGGTGTGGTGAAGCTAATGCTCGCGTATACCGTTCGGCCCTCGTGCGGGACGGTTTGAGCGGCGATCACTGGGCCCGGCCAGCTGGTCCACGCGTGGGGCGCGGCGCCTTCGGCGGGCCGCAGACGGGCCCATAGCGGAGTGAATGGCGGGGGCATTGCTGTCTCCAAGCCGGTTCTTGTGGTCTGCGGAGCCTACTGGCCGGGGGCGCTGGTCGACGGTGCCGCCCCCGCGATCGTATGCAGCAGGTCGAGGTCGAACGCCAGCCGGAGGCGGGAGCCCCCGAAGTCGACGTCGAGTTCGCCCTCGGCAGCGGAGCCGATGGCCGTGATGTCCGATCCGAACCGGAGCTCCGCTAGCGTTGATCCGTCGTGCAGGCGAGCCACCCACAACCGGTCGCCTGCTGTGCACGCGCCCAGCGGGTCCGGAGCCCCTGTAAGGACGCATAGGAGCTCTGCTGCCTCGTCGGTGCGGACGATTGGGCGCAGCAGCCGGCCGTCGTCTGGGCTGCGGACCTGGAGCAAACCTTCGCGGTCCGCCACCACTACGACCGGTACGCCGTCGAGGAGCGTGGCCTGCGCAGCAGTACATGGCGTCCCGTGCAGCGTCCACGCAAGCACGGGGGTGCCACCGGCTCTCCGACCTATCTCCACGCCGCCCGTCCCGGTGACGACGACTTCCTCCAGGGCCGATGTCTCGGTGTCCGTGATGGTGATATCAGTGCCCTCAGATTCCCGGGCGGGTTGAGCGGTCCGCTGTGCGGGAAGAAGGCCGAGCGCCCGGAACGGCAGCCGATCGTGCGCGGACGCGACAGCAGCCGCCAGACGGGACAAGCCGTGCTGAAGCGCGGCGACTTGAAGCCGTGCGGTTTGATCGCGTGATGCCGGATGCAGCAAGGCGAGGACTGGACGCAGAGCCACGGCAGCGGGTTCGGCGGCGGAGTCGACAGCGGCACGGAGCTCGTTGAGGTCCGCTTGCAGCAGCACATCAGGGAAAGCGAGCAATGGCCCGAGGGCTCCAGGAACGGCAGCGGCCTGCCGGATCAGCGTCGACAGCAGCGCTGGGTCGGTCCTGGACCAGAGCGGGCACGGTGTTCCGTCAGCCTCCGGCTCTACAGGCACCTGTCCCGCGAGGGAGTGAGCGAAGGTTTTGCGGGCTTGACGCTCTGTTTCCTTGGGCCGGAGGGCGAGAAGCGCCGTGCCGACGGCGGGGTGCCGCAGGCGGTACCGACCCGCCGACGGATCGGCACTGCTCTCGTCGGGCCGATCCGAGTGGAGCAGTACTTGAGACCGCTCACGGACTGTGTCGAGCTCCCGCGACGTGACCTGGCGTCCCGCCACAGCGGCGGTCGCCAGACGCCAGAGCTCGTGGTCAAGCCCGCTGGGCCCGGCGAGCGCGAGAGCGTACAAGGCATCCGCAACGAGAGGGAGGTCGATGGACAAGCGTCGCAGGTGCTGCACGACCGCGTCATGGATGTTGCCGGGCAGTGAGCCCGGGAAGGGGGGAGCCTCCGCCGCAGTGAGGGACGCCTGTTCCAGTACGAGGAATTGAGCCAGTAGGAATTGGGGGTACGCGGCCTCGGCGACCGAAGTGGCGAACAGGCGCTGCTGTTCGTCATGGCGCTGCCCGGTTTCCATTCCCCCGGCGTAGGCGCACAGCGCTGCGACGTAATGGTCGAAGGCCGCCCGATCCGTCCAGCGAGGTTGGTCGATGTCTACGATCTCGCAGTCATCGAAATATCGAGCCCACTCCGGCGCGCCTTCGGTTACCAGGCGCAGGTTCGGTAGCTTTGCCATGGGGGCGAGCAGCTCCTCGATGACGCGAACCGCATGCCGATCACCCGGCACGGGGCCCGCCTCATCCAACTCGCCGAGCACCACGCACACGGGTCGCTCGTCAGCAGCGAGAACCGACAGCAGCTCACCTGCCGTGGCGGCCTCGTAGCCGAGTTGCCGGCCGAGGGCTGCCGCGAGGTCGTCGGCGCCCCGGCCGCGCGCGCCAAGTGCCGCGTGGAAGATCGGGCTTGCCGGGTGAGTGCTCGCCCCGTCGTCTTGCTGACGTGAGTGACTGAGAAGGAAGAGCCAGGTGAGAAGGGTGCTACGCCCGCTTCCGGGGGACCCCGTCACATAGAAGGTGCCACCGGCGGGCGTAGCCGTCACGAATTCCAGAAACGCCTCCGCAACAGCCTGACGCCCGTACGGGAAGCTCAGGTCGGTGCCTTCATCGTCCGTCGTCCCCAATTGCCCGGTAGCGGGGTCTCCAGGCAAGGAGTCGGTGTTGGTCACTCTTCTGACTCCTCAATGAAGGTGAGGAGTTCGCGTACGCCCGCCTCGCGGTCGTCAGCACCGGGGCCGTAGTCGAAGCTGTACGTGACCTCGGCCTCAGGGAAGGTGGCGGCCAGCCACTCGGCGCAATAGCAGCCAGGCAGCGAGCAGGGCGCGAGATCGGTGTGGACCCGGGTGACCGACGCTGGCTCCATGCCTCGCTTCAGCAGCTCCGTACCCAGGCGTCGCGATACGTGCCCCTGCCCGGGAACGGTGTAGCCGGAGGCTGTGCGAACCGCCCCCGTGGCCGTCCGGAACTCGATGATCCCCGAGGCATCGACCGACGCGGTGAGACGGAGGTCATCGGTGACCAGCGGCCACCAATTGTCTTCGTCGGACATCGCCTCGGGGTCGAGGGCGGCAAGGCAGTTCTGAAACTCCGTAACGGCGGTAACCGCGTCCGGGCCGATGGGGTCGGACGACAGATGTCCCAGGAGCCCATCGAACTCGGCCAGTGCGGTTAGCCATGTCTGCGCGGTGCTGTTCACCAGACGCGTCGGATACGTAATTCCGCAGGAAGCCGAGAAGACGCCACCTGACGGCGCGTAGCAGATGTGCGAACCACCGTCGTAGCCAAGGCGCCAGAACGTGGTCGCCTCCCCGACTGGCTGGGAAACATTCGCGTCCCGTGCGTATTGCGTGAGCAGCGCAGGCTCGTCGGCGGCCTGGAAGTACGGGCCGACCGTCTCTGGTACTCCGGATGCCACGAGCAGTTCGCTGACGGACGAGGGCAGCCCGAGGTCTCCGAGGAGCCTCGAAGGCCAACGGCGTACTGGTGGCTTAGCCCGCCCTCCGGGGACATGCGTGGTCATTCAGACTTTCCTCCGCAACTGCGTTTCAGCTTCGCCGGTTGATCGGCGGTTTCCCGAAGACCCACCGGAGATGGTCTTCCAGGTCGCGGTTACCCTGCCTCTTCGACCCCGGCGTGTGGTGATCATATTCGAAAGCGTAACTCCGTTCGGCGCCCGGGAAGTAATGCCGGGTCCAGTCGTTGCAGTTGGGGGTTCGCTGATTGCAGTAATCGCGCTCGGAATACATACGAGTGACTTTGATCTTGCGTTCGGGGCCAGGGTCACGGCCCTCCGCGATGGCCTTCTCCCGCTCTTCAGCATGGCGCTTCTGCTGCTCCAGCATGGGAACACCGACCACACGTTCCGAGTGCACCCCATCGCTGTGCCCGATCTCCACATGCCGCTGACCGTGTTCGTCCTCGAATTCGAAGGCCGCATAATTCTTTTTGGACTGATCCCCATCGGCCCGCCGTCGTTCGTTCACTTTGACCGCCAGATCGTGCGTCCGTGGGTCGACCTTCGTGGCGTCCTGCTTGGGATTACGATCGGCATTTGGCGGTAGCGGGAACTTGCTATCCTTCTTGCGACGCTTCGGTTTCGGCCTGTCAGTTCCGGAACCGTCGGACGATCGACTGGCGCGGCGTTTGGGTGCGCCACCGGATCCCCCATCTTTGCCGAGGCCCTTGAAGTGGTCGGCCAGGCCCTTGTCGTTCTCGTGATGGTTCTTGGCCATCTGCTTGACGCCACGGGCCATGTTGTCATCGAGGTGCTTGGCGGTCTTCTTGGCGCCGTCCTCGATGCCGTCGATGACTTTGTCGAGCATCGTGTTGGCGGCATCGGCGATGGCGTCCTTGCCGCGGGTGCGGCCGTGGTGGCTCTTGGCCCGGCCGATCTTTCCGCCGGCCTTATTACGGAATGTGCTCCCCGCGCTCTCCAGGCCAGTCACGGCGCGGTCGTGTTCATCCGGATCATGACTAAACCCGCCACTTCCACCGGCACCGCCGCCACCCCCGGAGCCGCCGCTGCCCCCCGATCCTCCGGTGCTGCCGCCGCGGCTACCACCGGCGCTGAGAAGTTCCATCGGGTTGTCAGCAGCCGACTTCGCGGAGTCCTTTGCGTTCTGGACGCCCTGGGTGAAGCCTTCCTTGCCGGCCTTGGCCGTCTGATTCAGGTCCACGCCCTCCTGGACGCCGAGGGCATTTGCGCCGAGCTGGACGACCAAGTCCCCCACCATCGCACCGAGGGCCTCCTCGACGGGCGTAAGGGCCATGCTGATGACCTGTTCGGCGACTTGCTGACAGACCTCTTTGAACAGCCGCTTGACGATCACGCGGGTGGCCTGGGTGGCTGCCAGCGCACCGAGCTCGGAAAGACCGAAGGTGAATGGGGCCGCGACCTGTGCGGCGATCACCTCTGCCGCAAGGATGCCCAGCTGAACGAGAGCCCCGATCTTGGCGCCCTCGATGAGGGTGGCGACGCCATCCATGGCGGTTGCCGCCATGCGGCCGCAGTCGGCGAGTCCCTTCAGATGCTTGCCGTTGATCTTCCCCCAGTGAGCATTCAGTGCTTCGACGGCCAGTGAGCCACCAGCCGAGCTCACCAGGCCCTGGACGGCGGTGTGGGCCTCGTTCGCGCCTTCGTCGATGTCGTCGGCGAACTCCCGCATGGCATTGGCCATCTCGCGGTAGTCGTCCTCATCCACGTTGGGCCACGACACACCGATCAGGTCCAGTACCTCATCCGCCCACCCGGGCAGCACCACGCCCACTCGAAACAACACCCCCCGTAGAACATCTGTCTGTTGATCAGATGTTCTCAGCTGGATAAACGGTTCCTCAAGTGCGCAATGAGCCGTCCGCCATGCGTTTCCTGCTCCTGGAACTCATGAGCTGTTTCGGGGGATTGATCGGTCGCGCGCACCATCGGCAAGGCATGAAGTCAACCGGCGGATCGCTGAGGCTTCGGCGCAACTGACTCAACGCCACTTACTACGCGGCACCGACCTACAAGATCGTGAGTTCAACAAGTGCGTGGAGGAGACCGGCGTCCAGCCGCTCGACTCAGGCGGCGGCCGCAGGAGGAGACGATGAACCCGTCAGAGCTTGTGCCCGGCAGCATCCGGTACGCCCCGAGGCTGGCCCGGTCGGTAGCGAGAGAGCGGTTTTGCGAGGACGAACTCACTACTCACGTGCGGACCGCGCTCCTGGATTTCGCGTCGGAGACTCCCGACAACAAGGACGCCGCTCAGCGCGTCGCGGTGCTGCCTGGGGTCCGATGACCAGGACTCCGCCGAAGGCCAGTGACGCGGTCGCCGCTACGGTCGCGAGACGCCTGAACTGACGTACCATTAGATGTATGCCCCCGCAATTACTGAATGTGCCTGTGGGGCAACCGCGTTGAGTCCCGGCCGCGCCCGCCTTGATGCGCGGTCCCACGCGTCAGGTGATCGCAGCGTATCGAGGCATGGGCATGTCATGAAATCGGCTACTTGGTGCCGAGGTGGTAGCTGACCTGCGGCGGCTGGTCCCACGGCGCAGTCACTCCGCGGCACGTGGGTCTTGCTGGCGCTGGCGCTGGGTGCTGCCGGGCTCCGGGCTCCGGGCTCCGGGCTCCGGGCTCCGGGCTCCGGGCTCCGGGCTCCGGGTGAGCGTAGCGATGCAGAAGCAGGTCAAGCCCGACTCCTGGCATGTTCGAATCCCGAAGGCGGCAGGGCCTCCATCTCCTCGTTCGTCTCGGCGATCTCCTCGAACGTCATGTCGAGGTGCGGGATCGTGCGGCGGTCGAGGTGGATGTGCCCGATGCGCGGTACGAGATGGGTGAGCCCTTGAGAGGGCCCGCCGTGAATCGGCGGGCCCTCGCAGGTGTACGGGATGTGCTCGTGGCTGGTTCCGGGTGGGACTTCTTGGCTGACGAGGTGGTGAGGCGGCGCCGCGGTTGGCGCCGCGGCGCTGATGAACGAATCGGCGGTTACAGGATGAGCCCCAGTCCCAGCGCAGGAACCATGGCGGCGTTGATCTCGGGACCTTCGGCGGAGGCTTGGGCCGGTGCGGCAAGGGCGAGGCTCCCCAGGGAGAGCAGAACGGCGGTTGCCAGGACGGTGAATGAACGGCGGATGTGCTTCATTGAGTCCTCTCGCTGCGTGCGGACTGTGTGCGGACTGCGCGCGGTACGCACGGCGCGTGGTCGGTGTTGAGAGGCCCCGGGGCCAGCGGATCGATCCGGAAGGAGGGGTTCCCCTGCTTCACCTGTGCAAACACACAGTCACTCTCGTGAAGGATGGGGCGCGGGGGACTGTTGGTGATCCCCACTCCGTAGCACGCTCTCGGATCGGGCCGGCTGTCAGGTTCGGGTCCGTGTCACCGGCGGGACGGAGATCAGCGGCCGGAAGTGGCCCTTCGGGTGGGCCTCGCCGATGAGTTGGCCGTCGGCTTCGACCCAGGTGTGGGCGGCGAAGGGGTGGGTGCGTACGCCGGTGCACCAGGTGGGCCAGGCGCCACGGGTCGGCAGAGCAGCGCGGCGGCGATCGAGCGTTGCAGGCAGGCCTGTCCGGCGCAGCGCAGGCTGACCGAGACGACCGCTTCGCGGGCCGCGAGGGCCTGGGCGGCCGTCGCCGGGGTCGCGCCGCGGCGGGCGAATTCCAGGACGGTGCGCAGCCGGGCGGGTTTGGCCCTGGCCGGCAGGCGGGCGGCGCCGACGGCCGGCAGGGGCATGATGCGGCGGTGCGGGGGCAGCCGGCGCCGTTCGGCGAGCGCGACGGGCATGCTCACGCGATCACCAGCTCCGCGGTACGCAGCTGCTCGATCACGGCGGTCACGTCGCGCTCGGCCTGGTGAGCATCGATCTTGTGCCGGTCCGTGACATCGGCGGCGATGCGCACGGGGTCGTGGCCGTCGAGGAGTCGGTGCAGGACGTGGGCGCCGGTGGTGTTGAGCTGCCAGTACCGTCCGGTGCGTTCGTCGAGCAGCACGGTGCCGTCGTCGGTATCGGTGGTGACGACGTCAGGATGAAGATGAAGGCGCATGGGCGTCGAACCTCCAGGCAGGGTCGGGTGGCGGCACGCAGCCAGGTTTCGCGGCCGGCACATCGGCCCGGTCAGCGGCAACGTCCACATCGTTCACCCGGGCGTGGAACACCCGGCGCAGTCCGGTCACGCTGCCGTGGACGCGCACCTGCCCGTCGACCGAGGCCACCACATGGCAGGAGCCCGGCAAGGCCGCCGCCAGCCCGTCCACATCGGACACCGTTCGCACCCGTGCGGCCAGATCGGGCAACCCACAGTCGACAGCTCTGCTCTTCCGTCACAACCTCCTCTAGTGCAACGGGAGTCAGCTGACCACCATTGGCAACTCGGCATCCAGATCGGCTACTTGGTCGAACGATTTGGCGAGCAGGTCGGTCGTGTCCCTCCCGGCCGGCCACACGCAGGTCCCGTGCCGCTCATGAGCGGGGCAGTCGAGCGCATATCGCGTCAACGCGCGTAGTTGAACGGTAAGTTGTCAACAGGGTGAGCGTTTTGCGAGCGGAATCTTGAGTACCGCTCCAGCTCGCGTCGACCAGCGACCATGAGGCTGTGCGCAGCGGCCGAAACCGGCCGGTGCGGCATTCCGATCAAGGGGTGGAACATGGACGGATACGGGGGTTCCGCCGGAGCGGCGGGTGTCGGGGACGGTTACTTCCCGCTCGGCGGCAATGGCGGCTACACCGTGGACCATTACGACATCAAGGTCACCTACGACCCGGCGACCGCCCGGCTCAGAGGCGATACGACGGTCAGCGCACACACCACGCAGGCGCTGTCGTCGTTCCATCTCGATCTGCAAGGACTCGCGGTCTCCTCGGTGGCCGTCAACGGCAGGTCGGCGTCCTTCGCGCACAAGGGCCAGGAGCTCACCGTCACCCCCGCCGCCGCGTTGGCTCCGGGCGCGGCCTTCACCGCCCGGGTGCGGTACGCCGGTAAGCCGCAGCCGCTGCCGAACCAGGGCGGCTGGACACCGACCTCCGACGGGTCCTTCGTCGCCAACGAGCCCAACGGGGCGCAGACCTGGTTCCCGTGCAACAACCACCCTTCGGACAAGGCCACCTTCGCCGTGGCCATCACCGTGCCGAAGGGCTACACCGCGATGTCCGGCGGCCTGCTGAAGGCCACGACCACCGCCAAGGACATGACCACGTACGCCTGGGTCGAGACGGTGCCGGCGACGACGTACGCGATCACCGCGACCATCGGCAAGTTCGACTTCAGCGCCTACACGACGCCTTCCGGCATACCCGCGTACAACGCCGTCGCGCCCGCGCAGGCCGCGGCCGCCGCTCCGGCGCTGGCGCAACTCCCCTCCATCCTCGACTGGTTGATCGGCCTGCTCGGGGCGTACCCGTTCGCGTCGACCGGTGCGATCGTCGCCGACCAGCCGCAGATCGGCTATGCGGTGGGCACCCAGGGCCGCCCCCTGTTCAGCTCGGCACCCAGCACCACCCTGCTGGTGCGTGAGCTGTCCCACCAGTGGTGGGGCGACTCGGTGACGGTCTCCCGCTGGCAGGACCTGTGGCTGGAGATGGGTTTCGCGACCTACACGCAGTGGCTCTACGACGAGCAGCACGGCGGCCGGACCGCTCAGCAGGCCTTCGACGAGAAGTACGCACTGCCCGCCGATGACCCGCTGTGGAGCGTCCCGACCGCCGACCCGGGCGTCCCCCAGCTCTTCGGTAACGCGGTCAACATCCGCGGTGGGATGGTGCTGCACGAGGTCCGCAAAGCGGTGGGCGACGAGCCGTTCTTCTCGCTGCTGAAGTCCTGGGCGGCCGCGAAGAGGCTCGGCAACGTGAGCACCGCCGAGTTCGAGGCGTACGCGCGGTCCGAGACCGGGGTCGATCTGAATGCGGTCTTCGTCACCTGGCTGCACACGGCGGGCAAGCCGGCCCTGGCGTAGGCCGTTGCCGCCGGTTTCTCTCCGTCATCCGGACACTGTCTCCGGCATTCGAACTCTGGCAGGGTGTTGAATTCGAAGCTGGCCGACGGCATGGGGCTATTCTCAGCGCAAACATCCAGGTGGTCGGCGGAATTTGGGCCGGCCAAGTAATGTCAAGGGTCGGTTTCAGTCATACCTGAGCTGTCTAGGTCTGGAGCTGGGTGATCCTTCCCATCGATCCCCGCGTATGTTTTGATCGAGCATACGGGGGTGGGTGAGTGATAGCAGACTCGCCCGGGATTTCGCTCGATGGGGAGCGAGGCAGAGCAGAGGCCCCCAGTTCGTGAACCTGTCCGCGGAGTAATTCCAGAGTTCAGCGCAATGAGGGTTCACTCAGAATTCAGCAGAGATTTCCTACGGGGGTAAGTGATGCATATCGGATTGCTCGGCCCGATGACGCTCAGTCACAACGGAATGTCCTATCTCCCCACGGCCCAGAAGCCCCGGAAAGTGCTGGCGCTCCTTCTCATGCAGCCGGACCGCCCGGTCAAGGTGGAGTCCCTGGTTGAGGAACTCTGGGAAGAGAAACCGCCGGCGAGCGCCATGACCACCCTGCAGACGTACATCCTGCAATTGCGGAAGGCACTGTCCCACACGCTGGAGATCACGCCTGCCGCGGTCGCCGCCGACTGCCTGGTGACCGAATCCGGTAGCTACTCCTTCCGCATCGGCTCCGCGGAGCTGGACCTCACCCAGTTCGAGGACAAGACCCGGGCGGGAAGAGTGGCGCTCGCCTCGGGCGCCGTGCGGCGGGCCGCCACGTTGTTCCGCGAGGGGCTGGGGCTGTGGCGGGGGCCGGTGCTCTCCGACGTACGCCCCGGTCCGCTGCTCGGCATGTACCAGAGGCGGCTGGAAGAGCAGCGGCTGACGGTGCTGGAGCAGCGCATCGAGGCCGACCTGCGGCTCGGCCTCCATCGCGAGGTGCTGAGCGAACTCACCGAACTGGTCGCGCGGAACGAGACGAACGAGACGCTGCACGCCCTGTTCATGATCGCGCTGCACCGGTCGGGGCGTCGGGTCCAGGCGCTCGACGTCTTCCAGCAGTTGCGCTCCTACCTGGTGTCGAACCTCGGTGTCGACCCGTCGCCGAAGCTTCACCAGCTGCAGCAGTCCATCCTCGCCTCGGACCCCGCTCTCGATTTCGACGGGCAGCGCGGGCTGCGGGAGGACGCCCTGTTACCGGCCGGCGCCGCCCCCGGGCAGGTTGCCTGCTGAGCGACGCCGTGCCCAGGCCTCAGATGAACTGACCGAATCCGCCGCGGAAGAACAGCAGCGGACTCCCCTCCGAACGGGCTTCGAGGAGGCGCACGGACCCCACCACGATGTGGTGGTCCCCCGCGCTGTGCACCTCCTCGATGGCACAGTCGATCCAGGCCAGTGAACCGTCGAGATGCGGCAGGCCATGCGGTGATCCGGTCCACCGGACGCCCCGGAACTTCTCACCGCCGCTCCGTGCGAACCTCTCGCAGAGCTGCTCCTGCTCCACCTGGAGCACATTCACACAGAAGGCTCCGCTCCGGGCGATACGCGGCCAGCTGGTCGATTTCTTGCCGACGAAAAAAGCGACCATCGGCGGTTCGAGGGAGAGCGAGGAAAAGGACTGGCAGGCCAGGCCCACCGGTGTGTCACCATCCATGGCCGTGATGACCGTGAGGCCGCTGCAGAAATTTCCCAGTACCCGACGGAAATCCTGGCTGTCGAAATCCTGAGGGCGGTTCTCTGTCTCGGTATTACTCCGGGGCATACGATCCTCGCAGTGCTGACGGATGACGGTGGCCGGGAATTTCTTTCCTTGCCCTGGAGCATGGCAAGCCTTCCTCGAAGATGGCTGGAGTATCGGCTCTCCAGTCGGTGTCGAGTCGCCCTCTAGTCGACGGTGCCAGCTTTTCAGCTGTTGTACGCCGGACAGGGAGAGAGGGAGATGCCATGAGTCATCACGTCTTCGAGGCTGCCGAACTGCTTTCGGAAGCGGGAACCGTCCGTGATCTCGCCGCGCGGCACGCGGCCGATGCGGACCGCACCGGCAGCCTCTCTCCCGCTGTTGTCCGCGCGGCGTCCGAGGCCGGCTTCGCCCGTCACTTCGTACCGCGACGGTGGGGCGGCAGCGAGGGCACCTTCGCCGCGCTGCTGGACGCCGTGGCCACGGTGGGGGAGGGCTGCGCCGCCACGGCATGGGTGGCCTCGCTGACCAGTAGCGCAGCCCGTATCGCGGCGTTCCTGCCCGAGGAGGGGCAGGCCGAGCTCTGGGACCGGGGCCCCGACGTGCTGATGTCCGGGGCTCTGATCCCCAGCGGCCGGGCGCGGCGGGTGGACGGTGGCTGGCGGGTGAGCGGCGAGTGGCCGTACACCAGCGGCGTCGGCTTCTCCGACTGGGCGCTGGCCTGTGCGCCCGCCGCGGCGGGCCAGGACTCCGCGCCCTATTTCTTCGCGGTGCCCAAGAGCGCGTACCGGATCGTCGGAACCTGGTTCAACGTGGGCATGCGGGCCACCGGGAGCGACACCCTCGTCCTCGAAGACGTCTTTGTACCGGGGCACTTGGCGGTCCCGCGCAGCGCGGTATGGGACGGTGTGCCCTCGGCCGCGGCGCCGAACCTGCGGGTGCCGATGAGGTCCGTGAACGGGCTGACGTTCTGCGGGCCCGTACTGGGGGCCGCGGCCGGCGGTCTGGACGCGTGGTCGGCCTGGATGTCGCAGAAGGCCGACATCAGCATCGCCACGGCCCGTGGGCCGGCGCGCGAAAAGCCCTCGGTACAGGTCGCGCTGGCACGTACCGCTGGGGAGATCGACGCCGCGCGGCTGCTGTTGGAGCGTGCCGCGCGGCTCGCCGACACGGGTTCCGTATCGCCGGGGGGAGTCGCCCGCAGCGGCCGGGACTGTGCCCTCGCCGCCGATCTGTGCGTGGCCGCGGTCGACCGGATCTTCCGTGCCGGCGGGACCCGCGGACAGTCCCAGGACAACCAGATCCAGCGGGTCTGGCGGGACGTCAACGCGGCCGCCAGCCATGTGATGCTGCAGTTCGAGGTCGCGGGCGCCGCGTACAGCGAGCAGCTGTTCCGGACCCTGGCCGGGAACGCGGACGCGGACGTGAATGTGAACGCGAACGGGGCCGGGGCCGCCGGGGCGGTGGCGGTCTGAGATGAGCATCGTCGAAGAAAGCCCGGTGGGGAGCCTCCCGGTGACCGCGGCCGCCCGCCCGGCGCCCGCCCGGCAGCCGGTGCGCCCGGCCGCCCGTATCCCGGCCATGCGCGAACGGAGCGCCGAACTCACCGCGTTACGGCGGAAAGTGCGGGACGGGCCGGACCGAAAGGCCACCGACGCCCAGCACGCGAAGGGCAAGCTGACCGCACGCGAACGGCTCGACCTCCTCTTCGACCAGGACACCTTCACGGAAGTGGAGGCGTTCCGCAGGCACCGGGCCACCGGTTTCGGCCTGGAGCGGAAGAAGCCGTACACCGACGGAGTGATCGTCGGCTGGGGGCTGGTCGACGGCCGGCCGGTCTTCGCCTACGCCCATGACTTCCGGATCTTCGGCGGGGCGCTGGGAGAGGCACACGCCGAGAAGATCCACAAGATCATGGACATGGCCGAGGCGGCCGGCGCGCCCCTCGTCGGACTCTGCGACGGAGCCGGGGCCCGCATCCAGGAAGGCGTCACCGCCCTCGCCGGCTATGGCGGCATCTTCCAGCGCAATGTCCGCAACTCCGGGGTGATTCCCCAGATCAGCGTCATTCTGGGCCCGTGCGCGGGCGGCGCGGCCTACTCACCGGCGCTCACCGACTTCGTGTTCATGGTGCGCGGGACCTCGCAGATGTTCATCACCGGACCGGATGTGGTGCAGGCGGTCACCGGCGAGGAGATCACCCAGGAGGGCCTCGGCGGCGCCGATGTGCACGCCGCCACCTCCGGGGTGGCCGCCTTCGCCTATGACGACGAGGAGGACTGTCTCGCCGAAGTCCGGTACCTGCTCTCGATGCTCCCCGCGAACAACCGCGAACTGCCGCCGGAGGCACCGGTATCCGACCCGGCGGACCGCCGCTGCGAACCGCTGCTGGACATCGTGCCCACCGACGCCAACCGGTCGTACGACATGCGGCGGGTGATCGAGGAGATCGTCGACGACGGTGACCACCTCGAAGTCCATGAGGCATGGGCACCGAACGTGGTGTGTGCCCTGGCCCGGCTCGGTGGACAGGTGACCGGCATCGTCGCCAACCAGCCCGCGAGCATGGCCGGCGTACTGGACATCCACTCCTCGGAGAAGGCGGCCCGGTTCGTCCAGCTCTGCGATGCCTTCAGCATCCCGCTGGTCACCCTGGTCGACGTACCCGGTTTCCTGCCCGGCATCGGGCAGGAGCACGGCGGCGTGATCCGGCACGGGGCGAAGCTGCTGTACGCCTACTGCAACGCCACCGTGCCCCGTGTCCAGGTGATCCTGCGCAAGGCCTACGGCGGTGCCTACATCGTCATGGACTCCCGCTCCATCGGCACCGACCTGTCCCTGGCCTGGCCCACCAACGAGATCGCGGTCATGGGGGCAGAGGGTGCCGCGAACGTCGTCTTCCGCAGGGAGATCGCCGCGGCCCCCGACCCGGCGGCGGCCCGGCAGCAGCGGATCGAGGAGTACCAGCGGGAGCTGATGCATCCGTATTACGCCGCTGAGCGCGGCCTCGTCGACGATGTCATCGACCCCGCCGAGACCCGCTCCCGGCTGATCGGCGCGCTGGCGATGCTGCGCGCCAAACATGCGCCGCTGCCCCAACGCAAGCACGGGAACCCACCGCACTGACCGGCGCGGGACCGCGTCCCCGGCCCTTTCGAGCTGGGTTTGAGCGGCCTTCAAGGCAGTTGGACAAGGCTGTTGCCGCGGATGAGACGGCACACGGCACATCGAAAACCGACAGAGGGAGAGACAGATGACTTCTCAGGGCATGCCCACGGAGTTCTTCGAGGCCGCCTACCGGGGCGAGAACGACGGCGGCCGGCCGGAGGGGCAGCAGGACCGGGACGCCACCGCTCCGGTGTGGGATCTCGGTGAGCCGCAGCCCGTCCTGGTGGCACTGGAGAAGGACGGAAAGGTACACGGCGATGTGCTCGATCTCGGCTGCGGCACCGGCGACTTCTCCCTCCACCTGGCCCGCCTCGGCTACACCGTGACCGGTGTGGACGTGGCGCCCACCGCGATCGACCGGGCCCGGCAGAAGGCCGAGCGCAACGGCCTGACGGCGACGTTCGAGGTCGCGGACGCCCGTCGGCTGGACGGACACGTCGACGCCTATGACACCGTCGTCGACTGCGGACTGCTGCACAACCTCAGCGCGGCCGACGCACCGGCCTATGCCGCTGCCCTCCAGCGCGCCACCCGCCCCGGCGCCCATGTGCACGTCATCGGCTTCTCCGACGAGCTCCCGGGCGACTGGGGGCCGCGCCGCCTGACCGAGGCCGACTTCCGGGCCACGTTCGCGGCGGGCTGGGAGCTGGAGTCGCTGAAGCGCATCGAGATCGTCGGCTACACCGGTGACAACGGGGCGAAGCCGATGACCCTCCAGGCCTGGCTGGTCACCGCCCGGCGTCTGTGACCGGACGGACCACTGTTTCACCGACAGATCCACCGACCAGAGCCACCGAGGGGTACCGATGGAGTTCGGAGTCAATTTCTTCCCCACCGTCAGCCCGGCGGAGAAGAGCGCTGCTCAGTATTACGAGGAATGCCTTCACCTGGTCGCACTGGCCGAGGAACTGGGCTATGCGCACGTGAAGACCGTGGAGCACTACTTCTTCCCCTACGGGGGGTACAGCCCCGACCCGGTCACCTTCCTCGCGGCGGCGGCGGCCAGGACCGAGCGGATACGGCTCATCACGGGTGCGGCCATTCCGGCCTTCACCCATCCGGTGAAGCTGGCGGGCAAGCTCGCGATGCTGGACAACCTCTCGCACGGACGACTCGACGTCGGTTTCGGACGGGCCTTCCTGCCCGATGAGTTCGAGGCGTTCGGCATCCCCCTCGACGAGAGCCGGGAACGGTTCGCGGCCGCCGTCGAGGCGTGCCGACGGCTCTGGTCCGAGGAGAACGTCACCGTCGACACCCCGTACTTCCGGTTCGGACCGGCGACCTTGCTGCCCCGTCCGTACCAGAGCCCCCATCCGCGCATCCTCGTGGCGGCCGCCTTCACCGCCCAGTCGTGCGAGACGGCGGGCACCTCGGGCTACGGCCTGATGCTGGTGCCGTCCATCACCTCCCGGGAGAAGGCCCAGGACATGATCGGCCGCTACCGTGCGGCATGGACGGCGGCCGGCCATCGGCCGGGCGGCGAGTCCGTGCATCTGAGCTACGACTGCTACCTCGACGAGGACGGCGACCGGGCCCGCCGCGACGGCCGGGTGCACGCCGGCAACTACCAGGAAAAACTCTCCGACGCCGTGCAGGCGTGGGGGCGCACCCGCAGCACGGTCTACGAGGGCTACGAGCGGCTGATCGAGCAGGTGAAGAAGCTCGACTACGACGAGTCGGTCAGGGACAACAAGATCCTCGCGGGCGATCCCCAGGAGGTTCTGGCGCAACTGCGGCAGATCCGGGACGCGTTCGGGGAGATCACCGTCAGCCTCCACACCAACGCGGGGCTGATGCCGGTGGCCGACGCCGAGCGGACGATGCGTCTCTTCGCGGAGCACGTCATGCCGGAGCTCGCCGGATCCGCCGGACATACCGCGCGGGTATAGGGCTCTAGCGAGGGAGTATTTCCCCTTCGCTGCCCGGCGATGTTGGCTTGAGAACGATGTACATGCGTATCAGCAGGCTTCGACGAAGGGTACGAAGATGAGCACCGACGGGGCACAGATCGTCCTGGTCACCGGCGCGAACAAGGGCATCGGACTGGAGACGGCCCGCCGGCTCGGAGAGCTCGGGATGACCGTTCTGGTCGGAGCCCGGGACAAGGGCCGTGGCGAGGCGGCGGCCGAGCAGCTCCGGGCCGGCGGGGCCGATGCGCGCTTTGTGCATCTGGACGTGACGGACGAGAAGACCGTTGCGGCGACCGCTCAGTGGATCGAGGCGGAGTTCGGCCGTCTCGACGTCCTGATCAACAACGCGGGCGTCTGGATCGAGGGGATGACGCCGCTCGCGGAGGTGACCGTCCAGCAGCTGCGTGACACGTACGAGATCAATGTCTTCGGCGTGGTCGCGGTCACCAACGCGCTGCTTCCGCTGCTGCGCCGCGCCACCGCGGCGCGGATCGTCAACGTCTCCACCGAACTGTCCTCGCTGCAGCTCAGCGCCGACACGACGAACCATGTGTCGTCGATGCGGCTGCTCGCCTACAACTCCTCGAAGACCGCGCTCAATTCGCTCACCCTCATGTACGCGAACGAGCTGCGCGAGAGCGGCATTCTCGTGAACGCCGCCTACCCCGGATTCATCGCCACGGACCTCAACGGCCACCGCGGTTTCCAGCCCGTGGAGGAGGGCGCACGCGCCTCCGTCCACCTGGCGACGCTCCCCGCCGACGGCCCGACCGGCCAGTTCCTCGGCGTTGGCGAGGGATCCTCGACGGCCGACACGGTTCTGCCCTGGTGACAGCGCTCCGCTGACGCCCCTGCCTCCTGCCCGCCCGCCGTGCGTGGGCGGGCAGGGGCCTCGAAAACCCGTAAGAGACGGAGAGTTGGCACAGTGATTCTTGTGATCGGGGCCACCGGCACGGTGGGCAGTGAAGTCGTACGGCAGCTGGCGGACAAGGGCGTCGCCACCCGTTCGTTCGTCCGCGACGCCGCGAAGGCACGCCGGCTGCTGGGCGAGAACGCGGAGTTCGTGGCGGGAGACCTCGACGATCCGGCATCGGTCGCGGCCGCCCTGCACGGTGTGCGGCGGGTCTTTCTCGTGAGCGCGGTGCACCCCCTCCAGGACGCCCGGGAGCGGGCCGTCGTCGAGGCGGCACGACAGTCGGATGTCGAGCATCTGGTGCGCGTCTCGACGGGCGGGGCACGCCCCGACTCCCCGGCCCCGGTGTGCCGTTGGCACTGGGAAGCGGACGAGGCGCTGGCGAAGTCGGGCATCCCGTACACCGTGCTGAAGCCCTCCGCCTTTATGCAGAACCTCTTCCAGATGGTCGACGACGGCGCCATCGCCTCCGCCACCGGACAGGGCACCGACGCGATGGTGGATGCCCGGGACATCGCGGCACTGGCCGTCGAAGTCCTCACCGGCGACGCCCACTTCGGGCGTACCTACACCGTGACGGGCCCCCGCGACCTCACCCATCCGGAGGTGGCGTCGCTGATCTCCGCGGCCGCCGGCACGGAGATCCGACATGTCCCCCTCACCACCGAGCAGCTGCGTGACGGCCTGACGGCAGCGGGACTGCCGCAGTGGTACGTGGCCGACCTGGTCGCCCTTCAACTGGAGTGCGCATCGGGACTCGGGGTGACGGTGCACCACGACTTCACCGAGGTGACCGGCCGGCCGCCCCGCAGCATCGAAGACTTCCTCAGCGAGTACGCCGGCCAGTTCCGGGGTGCCTGAGCCAGACGAAGGAACCCGACCATGAACCTGGACACTCCGATACGGAGCGAGACCGACCCCGTCGTCTTCGCGTCCCTCTGGCAGTTCTACGCACGCCAGATGCACCTGCTCGACTCGGCGCGAGTCGACGAATGGGCGGCGACACTCGCTCCCGACTGCTCCTTCGCCGAGGACGGAATCACCGAACTCAGCTTCAGCGCCACGGCCATCGAGGGACTGGAACGCATGAAGGAGCTGGCGCACCGGGGAGTGGCGGAAGACCGGGCGAACGGCATTGTGCGGCGGCACTGGATCGGCATGCTGAACGTGGACTCCTTCGCCGACAAGACCGCGCGGACCAGCTTCTATGCGATGGTCGCGGTCACCGAGAAGGGCGGCGAAAGCCGGCTGCACAGCTCCGCCGGCCGGGATCTGCTGGTACGGGGGGAGGCCGGCTGGACCGTCCGCGAGCGCAGGGTCCGCCGCGATCTGCTGGGCTGACGACCACCGCGGCCCGGCACAAATGCCCCACGGTGGCGTGAGGTACGTGTTTATCATCGCCCATGGAACCGTTCGAGCTCCGCGAACTGCGCTACTTCGTCGCTGTCGCAGAGGAGTTGAACTTCAGCCGCGCGGCCGAACGCCTGGGAATGGCACAGCCCCCGCTGTCGCGAGCGATCAGGCAGCTGGAGAAGAAGCTGGGCCTCTCACTGCTCGAACGGGACACTCGTAGCGCCGCGCTCACCCCTGCGGGACGGGTCCTCCTGGAGCAGAGCCGCATCATCCTGGACGCGGTCTTCGCGGCGGAACGCCGCACCCGCCGCGCCGCACAACAGGATTCCCGGCTGCGCATCGCCCTCACACCGGACGCCGACGGCGGGTTGCTGAAGGACATCCTGCACGTCTACCACGCCGATGCCACACTGCCTCGTGCCGAGGTACTGATCGCCTCCTGGGGCGCGCCCGAGGCGATGCTCCATGACGGCCGGGCCGATGTCGCGATCGTACGCACCCCAACAGGGCGTCAGGGTGTGCAACTTGAGCCGGTGATCACCGAGCCGCGGGTCCTGGTGACGTCCGCCGATCACCCGCTGACCCGGAAGGGAAAGCTGCGGCTCGCGGACCTCAACGGGGAGGTCTTCCCCGAGTGGTCCGGTTCGGACGACCTGGCCCGCGCGTACTGGAAGGGGCAGGACACGATCCCACCCGACGTGCGGCGGCCCGAGCGGGACGGCCGGCCCGAGCAGGGGCCGCTGATCATCAGTGATCTGCACCAGCTGTTCACCGTGGTGTCGCTGGGCCAGGGCATAGCGCTGCTGCCCCGTTCCATCGTCAGGGAGCGGGCGGAGTCCGGCGTTTTCGCGGTCCGGCCGGTCGAGGGAGTGAGCCCGAGCACCGTCTATGTGGCGTGGTCGGAAAGTTCCACGTCCCAAGCGGTGGCCGCGTTTCTCACCGCGGCCGTTTCCGTGGGCGAGGACCTCACTTCGCTTTGAGCATTCCTCAAGCCCGCATCGCCATGCTGGAGGCAATGCGGTGGAGTCGCAGGGGCCGCATGATTCACCTAGGTCCTGGAGGAACTGAGGATGCTCTATGAAGTCGTGGCGCAGGCGAAGCTGGACGGCATTTCGGGGGACGAGTTCGTCCGCCGGCTCCCGCAAGGGCTGGCGTATATGAAGGAGCTCGGCCGCAAGGGCATCGTGCGGCACTCCTGGGTACGCGTCGGTGGCTACGGCGCCACCAACATCTTCGACGTCGACTCCCACGAGGAACTCCTTGAACATCTCAACGGCAACCCCCTGGTGCCGCACATCCGGTACGAGGTGATCCCGCTGAGCGCGCTCTCCGGATTCAACGGCATCGAGGCCGCGGCCGTGACCTCGGCCGATTAAGGGACCGCTGCCACCAGCCCGCCGCCCCCCTCCCGTCATGCTTTCGGCAGGTGGGCGGTTCCTCTTTTCCAGGAGTGAGTGCCGATGCTGCCGAAAACCGAAGAAATCATCGAAGGCGTCCATGCCCATGTGCAGCCGGACGGAGGGTGGTGCCTGAACAACTCCGGCATTCTCACCGGTAGTTCCGGAACGGTCCTGATCGATACCGCGGCGACGGAACGCCGGTCGCGCATGCTCCATGAAAACGTCCGCGCTCTTTCCTCCGGGCCGGTCGAGTTCGTGGTGAACACACACAGCCATGGCGACCACACCTTCGGCAACTACCTCTTTGCCGGAGAAGCGACCGTCATCGCCCATGAGATGGCGGCCGCCGAGATGGCGGAACACGGCCTGGCGCTCCAGGGCCTGTGGCCGGCGGTGGAATGGGGCCACATCGAGGTCAGCCGTCCCCGGATCACGTTCAGCGACCGGATGTCCCTCGAAGGCGCCGGGATGCGGATTCAGCTGCTGCACTTCGGTCCCGGGCACACCGTGGGGGACTGCGTCGTATGGCTGCCGGACCAGCGGGTGCTGTTCCCGGGAGACCTGGTGTTCTCCGGGGCGACGCCCTTCGTCCTCATGGGATCCGTGTCGGGCACGCTGCGGCGGCTGGATCAGCTGCGGCGGCTGGAGCCGCTGCACATCGTGCCGGGCCACGGTCCGGTGGGCGGCCCCGAGCTGCTGGACGCCAACGCCGACTATCTGCGGTGGGTGCGCGGGCTCGCGCGGGCCGGCGTCGCCGACGGGCTCGCTCCGCTGGAGCTGGCACGGTCGGCGGACCTCGGCGTCTTCGCCCGACTGCTGGACAGCGAAAGGCTGGTGGGTAATCTGATTCGCGCCTATGCGGAGGAGTCCGGAGCGGCCCCGGCGGCTCCGCTGGACGTACAGTCCGCATTCGCCGAGATGGTCTCATTCAACGGCGGACATCCGCACTGTGCGGCATAGGAATGTGCTTCTCGATCGAGAATCTAGCGGTCTTCTAGCCGAAGCTGAAAATATCTGATCTCGGTACTGAACTTGCCAGCTCAGGAGGAGATTCGATGCCTTCCACCTCCGTCGATCGCGTCACCGAATCAACGGATTCGTATCAGCAGATCCAGCAGTTCTACGCCCAGCAGATGCAGGCCGGCGACGGCGGAGACTTTGATGCCTGGGGGGCCAGTTTCACGGAGTCCGCGGTGTTCCTCTCCAACGGTCTTCCGGAGCCCTTGAACGGCCGGTCCGCCATTGTCGCCGCCACTCGGGCCGGCGCCGCGGACCGGGCCGCCAAGGGCGTCTCGCACCGGCATGTGGTCAGCATGCTCGATATCCGCCCGGTGACCGAGGGCACCGTGGCGGCGCGCTCATACGTGCTGGTCATCGCCAGTTCCCAGGCCGGCGGCGCCACGCTGCACGTGAGCACGGTGTGCGAGGACCGGCTGGTGTCCGGGGACGGCGGCTGGCAGGTCGCCGAGCGCCGGGTGACCCGCGACGACCTGCCGGCGGCGGCCCGATGACGCTCCCCGCACTGTCCCGGATCCAGCGGTTCTACGCCCAACAGGTCCACGCGGTCGACGCCGGTGACTTCACCGCCTACCGCGACACCTTCACCGAAACGGCGACATTCCTGCTGCCCGGCGAGACCGAACCCGTAAGCGGATCACAGGCAATTTCCGAGCACAGTGAAAAGCATGCCGCCAGGCGCAATTCACAGAATATTGTGCAGCGCCATCACGTCACCATGACCGGTCTCCACGAATCGGCCGGCGGATACCTCACCGCGCGATCATGCACCGTCATTGTGGCCACCCCGCTGGGCGGCTCCGCGGTAATCACCGCAGCCCTCGAATGCGAGGACGAATTCGAGGAGCGGGACGGTGTGCTGCGTATCCGGCGGCGCCGGGTGACGCGCAACTCCCCCTGACGACCACGAGATTCACGAAAGGCAGCGAGAATGACAGGCACATCCCCACGCCCGCCGCGCCGTGTGGTCATCACCGGGATCGGCGTCATGGCACCCGGCGGCTCCGGCACCACGGCATTCTGGGATCTGATCACCTCCGGACGCACCGCCACCGGACGCATCTCGTTCTTCGACCCGGCCCCGTACCGCTCCCAGGTGGCCGCGCAGTGCGCGTTCGACCCGCTGGCGGCGGGCCTGACGCCGCGTGAGATACGCCGGATGGACCGGGCGACCCAGTTCGCCGTGGTCACCGGCCGGGAGGCGCTGCGGGACAGCGGCCTGGACACCGACGCCCTGGTTCCGGAACGCACCGGCGTGGCGATCGGCAGTGCGGTCGGCGCCACCATGGGCCTGGAGGAGGAGTACGTCGTCCTCAGCGACAGCGGACGCAAGTGGCTGGTCGACGACGCGTACGGCGTCCCGCATCTGTACGGGCACTTCGTGCCGAGCAGCATCGCCGCCGAGGTCGCCCGCGCCGTCGGCTCCGAGGGACCGGCCGCCGTCATCTCCGCGGGCTGCACCTCGGGCATCGACTCCGTCGGCTACGCCCGCGAGCTGATCGCCGAGGGCACCGTGGAGGTGATGATCGCCGGCGCGACCGATGCCCCCATCTCGCCCATCGCGGTGGCCTGCTTCGACGCGATCAAGGCCACCACGCCGCGCAACGACGACGCGGAGCACGCCTCCCGGCCGTTCGACAAGAGCCGCAACGGCTTCGTTCTCGGCGAGGGCGCGGCCGTCTTCGTCCTGGAGGAGTACGAGCACGCCAGGCGGCGCGGCGCGCACATCTACGCCGAGATCGGTGGCTTCGCCGCGCGCTGCAACGCCTTCCACATGACCGGACTGCGGCCCGACGGCCGGGAGATGGCCGCCGCCATCACCGCCGCGATGGACGAAGCACGGATGAACCCGGACGACGTGGCGTACATCAACGCGCACGGCTCCGGCACCAAGCAGAACGACCGGCACGAGACCGCGGCCTTCAAGCGCAGCCTCGGCGACCACGCGTACGACGTGCCGGTCAGCTCCATCAAGTCCATGGTCGGGCACTCCCTGGGGGCGATCGGCTCCATCGAGATTGCCGCCTGCGCGCTGGCCATCGAGCACGGTGTGGTGCCGCCGACCGCCAATCTGCACACCCCCGACCCGGAGTGCGATCTCGACTACGTACCCCTGGTCGCACGCGAGCAGCGGGTGGACACCGCGCTCACCGTCGGCAGCGGCTTCGGCGGATTCCAGAGCGCGATGGTGCTCTCCCGCCCCGCCGAGAGGAGCGCGGCATGACGGGCACCGCAGTGATCACCGGACTCGGGGTGGCGGCACCCAACGGCCTCGGCAGCGAGGCGTATTGGAACGCCACGGTCAAGGGCGTCAGCGGCATCGCACGGATCACCCGCTACGACCCCGCCGGGTACCCGTCGCCGCTCGCCGGGGAGGTGCTGGACTTCACACCGTCCGAGCACCTTTCCGGCCGGCTGCTGCCGCAGACCGACTGGATGACGCAGCTGGCGCTCGCCGCGTCGGACTGGGCGCTGGCCGACGCCGGTGTGGACCCCGCGCAGCTGCCGGAGTTCGGGATGGGAGTGGTCACCGCCAGCGCCTCGGGCGGGTTCGAGTTCGCCCAGAAGGAACTGCAGAAGCTCTGGAGCCAGGGCCCCGAGTACGTCAGCGCGTACCAGTCCTTCGCCTGGTTCTACGCCGTCAACACCGGTCAGATCTCCATCCGGCACGGAATGCGCGGACCCAGCGGGGTTCTGGTGACCGACCAGGCCGGCGGCCTGGACGTGCTGGGCCATGCCCGCCGCCACATCCGCAAGGGCGTTCCGCTCGTGATGACCGGCGGCGTGGACGCCTCGCTCTCGCCGTGGGGCCTGGTCTCGCAGAACACGACCGGCGCACTCACCCGGAACGCGGACCCCGAGCGCGCCTACGCCCCGTTCGACGCCGCGGCGGACGGATACGTCCCCGGAGAGGGCGGCGCCATTCTGGTCATGGAGGACGAGGCGGCGGCCCGCGAGCGCGGGGCGCGCGTCTACGGATCGCTGGCAGGGTACGGGGCGACCTTCGATCCCGCGCCGGACTCCGGCCGGGAGCCGGGTCTGCGGCGGGCCGTCGAACTGGCCCTCGCCGACGCGGACGCCACCCCGGCCGAGATCGATGTGGTGTTCGCGGACGCCGCGGGGCTCCGTGAGTCCGACCGGATCGAAGCGGAGGCGCTGGCCTCGGTGTTCGGTGCCCGCGCCGTACCGGTGACCGCGCCGAAGACCATGACGGGCCGGCTCTACTCGGGTGCCGGTTCCCTGGATGCCGCGGCGGCCCTGCTGGCCATGCGGGACTCCGTGATCCCGCCGACCCTGCATGTCGTGGACCAGGCGGCGGACTGCCCGCTCGACCTCGTCCGGGAGACCGCGCGCGCCCTGCCCGTACGGACCGCGCTGGTGATCGCCCGCGGCCATGGCGGCTTCAACGCCGCGGTGGTGCTCAAAGCCCCCGAGTCCGCCTGATCCGCCACCCCCCGTTCCTTGTCCGCCCTTTCCGCACGGCCCGGTATCCGGGCAGCCGACACGCATTGGAGAACAGCCGTCATGACCACACGTGAACTGAACCTCGAAGAACTGACACAGATCATGCGCGAGTGCGCGGGCGAGGACGAGGCCGTCAACCTCGACGGCGACATCCTCGACGTGCCCTTCGCCGACCTCGGCTACGACTCCCTGGCCCTGCTGGAGGCCGCGAGCCGCATCGAGCGGCACCTGGACATCAAGCTCGCCGATGACGCCCTCGGGGAGGCCGAGACCCCGCGTCAGCTCCTCGCCGCGGTGAACACGTCGGCATCCGTGGCAGCCTGAAAGGACGTCTGATCATGGCGAACGAGAACAGCCGCGTGGCCATCGTGACCGGCGGCACCAGCGGCATCGGCCTGGCGGTCACCGAGCGACTCGCCGAGGACGGCGCCAGGGTCTTCATCTGCGCCCGCAACGAGGACAACCTGTCCGCCACCGTCACCAAGCTGCGCGACCGCGGTCTGGAAGTGGACGGCAGCACCTGCGACGTCCGCTCGCGCGAGGCGGTGGGCGGACTCGTCTCCGCAGCGGTGGAACGCTTCGGCACCATCGACATCCTGGTCAACAACGCGGGTCGCAGCGGCGGCGGCATCACCGCCGACCTCCCGGACGAGACGTGGTACGACGTCATCGACACCAACCTCAACAGCGTGTTCCTGATGACCCGCGAGGTGCTCACCAACGGCGGCATGCGCGCCAAGGACCGCGGCCGCATCATCAACATCGCGTCGACCGGGGGCAAGCAGGGTGTGGTGCTCGGAGCGCCGTACTCCGCCTCCAAGCACGGTGTCGTGGGCTTCACCAAGGCGCTCGGCCTGGAACTCGCGCCCACCGGGATCACGGTCAATGCCGTCTGCCCCGGATATGTCGAGACACCGATGGCCCAGCAGGTGCGGACCAATTACGCGCGGATCTGGGACACCGACGAGCAGGCCGTCCTCGACCGGTTCAACACCAAGATCCCGCTGGGGCGTTACTCCGAGCCAGAGGAGGTCGCCGGCCTGGTCGGCTATCTGACCACCGACCTCGCCGCCTCCATCACGGCCCAGGCGCTCAACGTGTGCGGCGGCCTCGGCAACTACTGACAGGAGGAAGGCAGAGCGATGAACGACGTGACACACAGCATCACCGTGGCGGCGCCTCCGGAGGCCGTCTACGCGATCATCTCCGACACCTCGCGGTGGCCGGTGAACTTCCAGCCCACCGTCCATGTCGAGCAGCTGGACCACGACGGCACCTCGGAACGGTTCCGTATCTGGGCCCTGGCCGGCGATGAGGTCAAGACCTGGACCTCCCGCCGGGAGCTGGACCCCGAGGCCCTGCGGATCACCTTCCGGCAGGAGGTCTCCCAGCCGCCGATCGCCGCCATGTCCGGCTCCTGGGACATCAAGCCCGCACCGGGCGGCGGCTGCGAGCTCGTCCTCGGCCACAGTTACCGCGCCGTGCGCGACGATCCGGCGGATCTGGCGTGGATCGCCGAGGTCACCGACCGCAACAGCCGTACCGAACTCGCCAACATCAAGGCGCTGGCGGAGAGTTCGGAGGCACGGGAGGAGCTGTGGATCGACTTCGAGGACACCGTCGTCGTGGCGGGCGAGGTGAGCGATGTCTATGACTTCCTCTACCGGGCGAAGCAGTGGCCGGACCGCCTGCCGCACGTCTCCCGCATGGACCTGACGGAAAGCCGGCCAGGCGTGCAGATCATGGAGATGGACACGGTCACCGCGGACGGCTCCCGGCACACGACCAAGTCCGTACGGATCTGCTTCCCCGACGAGCGCATCGTCTACAAGCAGACCGTGGTGCCGCCACTGATGACGGCGCACACCGGCGTGTGGACCGTCGCGGCCGTACGGGGCGGCGTCTCGGTCACCTCGCAGCACACCGTGGCCATCCGGCCCGAAGCCGTGGCCGGCGTACTCGGTGAGTCCGCGACGGTGGCCGACGCCCGGGAGTTCGCGCGTACCGCCCTCAGCACCAACAGCCGGATCACCCTGGAGCATGCCAAGGCGTTCGCCGAAGGGCCGTCGGACCGCTCCGCCGTGTGACCGGGATGTACGGCATGGGCGCGGACGCATCCGCCCGCTGTCTGCGGATGCGTC
>NZ_JBFAIP010000068.1:0-36449 GCF_040654775.1 Streptomyces sp. NPDC050636
CGGGGTGGTGTTTGCGCCTCACCCGTCCGTTGTGTCCTTTGGGCTTTTGGGTTGTGGGGGCCCCCGCACCCCCGCCGGGTGCGGGGGCCCCTCTTGTGTCTCTTCTTGTGTCTCTCGGTCAGGCCGCCGTCAGTCGCCGGAGACCGTGACCTTCTCGTCGTTCTTCAGCTGGCCGACCAGCTGCTGGAGCTTGGCCTTGTCCCAGACGAGGTTGCCGCCGTTGCTGCCGGAGACCGGCATGTTCATGGACTTGCCCTCGCCGCCCGTGACGCCCTTCATCGCGAAGAACATCTGGCCCAGGTCCCACAGGCTCATGTCCTTGTCGGTGATGAGCGTGTCCAGGCCGGCGCCCATCGTCGGGTAGAGCTTGAAGGGGTTGAGGATGGTGCCGGGGGTCGCGGTCTGGCTCGCCAGGGCGGCCAGGAACTTCTGCTGGTTCTTGGTGCGCTCCAGGTCCTGCGTCGCGAAGGCGTGCCGGGTCCGGACGAAGGCGAGCGCCTGCTGACCGTCGAGCGTCTGCTTGCCGGCCTGGAAGTCGGCGCCGGAGTCCTTGTCCTTGAAGCCCTTGGGGATGTCCATCTCCACACCGCCGATGGCGTCCACGATGTTGGCGAAGCCGGCGAAGCCGATCTCGACGTAGTGGTCGATGTGCAGCTTGGTGTTGAACTCGACGGTGCGGACCAGCAGTTCCGGGCCGTCCTCCGCGTAGGCCGCGTTGAGCTTGGTGTGGCGGCCGGTGCCCGCGTACTTCTTGCCCGAGTCGGAGCCGACGAAGGACGGGATCTCCACGTCCGAGTCACGGGGCAGCGAGATCAGCGTCGGGCCGTTGCTGCCGTCGTGCAGGATCATCATCGAGTCGGTGCGCTTGCCCTCGGCGGAGCCGGTGTGCAGCTTCTTCTTGTCCTCGGCGGACATGCCCTCGCGGCTGTCGGAGCCGACGATCAGGTAGTTCGTGCCGTCGCCCGCCTCCGGCCGGTCGATGACCTTGCTCAGGTCCACCTCGCGGCGCACCTTGCCGTCCGCCCAGAAGTAGGTGGCCACCGAGGCGATGAGCAGGAGCGCGACCAGGGTCAGCACGGTCAGCTTGATGCGGCGGCCCCAGCGGGGACGCGGCCGGGAGCCGTAGCCGTCCCCGGGACCGTCGTAGCCGTCACCGCCGTGGCCGCGGCCACCGCCGTCACCGTAGACCTGGCCGGTGTTGTAGCCGCTGTCGTAGCTGTCGAAGTCGTCGTAGCCCTGGGACTGGGGCGGCACGGTGCCCCGGCGCGGGGACATCTGCGGGGGCAGCGGCGGCTCGCTGCGCGGGTAGCCGCCGGCGCTGCGGCGCACCTGCGGCATGGCGCGCGCAGCCTCCGGGTCGGCGCCGCTGCCGCGTCCGTACCGGTTGCCACTCTGGTCGCTGGGCCACTCATTCATACGGGGCAGTGTGCATGCCACGGGTGGTTGCTCGACAGGGCGGGTGCCGGATCGGGCCAGGGCTGTTGCAGAGCTGATGCAAAGCGACGGCGGCTTACCGCCGCATACCGCAAGGGGGCGTGACCATTGCGACGCGGGAGATGGAAGCATCCATTCCGGACGGTTCCCGGCGCGGGCCGGGAGACCTGTGTCACGGACGGGGAGACGCTCGGCTGCGGACGGGGAGAGGTACGTCACGGGCGGCACGGAGCGGCCCGTCCCGGCCCCCGCTTAGGCTGGCCGTATGACCGAACTCGTCACCAACCGCCCGGACGGCGAGCCGGCCGGCAAGCCGACCTCCGTCTCCCGCACGACGCTGTCGCACATCATGACCGCCGGCGACACCAATCTCCTCGGGACGGTGCACGGTGGCGTGATCATGAAACTGGTCGATGACGCGGCGGGCGCGGTGGCCGGGCGGCACTCCGGCGGGCCCGCGGTGACCGCGTCCATGGACGAGATGGCGTTCCTGGAGCCGGTGCGGGTCGGGGACCTGGTCCATGTGAAGGCCCAGGTGAACTGGACCGGCCGGTCCTCGATGGAGGTCGGCGTACGGGTCCTGGCCGAGCGCTGGAACGAATCCAGCCCGGCGCAGCAGGTCGGCTCGGCCTATCTCGTCTTCGCCGCCGTCGACGAGCACGGCAAGCCGCGCCGGGTACCGCCGGTGCTCCCCGAGACCGAGCGCGACCAGCGCCGCTACCAGGAGGCGCAGATCCGCCGTACGCACCGCCTCGCCCGCCGGCGCGCGATCATGGAGCTGCGCGAACGACGCGCTGCGGAAGGCCTCGACGACGCATAAGCACCACCGTCAGCTGCGCCATCGCGGCGAGCACCGCGCCGACGGCGGTACCGGCCGCCGCGCACAGCACATCGTCGATATCGGCGATCCGCCCGGCCCGCATCACCAGCTGCGCCGCCTCGATGGCCACACACAGGCCCACGCCCAGCAGGAACGCCGCGGCGGCCGGCCAGTCCGGCGCCGCGAAGCGCAGCAGCAGCGGCACCGGCAGGAACAGCGCGGCATTGGCGATCTGCTGCCGCACCAGCATCGCCAGCTCCTCGGGCTGCAACTGGGCGCCCGGGTCGAACAGCCCCTCACCGGGCAGCCACCACACCGTCGCGTCCCCGGATCCGATCGGCTGGCTGGGGGCGAGCGTCGCCACCAGCAGGAGCAGCAGCCAGCCGCCCAGCAGCGCCATGGCCGTGGTGCGCGGGGCGCCGCTGCCGGGGGCGAAGGCGGCCCACAGGGCGAGTGCCAGCGCCAGCGCCAGCGCGGTGCCGAGGAAGAGCGCCGCCGTGGTGGGAGTGATGCCCAGTACGACCTGCCACACGATGCGCCCCTTAAGGAGTCCGGGTTTTCGGCTGGGTGATCAGGCCGCAGAGGGAGATCATCCGCAGCTCCATTTCGTGACGAAGACCGTCTCGCCGTGCTCCATGACACCTCGGATGCATTCGTCCGGGAGCATCTGGACGCGGCCGCTGACGGCTACCGCACCGCGCTGCGTTCCCCGGCTGCCGAACCAGCCGGGGAACGCGGTGATCTTGGCGTTCTTGCGCTGGTAGCCCAGCCGTACGGTGATCTCGTCGCGGGCGCCGTCCCGCCGGTACGTCGCGGTGTACGTCCCCTCGGCGCCCACCGGGCCGCGCAGACAGAGCTGGCCGTGGACCAGCTCGCCGCAGCCGGTCGGGTCGGCGGGGGCCGGCGGCGCCGCGGCCGCGGTGGCCGCCACCAGGCACAGCGCCGCGACGGCGACCCCGGCCCGCCGTGCACGGCGGTGCGCGTCCGGGCGGTCCGCGGGCGGCCGGAGCCTCGTACGGGGCGAGGGGACGGTCATGGGCACACCGCCTGGTCACCGGTGATCGCCGAGAAGCCGGCCGACTCCTGTGGCGGCTGCTCCGCCCGTACCGGCTGCACCGCCTCGAAGTCCTGGCCGACCGTCACCCGCAGCACCGGGCCCTGCCCCACCACCGGGCGCAGCTCCGCGCCGGGCAGCGCGGCGGCCAGCGAGCGGGCCGAGCGGTCCCAGCGGGGGTCGTAGGCGATGACGGTGCGCGGGATGACGGCGGTGGTGACGGGGGCGCCGGTGGTGGCGAAGCCGGTGGCGCGCAGCTGGTTCGCGACCGTGGCGCCGAGTCCGGGCTCCGCCGTGCCGTTGTCGACATGCACCCGGACCCGGGCCGGTGGTACGTCCACGACCGTGGCCTGGGGCTTCTTCGCGGCGGGGCGCACCGCCAGCGCCTTGTCCAGGCGGATGGCATCGAAGAGCTGCCGCGACCGCACCGGATCCCAGCGCACGGTCGAGCCGACGCCCGGCACCGTGGTGTCCGTCCTGGTGAGTGGTACGGAGGTGAATTCCGAGGAGGACGGGGTGAAGCCGCGCATCGCCTGCCCGAGGTCGACCATGTCGTTGGCGTCGAAGCTCGCGTCGGCCCGTACGGACTCCAGCATCAGGTCGGCGACGTCCTTGAAGTGGATCGGGTTCATCAGCACTCCGGAGGAGGTGATCTTGTCGATGAGGGCGGCCAGGAAGCGCTGCTGGCGCTGCATCCGGCCGAGGTCGGCGGAGCCGTCGATATGGCGTGAGCGCACATACTGCAGCGCCTGTCCGCCGTTGAGCCTGGACTTGCCGACGGGCAGGTCCAGGCCCGTATAGCTGTCCTTCAGCGGCCGTACGGTGCAGATCTCCACCCCGCCGACCGCGTCCACGCTCCGCATGAAGCTGGTGAAGTCGACCTCCAGGTAGTGGTCGATGTGCACGCCCGTCATGTGTTCCACGGTCCGCACGGTGAGGTTGGGGCCGCCCTCCGCGTACGCCGCGTTCAGCTTGACGGGGTGCTTGGGGCGCGCTGTGCCGGTGGCGGCGTCCGTGTGGGCGGGGACCTCGGCGTACGAGTCGCGCGGCAGGCTGACGACGCTGGCGCGGCCCCGGTCGGCGGAGAGGTGCACCAGCATCAGGGTGTCGGTGCAGTGACAGGGCTCGCCGCCCAGGTGGTAGCGGTCTTTCTCCTCTTTGGACAGCTTGTCGCGGCCGTCCGTGCCGACGATGAGGAAGTTCAGGCCGCTGCCGCCCCCGGGCCGGTCGCTCATGCCCTTGAAGGCGTCCACCCGGCCGATGCCGCTCTCGACGCCGGTGAACAGGGCGTGCCCGACGCCGCTCGCCGCCAGCACGAGGAACGAGGCGGCCGCGTACGTCCGCAACCGCCAGTGCTTCCGCGGCGGGTACCGTCGCCCGGCCGGGCTGCGCGGCGCGGGGAGTGGGGAGCGGGACGGCGCGGTCACGGGGCTACACCTCCGCGGCGGGACGGATGCGATCGGCGGCCGGCGGCGCGGCGGGGGACGGGACGGGACGAAGCCGGCCAGCACACCGTAGTGCCATACGATCGGCTGCAAAGCGCCACACGCCGGGCGCCGGCCGCCCGGCCACCCGGCTGCCGTCCGCCCTTGTCCCCCGTTCGCGGTAACGTGAGCCGCGATATCGCAGTCTCCCGGCGAGCGCTGCCGCCGATGGCGGCCGCCGCGGGCCGTCCCCCCGAGGAACCATGCCCCAGCAGCAGCCCCCGGCCGTCTCCGTGATCATGCCGGTGCTCAATGAGGAACGTCACCTGCGCAATGCGGTCCGGCACATCCTGGAGCAGGAGTACGCCGGTGAGATGGAGGTGGTGATCGCCCTCGGCCCGTCCACGGACCGTACGGACGAGATCGCCGCCGAGCTCGTCGCCGAGACCGCATCGAGCCCCCGGGCCCGGGTGCAGACCGTGCCGAACCCGACCGGCCGCACCCCCGCCGCGCTGAACGCCGCGATCAAGGCGTCCCGGCACCCGATCGTGGTACGCGTCGACGGCCACGGCATGCTCTCGCCGAACTACATCGCCACCGCCGTACGCCTCCTGGAGGAGACCGGCGCGCAGAACGTCGGCGGCATCATGCACGCCGAGGGCGAGAACGCCTGGGAGGACGCGGTCGCCGCCGCGATGACGTCGAAGATCGGCGTGGGCAACGCGGCCTTCCACACCGGTGGTGAGGCGGGCCCCGCCGAGACCGTCTACCTGGGCGTGTTCCGGCGCGAGGCGCTGGAGCAGCAGGGCGGCTACAACGAGGAGTTCATCCGCGCCCAGGACTGGGAGCTGAACTTCCGGATCCGTGAGGCCGGCGGGCAGATCTGGTTCTCGCCGGAGCTGCGGGTGCAGTACCGGCCGCGGCCCAGCATCAAGGCGCTGGCCAAGCAGTACAAGGACTACGGCAAGTGGCGGCACGTCGTCGCGCGCTACCACTCCGGCTCGATCAACCTGCGCTATCTCGCGCCGCCGACCGCGGTGTGCGCGATCGCGGCGGGCGTGGTCGTCGGCGCGGCCCTCACACCGTGGGGCTTCGTCGTCCCGGCCGGCTATCTCGCGGCCATCGCGGCGGGTTCGGTACCGGCCGGCAAGGGACTGTCGCTGAAGGCGCGCGCCCAGATCCCGGTGGCGCTGGCGACCATGCACATGTCGTGGGGCGTGGGCTTCCTCACCAGCCCGCGCTCGCTCGCCAGGAAGGTCATCGCCAGCCGCCGGCCGGCGGTGACGGCGCCGGCGGCGGGGGCGGAGTAAGTCCGCCCCCGGGCGCGCTGCGGCCGAACCCCTAGAAGGTGTACTCCGGATTCACCTTCATGCACGCCTTCTTGTCCTCGCCGTTGAGCGCGCCCGCGCTCTCCGGGGCCTTGTCCGCGGCCTTGTCGTCACCCGTCCCCTTCGGGTACTCCGTCCCGGAGCGCCAGTCGTTGCCGACCACCAGCCGCAGCTCGGTGGCCGAACTGGACTCCCTGACCGCGCCCTTGGGCAGGCCGAGCGCCTTGGCGAGCGCGAGGGCGTCGCCCCGCTGCGCCTTGCCCTTGTAGGTGAGCGTGGTGTCGGCCTGCGTGGTGAGGCCGGAGTCGGTGCCGGCCGCCGTGTAGCCGAGGCCAGCCAGCTGCTGCTGGATGACGCTCGCCCGGCCCGAGACCGGTCCCGAGACGCTGCTGTTGGTGCCGTTCTGCACGACAACCTTCAGCTCGCTCTTGGGAGTTGACGGCTTGGGGTCGGGCGTCGGCTTCTTCTTGGCGTCCTTGCCGTCCAGCGCGACGTCGTTGCGCAGCAGCGCGAAGGTCTGCTCCGCCTCGCCGGGCTTGGGCATGACGTACTGCTCGCCGGGGCCGTACTGCCACGGCATGGTGACCATCGTGATGCGCTTCGTCGGCACCCGCTGGAGGTCGCTGCCCAGGTCGTAGAGCTTCGTGACGGTGTCGATCTCTTCGTCGACGGTCAGCGCCTTGGTCGCGGCCTCCGCCAGATCGTGCAGCTCTCCCGGGTTGGTGAGCTTGGCGTCCTCCTTCAGCTGGCGGACCATGGAATTCATGTACATGTGCTGGGCCTTGGCCCGGCCGATGTCGGTGTTGTCCTCGAAGCCGTAGCGGGTGCGCAGCCACTGGAGGGCCTGGACGCCCTTGACGGGGTGGGTGCCCTTCTCCAGCCGCAGCCCGCTGCCGTGGCCCTTGCGGTCGTGCGAGTAGACGTTCCGGTCGACGCACACCGGGACACCGCCGATGGCGTCCGCCATGTCCACCACGCCGGCGAAGTCGACCATCATGAAGTGGTCGATGTAGATGCCGGTCAGCTCCTGCCAGGTGGCGAGTGTGCAGCCCGGCCCGCCGTGCTGGAGCGACTGGTTGATGGCGGCGGTGGTCTGCGGATAGACCGTGCCGTCCTTGGGGTCGGTGCACTTGGGTATCGGCACGCGGGTGTCACGCGGGATGGAGATCACCGACATGTTGCTGCGGTCGGCGGAGACGTGCAGCAGCATCTGGACATCGGCCAGCGGCTTGCGGTCGGCGTCCTGCCGGGCGCCGCCGAGCTTGATGTTCTCCTTCTTGTCCCGGCCGTCGGAACCCAGCAGCAATATGTTGAGCGGGGTCTGCCCGAACGCGTTGGGGTCCGGCTTCTTCAGGCCGTTGCCGCCCAGGGATCTCGGCTCCTTGTGGAGGTTGGAGTTGAGGTGCTCGTAGTAGAGATAGCCGGCGCCCGCCCCGCAGACCAGCAGCAGGCCGACGCCCAGGGCCGTCCAGCGCAGCACCTTGCGGCCTTTGCCGCGGCGCGCCCGCCGCCCCCTGCGGCGGCCGCCCCCGTCGGACGGGCCGTCACCCGCGTCGGCCGGCACGGCGCCGACGGCGCCATCCGCGGGGGGCTCCCAGCCCGGCGCGTCCGGCGGCAGGCCGCCCTCTTCGTACAGGCTGTCGTCCCAGCCCAGTTCCTGCGCGCCCCCCTGGCGCCGACGTGACCTGTCACCACGCACACTGCTCTGCCGCATTCGGCCCTCTCCCCGTTGTCAGTTCTGTGGTGCCCTCGGCGCCCTGGCGGGCGGCCGGATCTCACTCTGTTCACTTGTGACGCAGATGTTCTTGTCTTTGTTCACTTGGCGCAGATGTTCTTGTCATCCGCGTTGACGTTCTGCACCCCGTCAGGCGTCTCGGTCGGTGCCTCGACCGGCGTGCCCGGCTCCTCGAAGTCCTTGCCGAGAATGAGCTTCATCGGTACACGGTCGCCGGCGTCCTGCGACGACTTCTTCAGCGCGCTCTTGGGCAGCCCCATCCACTCGGCGAGCGTGGCGGCCTGGTCGGCCTGGTTGGGTGCGTATTCGAGGCGGGTGGTGGCCACCTTCGAGGGGGCGTTGCCGGCGTTGGTGGACAGCCTGGCGGCCTTGGTGTTCTGCAGCCAGTCCACGGTCTCCTGCGCCGCGCCGATCGGCCCGCCGCCGTTGCTGACGTCGACCCGGACGAGCTCCGGCGGGGCCTTCTTGACCGGCGCGCCCTTCTTGCCCTTCTTCTTGCCCTTGGCCAGGGTGTGGTCCGCCTGCACCATCCGGAACAGCGGGTCCGCGCTGGCCTTGTTCAGTATGACGGTGGCCGGGTCCTCGGGGTTGTCCAGCACCGGCACCGTCGCGAAGGTGACCTTGTCGATGTCGACCTGCTTGAGGTCGGTACCGAAGTCCAGCAGCTTCTTCGCCGTGCCGATACCGGTGTCGACGGTGAGCGCCTTGGTCGCCGCCTGGCTGACGTCGTAGAGCTTGCCGGGGCTGGAGAACGCGTCGGACTTCAGCTTGCGGATCAGCGAGCTGAGGAACTGCTGCTGCATCTTGATCCGGTCCAGGTCGCTGCCGAACCCGATGGCGTGCCGGGTGCGGACGAAGGCCAGCGCCTGCTCACCCTTGACGACATGCCGGCCCGCCGACAGCTTCAGGTGCGACTTGGGGTCGTTGATGGGTTTGGCCGCACAGACCTCGACGCCGTCCACCGCTTCGGACAGATCCTTGACCGCGTTGAAGTCGGCCATCATGAAGTGCTTGATCTCCAGGCCGGTCAGCTTCTCGACGGTGCGCCAGGTGCAACCCGGGTCGCGGCCCGCCTGGCCGAGGCTGGTGTTGAAGCGGACCCCCTTTTCACCGGGGATCGTCTTCGTCGAGCCGTCCTTCTGCTTCGTCGGGCAGTTCGGGATGTCGGTGATCAGGTCGCGCGGGATGCTCAGCGCCGTCGCGTTCGACCGGTCCTTGGACACATGCATCAGGATCGTGGTGTCCGCGTGCCCGACGCTGCCGGCATCGCCGTAGCCCTGGTTGCCCTTACCGGAGCGGGCGTCCGTGCCGATGATGAGGAAATTGACCGGGCCGTCGGTGACCGGATCGTTCTCGACGCCGACGTCGACCTTGTCGATATTGCCGTTCAGCTGCTCGTACAGGTAGAACGCGCCCCCGGCGCCGACGACGAGGACGAACCCCAGCGCACCGGCCGTCCAGTACAGCGCCTTCTTCTTCCCGGACTTCTTCGGCTTGGGCTTGCGGCGGCTCGCCGGGCCCGCCGCGGACGCCATCGCCGTGCGGCCGGCGGCCCGTCGCTCGGCCCGGCCGCCGGTGGGCCGCTCGCCGGCGTCGGCCGCGGCGCCCTCGCGCCGGCGGCCGCGCTGGGTCGGCAGCGGGCGGGTGTCGGTGTCGCCGCCCCGGCCATCGGCGGTGCCGGCCGGGCGGCCCGTCCCCGGAGTTCCCTGGGCACGTCTGGAGCGGGGCGCCTTGCGGGGGGAGGGCCGGGCCGCCGCCTGACCGGCAGGGTCAAGCCGCAGCTCGTAATTCCCGGTGTTCGGATCGAACACCCACTGATCGGCGGGATCGACGTTGTCGCCCGCCCGCCCACGGCCTTGCGCGTCCACGGTGCCTTGAGTCCTCCGTCGGTGCCACGCGGCGCCATCCCCTCAAGGCGCTCGGTCGGTCGATTGTGCGCTACATGGTTAACACGGTCACAGGTAACGGTCGGCTGGTCGTGCAGACCGAGCGCTCACACTATCCGCCCAGTTCTGCGCCGAGCGACGGCCGTGACAAATTCCACTTGCCTACAACTGGGCAATCCGCCCAATTCATTCGAGTCGCCGCGTCCACCTTTGCATCGTCTTTATTCGCAGATCCCGCGTTGCGCGGTGGTTCCCGGAAACGTCGGATCGGAACTGCCGGCGGGCGGGCGTGATCCATCGGCTTTGCCGTCCGGAGAACGCGTGGTGACATCCCGGGCGTCCTCCACGGGCCCCACCTTCACCGGAAGATCCCTGCGCAGCTGCCCGAAGAGCTGCCCCGCGCCGGGCTGCACCAGCTCATCTCGACTGGCGTCGTAGCGGTACTCCGTGCGCGGCACGGTCAGGAACTGGATCCGTCCGGTGGGAATGCCGCGCGTGCTGCGGACCAATTCGTACAGGCCGGTGAGCGAAGCCAGATCCTCGTCCGTGGTGAGCGAACTCGTCGCGGCATCCAACAGCGGATACATCCGCGTGGGATTGAGGAGCACACCATTACTTTTCACTTTCTTCACGAGAGCGGCAAGGAACTCCTGTTGCCGTTCCATACGCTGGGTGTCGCTCCCGTTGCCGAGGCTCTTTCGGGCACGGACGTAGCCGAGAGCGGCCTCACCGTCCAGCGTCTGGCGTCCCGCGGGCAGCACGAGATGCGCCGCGTGGTCGTTGACGGGCTGCGGCAGGCACACCTCGACGCCGTCCACCGCGTCCACCATGTTCTTGAAGCCGACGAAGTCGATGATCAGGTGGTGGGTGATCCGGATGCCGGTCATCCGCTCGACGGTACGGATCGTGCACGCGGCGCCGGCGAACTGGAACGCCCAGTTGAACTGCACCGTCTGTGTGTCGACCTCCTTGCCGTCGGAGCGCTTGCAGTGCGGCACCTGCACCATCAGGTCGCGCGGGATGCTGACCGCGGTGGCGCTCTTCCGGTTCGCCGCCAGGTGCAGCAGGATCGTGGTGTCCGAGCGCTGGGTGCCGTTGTCCGCGCCGTACTCCCCGTTGCCGTCGCCGCGGGTGTCGGTGCCGATCATCAGGATGTTCTCGGCGTTCGGCGGGCCCGGGTCGGGCCGCTCGGCCTCGTACTTCTCCAGCTCGTTCTGGGTGTCGCTGTCGCTGCGGATATTGCCGCTGAGCTTGGTGAAGAGCACCCAGCCGATACCGGCCGCGAGCAGCACCAGCGCGGCGATGCCGAGTGCGCTCCAGCGCAGCCAGCCCCGGCGGGAGCGCAGCGCGCGCAGCGGGCCGGGACCGTCGGACCCCCGCCGTCCCGTAGGGCGCTCGGCCCAGCCGCCGAATCTGGTCACCTGTGCGTCCCTCCCTCACGGAATCGGCGGCGCGCCCGTACGCGGGGCCCGGGTACGTACAGGAGACATGCGGACCCGCCGCATGGTTGTACGCACTCAAGCGGTCGCACCCGCTCAAGGGCTGCGCGCACTCAAGCGGTTGCACATACCCAAGATCATGGACCGAAAAGGGCGGACCGGCCCGCCTCGACGGGGGTCCGGTCCGCCGGACGGGGGAGAGCGGGCCTGAGATGGGGGCACCCCCCATGCCGTTCAGGCTATGGGGGAGGGGCCCGGCGCCCTGAACGTGATCTTCTCGCTGGTCTCGCGGGCGGCCACCCCGTCCGCGTCCAACTGCTCCGGATGGCGGCACAGCACCACCGAGCCGCCCGTCGCCAGCGGTGCGTACCACCCGTACGACAGGCCCTGCCAGGTGTCGTACGACAGCCCCGACAGCACCCGCGGCGCCTCCGGCATCCCGGCCGCGGCGGCGTCCGCCACGGCGCGGGCCCCGATCCCGGCGCCGGTCAGCTCCGCACCGCCGACGACCAGCGCCGGCGCGCCCGGGTCCACCGGAGCGAACGGTACGAACCGGTCGCCCTGCCCCGGCACCTCGACGGCGTAGTCCGCGAAGCCCGCCACCGGCTGCGGGAAGCGGCCGCCCAGCGGGCGCAGCGCCAGCGCCACCCGCTCCCCGGAACAGGCGCGCGCCGCGTCGAGCGTGTCCGGGCCGCTGACGACGAGGTCCGCCGCGGCCGGATCGCCGCCGACGTCCGCGAGCACGCCGACCGACGAGCAGGCCAGCAGCCAGACGGCGGTCTGCCAGTGGGCGGGCAGCAGCAGCGCGAGCCGGTCGCCGGGCTCGGCGGCCAGATCGCCCTGGAGATAGTTGGCGGTCTTCGCCACCCAATTGGCGAAGGTGGCGACGGACAGTTCCACGCGCTCACCGGTGGCGTCGTCGTAGAAGGTCACCAGCGGGCGGGCCGGGTCCGCGGCGAGCGCGGAACGCAGCAGGTCGGCGGGGGTGCGATCGGTGGCGTTCATCGCGGCCAGAGTACGCGCGGCGGCGGCCGGCGACCGGGCGGCCCCGGGAGGCGGGCCACCGGTTCGGCCGATGCCCCGTCAGATCACCGATGGCGGGTTCCGTCCGGCCGTCCCACGATGCTGTCCATGCGCCCCTTCCTTGTGACGTGCCTCGGCGTCGCGTGCACCGCCGCGCTCGCCGCCGCCCTCGCACCGTCGGCGGGTGCGAGCGCCGGCGCACGGCCCTCGGCCAAGACGCCGGCCGCGGCGGCCCAACTGCCGGGCAGTACCCAGTCCCTGCCGGTGGCGGCCCCCGCCACCCGGGGCCTGCCGGCGCGGCACGTACGGCCGTTCTCCCTCGTCGGTGTCGTCTGGGACGACGCCCACGCCGAGCTGCACGGCCGCGTCCAGGTCCGCACCCGGCCCACCGGAACCGCGGCCTGGTCCCCGTGGCAGGACGTACAGGCGCACCACGACGACGCTCCCGACCTGGACGCCGCGGAACGCCACGGCACGGGCGTACGGGGCAGCACCGCCCCGCTGTGGGTCGGCGAATCCGACGCCGTCCAACTGCGGATCACCCCCGAGTCCGGCCGCCGCTCCCGGGGCGACCTGCCACGCGGACTGCGGCTGGAACTCGTCGACCCCGGCACCGAAGCGGCGACCCCGAGGGGCGCCGCCGAGCTCCCGGCGCTCGGCAAGGCCGCATCCGAGGCGTCCGTCCCGGCCAAGGACGGCGAGCGCACCGCCGCCCACCCGTACATCGGGCCGCGCCCACGGATCGTCACCCGGGCCGGCTGGGGCGCCGACGAAGACCTCCGCCGGGGGGACCACCGCTACACCGACACCGTGCGGGCCGCGTTCGTCCACCACAGCGCCTCCGGCAACAACTACACCTGCGCACAAGCCCCTTCGGTGATCCGCGCCATCTACCGCTACGACATCACGAGCAGCCGCTGGCGGGACATGGGCTACAACTTCCTCGTCGACAAGTGCGGAACGGTCTACGAAGGCCGCGCGGGCGGCGTCACCGAGCCGGTCCTGGGCGCGCACACCCTCGGCTTCAACGAGAACAGCATGGGCGTCGCCGTCCTCGGCACCTTCACCGAGACCGAGCCGCCCAGGGCCGCCGTGCGCGCCGTCGGCCGGCTGACGGCCTGGAAGCTCGGGCTGTACGGCGTCGATCCCCGCGGGACCAGCCGCCTGTTGTCGGGCGGCGGCAATCGCTTCGAGCAGGGCAGCGAGGTCGAACTGAACGTCATCTCCGGCCACCGGGACGGATTCAAGACAAAGTGCCCAGGCGACCGCCTCTACGAAAAGCTCGGCCACACCCGCGATTTCGCGGCCTGGCTGCAGGGCCGCTGACCCGCTCCGGGCCGGCCGCGGGGGGTGTCGGCCGCCCTTCGCAGGGATCACCACACCGATCACTGAACCTTTCCCGCGTCTCATACGTCCTACCGGCCACGATTCCTCCTTCATCGCCTCAGAGGCACGGGAGGCATCTCCCCACCCGCCCGTCCGCGGTGCCGGGACGCGTACCGCCGGGTAGGGACCGGGAGACCGTCTGCCTACACTGGTCCGCCGACCGGCCGACCCCAGCAGGAAGCAGAGACGACAACGTGAGCGTCGCACGCGCAGCCGCCGGGCCGCAGTCGGCGACGAGAGCCGCACCGCTGCGCTGCGCGGGCGGAGAAGCGAACAGAAGGACACAGTGACAGAAGCGATCCTCCTGGTCGGCGGCAAGGGCACCAGGCTGCGCCCGCTGACGGTGCACACGCCCAAGCCGATGGTCCCGGCGGCCGGCGTGCCGTTCCTCACCCACCAGCTGGCGCGCGCCCGTGCCGCGGGCATCGAGCACATCGTTCTCGCCACCTCCTACCTCGCCGAGGTCTTCGAGCCGTACTTCGGCGACGGTTCGGCGCTCGGGCTGCACCTGGAGTACGTCACCGAGGAAGAGCCGCTGGGCACCGGCGGCGCCATCCGCAACGTCGCCTCGCGGCTGCACTCCGCCCCCGGCGACCCGGTCCTGATCTTCAACGGCGACATCCTCACCGGCCTGGACATCCCGGCCCTCGTCGGCACCCACCGCACCACCGGCGCCGATGTCTCCCTGCACCTCACCCGGGTCGACGACCCGCGCGCCTTCGGCCTGGTGCCCACCGACGGCACCGGCCGGGTCACCGCCTTCCTGGAGAAGCCGCAGACCCCCGAGGAGATCGTCACCGACCAGGTCAACGCGGGCGCCTATGTCTTCAACCGGTCGGTCATCGACACCATCCCGGCCGGCCGCCCGGTCTCCGTCGAGCGGGAGACCTTCCCCGGGCTGCTGGCCGACGGCGCCCACCTCCAGGGCATGGTCGACTCCACCTACTGGCTCGACCTCGGCACCCCGCAGGCCTTCGTCCGCGGCTCCGCCGACCTGGTCCTGGGCCGCGCCCCGTCCCCGGCGGTGCCCGGTCGCCGCGGCGACCGGCTGGTCCTGGAGACCGCCGAGGTCGCCGCGGACGCCAAGCTCACCGGCGGTACGGTCGTCGGCCGCGGCGCGGTCATCGGCGCCGGCGCGCGGATCGACGGCAGCGCCGTCCTCGACGACGCGGTGATCGAACCGGGCGCGCAGATCCATGACTCGCTGATCGGCGCCGGGGCGCACATCGGAGCCCGTACGGTCCTGCACGGCGCGGTCATCGGCGACGGCGCGCGGATCGGCGCCGACAACGAGCTGCGCGACGGCATCCGCATCTGGTGCGGCGCCGGCATCCCGGACGGGGCGGTGCGGTTCTCGTCTGACGAGTAGGCATACCGACCGGGCATACCGACCGGGAATGCCGCCTGGGAACGCCGACCTGAAGCGCTGCCCGGGAACGCCGACCGGGAATGCCGCCCCGAACCCCCGCGTTGTGGCCCCGCAGGGGGCGCTTGCATCCCCTACGGGATGTGTTCGCCCACCCCCTACGGCCCGGCCCGTTGTCACCCCCGTCGCCTAACCTGGCCCCATGCCCGCCCGCACCTGGGTTCCGCCCGGCCCCTACGACCTGCACCGCACCCTGAGCGTGCTGCAGCGCGGCCCCGGCGACCCCGCCTTCGCGGTGCGCGGTGACGCGCTCTGGCGGGCCTGCCGCACCCCCGAGGGCCCCGGCACCCTGTGCGTCGTGGCCCGCCCGGCCGACGGCAGCATCGAAGCCGAGGCCTGGGGCCCCGGCGCCGACTGGCTGCTGGAGCGGCTGCCCGGCCTGCTGGGGGAGTCCGACGACCCGGCGGCGCTGACCGCCCGGCACCGCATCGTGCACGAGGCGCGCCGCCGCCACCCCGGCGTCCGGCTCGCCAGGACCGGCCTGGTCCTGGAGTCGCTGATCCCCTCGATCCTGGAGCAGAAGGTCACCAGCGACGAGGCCTACCGCGCCTGGCGGCTGCTGCTGCAACGGCACGGCGAGCCCGCCCCCGGGCCGTGGGCGCGGATGCGGGTGATGCCGGACGCCCGCGGCTGGGCGCTGATCCCGTCCTGGGAGTGGCACCGCGCGGGCGTCGACGCCAAACGCTCCTCCGCGATCCTGCGCGCCGTACGCGTCGCCCACCGTATGGAAGAGGCCGCGCGGATGGACCTCGCGGACGCCACCCGGCGGCTGACGGCCATCCCGGGCATCGGCCCGTGGACCGCCGCCGAGACCCTGCAGCGCACCCTCGGCGCACCGGACGCGATCACCGTCGGCGATCTGCACCTGCCGAAGATCATCGGGTATGCCCTCACCGGCCGCCGCGGCACCACCGACGAGCAGATGCTCGAACTGCTCGCCCCCTACGAGGGCCAGCGGCACCGCGCGGCCCGGCTGATCCTGCTCTTCGGACGCACCCCGCCGCGCCGCGCACCCCGCTTCCCGGTCGGCGACATCGCCCGGCTGTGAGACCTCCGGACGTCCGGCGGATCACCGCACCTGTGGGCAGCGCACCAGGTTTCCGTGCACCAGGTCTCCGTGCACTGCGTTCAGCGCACCCGGGCTCAACACACCCGGGTTCAGCGCACCACGATGAAGTCCGCGCCGTCCCGGTCCGGCCGTTCCCGCGGCGGCGCCGCCGGGTGCCCCACGGCCACCGCGCCCATCGGCTCCCACTCCGCGGGCAGCCCCAGGACGTCGCGTACGACCTCCCGGCAGAACATCGTCGAGGACACCCACGCCGAGCCCAGCCGCTCACCGGCCAGCGCGACCAGGAAGTTCTGGATCCCCGCCCCGTTGGCGACCACGAACATCTCCCGCTCGGCGGCATTGCGCCGCGCGTCCGGGTAGGTGTGCGAGCCGTCCATGACCAGGCACGGCACCGCCAGATACGGCGCCCGGCGCAGCACATCGCCGCGCCGTACCCGCTTGGCGATGGACTCCTCGCTGAAGCCGTCGCCGCGCAGATCGGCGATCCAGGCGTCCCGCATCGCGTCCAGCAGCCGCGTGCGCGACTCCTCGGACTCCAGCAGCACGAACCGCCACGGCGTGGTGTGGTGCGGGGCCGGCGCGGTCACCGCCGCGGCCACCGCCCGGCGCACCGCGCCGCCGTCCACCGGCTGGTCCGTGAACTCCCGGACCGTGCGCCGCAGCGTCACCGCTTGCCGTACCGCCTCCGAGGTCCCCAGCCGGAACATGTCCTCCGCCGCGTTGCGTACCATCGCCCGCGCCCCGGCACCGTCGCCCGCGTCCTCGACGACGTGGGGGAGCCCGCGCAGCACCGCGACCGGCAGCCCGTCGGCCTTGCCCTTCACCAGGTCACCGGCGGCGGCCAGCTCGTCGGCGGTGGCCACCACCGTGGCGCTGAGCGGATTGCCGTACGCGTCCACACCGCCGCGCAGGTCGTCCAGCACCCGCACCCCGGCCGCCCCGATGGCGACATCGGTGAGCCCGGCGCGCCACGGCCGCCCGAAGGTGTCGCTGATGACGACGCCGACATCGACGCCGAGTGCCTCGCGGATGCCCGCCCGGATGGCGCGGGCCGACGCGTCCGGGTCCTCCGGCAGCAACAGCACCGTTCCCGAAGGGGTGTTGGAGGCATCGACGCCGGCCGCGGCCATCACCAGGCCCTGCCGGTTCTCCACGATCCGCAGCGCACCGCGGCGCGCCACGACACGTACCGTCTCCTGGTCGATCGCCGCCTCGCGGTCGGCGGCCTCGACCACCCGGCCCTCCGCCTTGCTGACGATCTTCGAGGTCACCAACAGGACGTCGCCGCCGGCGAGCCCGGGCAGCCCGTCGCCGGCCGCCGCCGCGGCGATCAGCTTGACGAGATCGTCACCGGGCCGCACCTCGGGCATCCCCGGCAGCGCCCACACCCGGTACGAGGGCACCTCGGCACCTCCGCTCACGCCGAAACCTCGCTCCGCTCGGCCCCGCACTCGCGAGGCGCGCACCTTCCCATGGCTCGCTCACTGCGCTCGCTCACGCGCGTACCTCCTCGGCCAGCGCCAGCGCCTCGCGCACCATCGCGGCGGTGGCGTCCACATCCGTCATCATCAGCGGTACGGCGCGGCAGCGGATACCGGCCGCCTCGACCTCCGGCACGGCGGCCGCGTCGACGGAGTCGACCAGCCAGCCGTCCAGCAGCCCGGAACCGTAGTGCTGTGCCACCGCGGCGGCCGTGGCCTCGACGCCGACCGCCGCCAGCACCTTGTCGGCCATCCCGCGTACCGGGGCATTCCCGACGATCGGCGACAGGCCGACCACCGGCACCCCGGCGTCCGCGATCGCTTCGCGGATGCCCGGCACCGCCAGGATCGTGCCGATGCTCACCACGGGGTTGGACGGCGGGAAGAGCACCACATCCGCCTCGGCGATGGCCTCCAGCACGCCGGGGGCGGGCTTGGCCTGGTCGGCGCCGACCGGGACCACGGCGTGCGCGGGCACCGAGGCGCGCAGCCGCACCCAGTACTCCTGGAAGTGGATCGCTTTGCGCTCGCCGTCTTCGTCGACGGCCACATGGGTCTCGATCCGGTCGTCGGACATCGGCAGCAGCCGTACGCCGGGCTTCCAGCGCGCGCACAGCGCCTCGGTGACGGCGCTCAGCGGATAGCCGGCGCCCAGCATCTGGGTCCGCACGATATGCGTCGCGAAGTCCCGGTCGCCGAGCCCGAACCACTCGGGGCCGACGCCGTAGGCGGCCAACTCCTCCTTCACCCGGAAGGTTTCGCCGGTACGGCCCCAGCCCTGCTCCTCGTTGATGCCGCCGCCGAGCGTGTACATCACGGTGTCGAGATCGGGACACACCTTCAGCCCGAACAGATGGATGTCGTCACCGGTGTTGCCGATCACGGTGATGTCCGCGTCCGGAGTCGCTGCCTTCAGTCCCCGCAGAAAGCGGGCGCCGCCGATACCGCCGGCCAGAACCACAATTCGCATGGCAGACAGTCTGTCAGCCGAAGGCTGATTCCTTGAGGGGTGGTGGTCGGGCGAGGGGTGGGCCTGGCGGGGGCCGCCGTCAGGGGGCGGCGAGCTCCTCGGCCGACGTTGCGTACTGGCCGTTGTACATCGGCATTTCGGTCAGTCCGGGGAAGTAGATGTGCAGGCTGACGGCGGGCGTCAGGGCGTCGTTGACGACCTCGTGGACGTAGCCGGGGGCGAAGACCCTCCCCCACTCTCGGCTTCGCTCGCGCGGGGGGACCCCCATGGCGCCGTAGGCCCGCAGTGTCCGGGGCCCGGCGGCGGTGTGTTCGGTCAACTCGCCTTCCAGGACGGTCAGTACGCCGGAGGAGAGCCCGTGGTCGTGGCGGCCGGTGCCCTGGCCGGGCACCCAGCTGAGCAGCCACACCTCGTAGCCGGGGCCGGTGCGCAGCCGGTGGTACCAGCGGGTGGTGGCGTCGTACCGGACGAGGGGGGCCCAGGAGTCGCGGTCCGCGGCGATCCGGCGCGCCAGGCCTGCGAAGCCGGCGACGGTGGCCGGGTGGGCGGGAACGGGCGGCAGCAGGTGGGGAATGGCGAGCGGGTCGCCGGCGATCTGGACGTCGCTGTTCATGTGCTTCGGGTTCCTCGGCGAAAGTGCTGGGGTGACGCGAACAGAGTGCGGCACGGCGCGGGCTTGTCCCTGTAGGGGGCGCGGCGCGGGAGTCGCGGAGCAGGGGTGCTGCGGGGTGGTGCGAGCGAAAAAGCTGGAGCTCGGTGGCTTCAACAGCTGGAACAGCGACAGCGGGACTGCGCAGCGCAAAGCGACCCGTAGGCACGGGTCAGTCGGGGCGCGGGAGTCACTGGCATGGGTCCAAGGAGACCGGGTTCACCGCGCGATGTCAACTTGGTGTCGCTTATGCGGCACATCATTCACCTCATCCGGTTGCTGCATCCGGCGAAAGGTTTGTGCAGTCGTTGGTAGGGAGAAGTCGCCCCTCAGCCGCGCTTCCCGACGCCGTTGCGGTCCTGTGATCCCTCTGTGATCTTCCCCGCTTCGGTGCGTGGGGTGCAACGCGAACGCTGTCCGATCGCGTCTCAGGCAGTGAGAAGGGAGCGCCGGATGGTGCGCTCGCGGATGTGTCCTGTTTTTGGATGATTTGAACACTTTCCGCATACGCTTGGTTCCGCAGAGTGAATAAGAGGCCCAATAGCAGATCTCGGCTTGACTGGCCCGGATCAGCACACTTGTAATTTCACTCGTGTCGTTCAGCCGTTTTCGATCACGGCGAGATCACGGGGACGTAAAAGACAGACGAGGGGCGCACATGACCGAGCTGTTCCAGGAATTGCTGGTCGAGGAGGCGGAGGAGGAGCTCGGCTGGCAGGAGCGCGCGTTGTGCGCGCAGACCGACCCCGAGTCCTTCTTCCCGGAGAAGGGTGGCTCCACCCGCGAGGCCAAGAAGGTCTGCCTCGCCTGCGAAGTCCGCTCCGAGTGCCTCGAATACGCCCTCGCCAACGACGAGCGCTTCGGTATCTGGGGCGGTTTGTCCGAACGCGAGCGGCGCCGGCTGAAGAAGGCCGCCGTCTGAAGATGACACGGCAGCCCGCCCGACCGGCGGCGCAAGGCCCCGCGGGCCACACCGCCGCACCGCCCCAACTCGCGATATCTCACATATCTCCCCATAGCGAACACTCCGCCTCCAGCGCCCCGTCCGCCGGAGGCGGTCTGCTGTGTGCGCAGCAGGTCGGTGCACCGGCGCGAACCATTAGTGTGGGGCCCCGTCCGAGATGCGCCAACGCCCCCACGGGCCGCCCGCGTCCGCAGGACTCACCCGCCTAGTAGTCCGTCGCAGTGTCTTCCGGGGGCGGGGGCCTTGAGCGACTTCGCCACGGGCCCCGAACTCCCGGGTCCGGAGGGCCCGTACCTCGATGTCCGTGCACAGCCAGTCGGCGGCCCAGACCGCCTCATACGCAGCCGCCACCCCAGAGTTCCCCCGGCATGTCGTCACCGCCGTGATCGTCTCCCACGACGGCGCCCGCTGGCTGCCCGACGCACTGGCCGGGCTGCTCGGCCAGGAGCGCCCGGTGCAGAACGTCATGGGCGCCGACACCGGCAGCGCGGACGACTCCGCCCGGCTGCTCGCCGAGGCCATCGGGGACCAGCGGGTGCTGCATCTCGCCCGCCGTTCCGGATTCGGCACCGCCGTCGACGAAGCCGTCCGCACGGCCGGCGTGCTGACCCCGGACGACCTGCCCTACCTGAAGCGCCCCAGCGGCTGGGACCCCGTCAGCCGCACCTGGCACGACGAGGCGTACGAGATGCCGGAACTCCCGCACGGGGAGCCGGTCCAGTGGCTGTGGCTGCTGCACGACGACTGCGCGCCCGAGCCGGACGCGCTCGCCGAGCTGCTGCGGGTCGCCGACGCCAGCCCCTCCACCGTCATCGTCGGCCCCAAGCTGCGCAGCTGGTACGACCGCCGCCAGCTGCTGGAGACGGGTGTCACCATCGCGCGCAGCGGCCGCCGTTGGACCGGCCTGGACCGCCGTGAACAGGACCAGGGGCAGCACGACCAGGTACGTCCCGTACTGTCCGTTTCCACCGCCGGTATGCTCATCCGCCGCGACATCTACGAGGAGTTGGGCGGCTTCGACCGCCGGCTGCCGCTGATGCGCGACGACGTGGACCTGTGCTGGCGCGCCCAGGCGGCCGGCCACCAAGTGCTCATCGCACCGGACGCGATCCTGCGGCACGCCGAGGCCTCCGCCCGCGAACGCCGCCCCATCGACTGCGTCGGCCGTTCCGTCGCCAACCCGCACCGCGTCGACAAGGCCGGCGCCGTCTACACGCTGCTGGCCAACACCCGCGGCGGGCTGCTCCCGTACGTCCTGCTCCGGCTGCTGCTCGGCACCTTCCTGCGGGTCGTCGCCTACCTCGTCGGCAAGGTCCCCGGCCAGGCGCTGGACGAACTCGCCGGGCTCTTCGGCACCCTGCTGCGGCCCGGCAAGATCCTCGCCGCACGCAAGCGGAGAGGCCGTCCCGCGGTGGACGCCGCCGAGCTGCGGCCGCTCTTCCCGCCACCGGGCGCGACCGTACGCGCCACCGTCGAACAGGTCGCGGGCAACCTCGGCGGGCGCGCCGCACCGGACGTGGCCTCGGCCGGACGGCACGGCGCCGTGGAGTCCGGGCCCGGCGGTGACGACGCCGACTTCCTGGAGGTCGAGCAGTTCGCCCGGCTCAAGCGGATCGCCCGCAAGCCCGGCCCGGTGCTCTTCCTCGTCCTGCTGCTGGTCTCCCTGATCGCCTGCCGCGGGCTGCTCGGCTCCGGGGCGCTGACCGGCGGCGCGATGCTGCCCGCGCCCGCGGACGTGTCCGACCTGTGGTCGTCCTATCTCGACAGCTGGCATGCCGTCGGCGTCGGCGACACCGCCTCCGCGCCCCCCTACCTGGCGATCCTCGCCCTGGTGTCCAGCATCTTCCTTGGCAGCACCGGCTTCACCGTCACCCTGCTGCTGGTCTGCTCCGTCCCCCTGGCCGGACTGACCGCCTACTTCGCCTCCCGCCCGCTGGTCGCCTCCCGGCTGCTGCGCGCCTGGGGCAGCATCGCGTACGCGTTCCTGCCCGCCACCGCCGGCGCGCTCGCCGGCGGCCGGCTGGGCACCACCGTGCTCGCCATCCTGCTGCCCCTGATGGCGCGCGCCGCCATCGCCGCGAGCGGCCTGCGCCTGCCGCACGGCGTCCGCCCCAGCTGGCGTGCCGCCTGGGCGTACGCGCTGCTGGTCACCTTCACCATGGCGCTCACCCCGGTCGTCTGGCCGATCGCGGTCCTGCTCGGCATCGGTCTCCTGGTGCTGCGCATCCTCGACGGCAGCCGCGACCTCCTGTTCGCGTACGTGCTGCGCTTCCTGGCCGTGGCGATCGCTCCGCTCGTCGTCCTCGCCCCCTGGTCGCTGTCGCTGCTCACACACCCCGGGCGGTTCTTCCAGGAGGCCGGGCTCGACTACGGCTCCGGCTCCGCCTCCGTACTGGACCTCATCGGGCTCAGCCCCGGCGGCCCGAAGGCCGCCGGCGGGGTGCTGCTGATCGGTGTGGCGCTGGCCGCGCTCGCCGCGACGCTGCGCGACGAACGGCAGACCGCGATCCGTACCGCCTGGGCGGTGGCGGTGACCGGGCTGCTGTTCGCGGCGCTCGGCAACGCCTCCGGCTGGACCGGGCCCGCGATGCTCGTCTACGGCCTGGCGCTGCTGTGCGCCGCGGTGCTCGGCGCCGAGGGCATCCGCACCCGTATGGCCACCATGGGCTTCGGCTGGAAGCAGCCGGTCGCCGTGCTGATCGCGCTGGCCTCCGTACTCGCCCCGCTCTACGCCGCGGTCAGCTGGATGATCACCGGCGCGGCCGGCCCCCTGGAGCGGCGCGACCCGGTGCAGGTCCCGGCGTTCGTCGCCGAGGAGTCCGGCACCGCCGACCGCGCCCGCACGCTGGTCCTCGACGGCAGGCCCGGACATGTCGACTACACCCTCGTCCGCGGTTCGGGCGCCCGGCTCGGTGACGCGGACCTGGCCGCCGAGGCGGGCGGGAACACGCGGCTCGGCGGCATCGTCGCCAACCTTGTGGCCGGCTCCGGCGCCGACCAGACCACCCAGCTCGGCGGCTACGCGGTGCGCTACATCCTGGTGCGCGACGGCGCCCCGCGCGAAATGGGCCGGGTGCTGGACACGACACCGGGGCTGACCCGGCTCAGCCAGGACGACGGCAGTGCCCTGTGGCGGGTGGACCGGCGGGTCTCGCGGGTCTCCATCGTCGCGAGCGAGGCCGAGGACGGCACCCGGGCGGGCGAGGCGGCCGCGCCGATCGCCGTGGCGGCCGGGCCGGTCGAGGCACACACCCGGGTCCCCGGCGGCGACACCGGCCGGGTGCTGCGGATCGCGGACGCCGCCGACGAGGGCTGGCGGGCCACGCTCAACGGCACCCCGCTCAAGCCCGTGACGCTCGACGGCTGGGCGCAGGGCTTCCAGCTCCCCGCGGGCGGCGGACGCCTCGACCTCACCCACGAGAACCCGCTCAGCCACAACCTCTGGCTCTGGGCGCAGGGCCTGCTCGCCGTCGTCCTGGTGGTGATGGCCCTGCCGGGCCGCCGCCGGGAGATCGACGACGATCTGCCCGATGACGCGGTGGCCGCCGCGGCTGCCGCACAGGCCGCCGGGGCCTCCGGCGAGGGCCGTCGGGCGCGCCGCCTGCGGGCCGCGGCCGAGGCCGCCGGCGAGGCACCGGACCCGGGCGTTCCGGCGGCGCGGACCGGCGAGGAGATCCCGGCCGCTCCCACCGCCCCGACGACCGTCCACGACCCCGCGCAGAGCGGCGACCCGTACGCGGCGGTGCCGCAGCAGCAGTCGTACGAGGAATGGCAGGCCGCCCAGCAGGGCCAGCCGGTCCACCCCGGTGACCAGCAGCCCTACGCGCCCGCCGACCCGTACCAGACCCAGCAGCACACCTACGGGCAGCAGCCGTACCCGTCGGCGGACCCCTACCAGGCCGACCCGTATCCGGCGGACCCCTACCAGGCGGGCCAGTACGACCCGTACGGCTACGGGCAGCAGCCCGGATACGACGGCCAGCAGCAGCCCCAGCCCTACGACGACGGCACTGTGTACCCCGGGTACCCCGGGTCCTCCGGCTCCTTCCCCGAGCCGCGCCGTGACGGGAGCGACCAGCAGTGAAGCGCACCATGATGTCCCTGACCGGCGCGGCCGTCGCGCTCGCCGCCGTCACCGGTGTCGCCGCCCTCGCGGCCCCGGGCGGCGGGACACCGGACGCGTCCGGCAGCGGCACCCGGATGCCCGTCCAGCGCTCCGCGCTGCTCTGCCCCGCCCCGACCTCCTCGGAGGTCGGCGAGACGACGTACACCTCCTTCGCCCCCAAGGGCGCCGCCGGCGCCGGCGCGAAGAAGGGCACCGCCCAACTGCTGCCCGCGGGCACCGTCAAGGACGTCGGCGGCGGCACCGGCAGCGGCAAGGGGAGCAAGGCCGGGAAGGGCGGCAAGGACGCCAAGGCCCAGGACGGCGGCTCGGGTGATCAGCGGGTCGACCCGCCGCGCGACACCAAGCCCGTCGCGCCGCTGAAGGAGGCCGGGAAACCGGTCACCGCGACGGCCGACGGCGCGGACGCGCCCGCCCTCGACGGCGCCGCCGACGGTGAGCTCGCACCCGGCTGGACCGTCCAGCAGACCACCACCGTCGCGGCCGGCACCGGCCGCGGGCTCCTCGGCCTGACCTGCACGGCACCGGACACCACGTTCTGGTTCCCCGGTGTGAGCACCGACAGGGGCCGCCAGGACTATGTCCACCTGACCAACCCCGGCTCGACCGAGGTCACCGTCGACCTTGAACTGCACGGCAAGGACGGGCCGTTGACCACCGCGGTCCCCGACGGCGTCCAGGTGCCGCCGCACTCCACGTACCCGGTGCTGCTCAACACCCTCACCAGCGCCCCGGCCACCAACGCCGCGCTGCACGTCACCGCCCGCCACGGCCGGATCGGCGCCGCCGTCCAGTCCCGCGACGCCGAGCTCGGCAGCGACTGGCTGCCCGCCGCCGCCGATCCGTCGTCGAGCGTAGTGCTGCCCGGCATCCCGGCCGACGCCACCGCCGTCCGGCTGGTCGCTGTGGCCCCCGGTGAGTCCGACGCCGACCTGAACGTGCGACTGGCCACCCCGACCGGTCTGATCACCCCGGCCGGTCTGGAAACGCTGCACGTCAAGAGCGGTATGACCACGGCCGTCGACCTCAAGGACATCACCAAGGGCGAGGCCGGTTCGCTGGTGCTGACGCCCGCCGACGGCTCCAAGGCCCCGGTCGCGGCCGCGCTGCGGGTGACCCGCGGCAAGGGTGACAGGCAGGAGATGGCGTTCATCCCGTCGTCCCGGCCGGTCACGACCCGCGCCACGGCCGCCGACAACCGCGCCAAGGGCAGCACCCTCTCGCTGGTCGCACCCGAGAAGGGCAAGGACGCGAAGGTCAAGGTCACCGCGTCCGCCGGAAGCGGCGGCGGCACCCCGGTCGCCAAGACGTACACGGTCAAGGGCGGCACCACCATGGCCGTCGAACCGCCGCGCCCGCAGGGCCTCAAGGGCTCCTACGCGCTGACCGTCGAGCCGGAACAGGGCAGCGGACCGGTCTACGCGGCACGCATGCTGGCGCTGCCGCAGGGCGGGATCCCGGCCTTCACCGTCCAGCCGCTGCCCGACGACCGGGGCACGGTCGTCGTCCCGACCGCAGGGCAGGACCTGTCGCTCCTGACGGACTAGGGCCTTTCCGACCCTGATCCACCGGACAGGCCGTAAGACACCCGCCACCACGCCCCGGCGACGGAAGGCCGTCAAGCGGCCTTCCGTGCCACCGCCCCGTACCGGCCGTCAGTCCTGCCCGTACCGCGGGTCCACCGACTCCGGTGCCAGCCCGAGGAGTTCGGCGACCTGCTCCACGACCACCTCGTGGACCAGCAGCGCCCGCTCGTCGCGGCTCTTCGTACGGATCTCGACCGGCCTGCGGTAGATCACGATCCGGTCGCGATGTCCGCCGCCGGCCGGCAGCACCCGGCCGAGCGGCACGGTGCCGTCGTCCGCGTCCGGCCCCGCACCCCCATCCCGGACCTCCCGGCCGAAACCGGGCACCTCAAGGACCATGAAGTCGACCTCGGAGAGCTGCGGCCAGCGCCGCTCCAGCCGGTCCCGGGAGTCATACACAAGATCCACGAAGGCGTCGGCGCGGGTCACCGAAAGGGGCACCTGGGGAGGTGCGATCGGGCCGCGCATGCCACGGCCATGGCGGTCGCGGCGGCGGATTCGCGGCTCCGTCGGTCGGGGCGGTACGGGGGTGTCCATCAGCATCGAGCGTAACCGTCAAGGGGTGGCCCGGACTGCCGAGCGCGGCAATACGCGTCATGTCGCCGGGTGACCGGTCCGGTCCGCGTTGCGTTCGTTTGCCTCCCCGCATGAGATCGCGGAGATCCCGCGGAATGACATGAAATGCGCCGAGTGGTGACGGGGCCGTGACGGGATTCTTCCCCGCACGCCGTCCAGCGGGCCGGGCCCGTCGCAGGTCAGGTCGAGCGGGTGCAGGTCAGACGCATCGGACGAAGCGGGACGACACGGTTGGGTGAGCGGGGGGAGAGTCGTCGCGGCCCGCTCAAGAGTGCGGTACCGTCCAACGTCGTGAGCCCTGTACGTCGCTGTTCGCGCACTGCGTGCGGCCGCCCCGCCGTCGCAACGCTGACGTACGTCTATGCGGACTCGACCGCCGTGCTCGGACCGCTCGCCACCTACGCCGAACCGCACTGCTATGACCTGTGCGCCCAGCACTCGGAGCGGCTGACCGCCCCGCGCGGCTGGGAGGTCGTCCGCCTCGCCATCGACTCGGGCCCGCCCCAGCCCAGCGGCGACGATCTCGAAGCCCTCGCCAACGCCGTACGCGAGGCCGCCCGCCCGCAGGAACGCGCCGCCGGCGCAGGCGGCGGCCGATCGGGCGCCGCCGACTCCCAGCCGATGGAGGTGGCCCGCCGAGGCCACCTCAGGGTGCTGCGCTCCCCGGACTCCTGAGCACAACCGACGACGCTCACCCCACACCGGCTTCTCAACTCCCCACCCACGTCTCCATCCACGTCCCCATCCACGCGAGGGGTCGGGGTCGCAGGGCGACGTCCGGAGGCGCGGGACCGCACCCCCCACCGGACCGGGCCGAGCGCAGCGAACCGGCTACGTTGGGTACCCCACAAAGACCCCCAGGAGGGCTGGCTTGTGACCGACCTGTCGCAGATCGTCAAGGCGTACGACGTACGTGGTGTCGTCCCGTCCCAGTGGGACGAAGCGCTGGCGGAGCTGTTCGGCGCGGCCTTCGCCGAGGTCACCGGCGCGACCGCGATCGTCATCGGGCACGACATGCGCCCCTCGTCCCCCGGCCTGTCGGGCGCGTTCGCACGCGGCGCGGCGGCGCGCGGCGTGGACGTCACCGAGATCGGGCTCTGCTCGACCGACGAGCTGTACTTCGCCAGCGGCGCCCTCGGCCTTCCCGGCGCGATGTTCACCGCCTCGCACAACCCCGCCCAGTACAACGGCATCAAGATGTGCCGGGCGGGCGCGGCCCCGGTCGGCCAGGACACCGGTCTCGCCGACATCCGCGCACTGGTCGAGCGCTGGTCTGACGAGGGGGCCCCGCAGCCGGCCGCCGAGCGGGGCACCGTCACGCAGCGCGACGTCCTCGGCGAATACGCCGCCCATCTGCGCGGCCTGGTGGACCTGAGCGGCATCCGCCCGCTGAAGGTCGTGGTGGACGCCGGCAACGGCATGGGCGGGCACACCGTACCGACCGTCTTCGAGGGCCTGCCGCTCGAACTCGACGCGATGTACTTCGAGTTGGACGGCTCTTTCCCGAACCACGAGGCCAACCCGCTGGACCCGAAGAACATCGTCGACCTCCAGGCGCGGGTGCGCGAGGTGGGCGCGGACCTCGGTCTCGCCTTCGACGGCGACGCGGACCGCTGCTTCGTGGTCGACGAGAACGGCGACCCGGTCTCGCCGTCCGCGATCACCGCGCTGGTCGCCGCCCGCGAGCTGGCCAAGCACCCCGGCGGCACGGTCATCCACAACTGCATCACCTCCTGGTCCGTACCGGAGGTCGTCAAGGAGAACGGCGGCAGCCCCGTCCGCACCCGCGTCGGCCACTCCTTCATCAAGGAGGAAATGGCCAAGACCGGCGCGATCTTCGGTGGCGAGCACTCGGCGCACTACTACTTCCGCGACTTCTGGAACGCCGACACCGGCATGCTCGCCGCCATGCACGTCCTGGCGGCCCTCGGCGGGCAGGAGAGGCCGCTGTCGCAGCTGGTCGCGCAGTACGACCGGTACGCGGCCTCCGGCGAGATCAACAGCACCGTCGACGACCAGGCGGGGAGGCTGGCCGCGATCAAGGCCGCGTACGAGGGCCGCGAGGGCGTCGCCATCGACGAGCTGGACGGGCTGACGGTCACCGCCGGCGACTGGTGGTTCAACGTACGCGCCTCGAACACGGAGCCGCTGCTGCGACTGAACGTGGAGGCCCGGGACACCGGCACCGCCGACCGGGTCCGGGACGAAGCACTGGCGATCATCCACGGCTGAGGGCTGAGGGCGGGGCGAGCCGGTGTGGCACGGGGTGACAGCGCCACACCGGCCGCCCGGCCCCCCACCGGACCGGCCCCCGACCCCGCCCACCACCCGTCATCCCCGCTGAGCAGGCCCCGGCACCCCGTCCGGCGGTACGCTGGCCACGCCGCAACCACCCCGAAGGAGCAGCCTCCATGCCGGTCGAAGCCAGCCTGATCGAGATCCTCGCCTGCCCGGCGTGCCACGCCCCGCTGGAGGACCGCACCGCGGCCGACCCCGCCGAACTCCTCTGCACCTCCGCGGACTGCGGCCTCGCCTACCCCGTCCGGGACGGCATCCCCGTACTCCTCGTCGACGAGGCAGTCCCTCATGGCCCTTCGTAGCCCTGAAGGCACGGGAGGTGCCCCCACCCCCGCCTGACCGGGCAGCGCCGGGCCCGCCCCGGCACCGCCCGGCGTTCCCCCGCCCGTACCGGCGATCGGAGGCCGCGCCCCATGCTCGACGAGTCACTCCTCGACACTCCTGAGGCGCTGTCCGGCGCCGACCGGTTCGGGCTGCTGCGCGGCGTCGCCGAATCCGGCGCCCGGGTCCGCACCGCCGCCCGCAGCGCCGCCGAAGCCGGCATCCCCGGCCTGACGCCCGACGGCCGGCCACGCTCCGTCCTCGTCGCCGGACCCGGCCCCGCCGCCTCCTGCGTCGCCGAACTCGTCGGCGCGCTCAGCGGCGGCAGCTGCCCCGTCACCCTCATCCCGCCCACCGGCGTCGCCCCGCTCCCCGGAGCGCTGCGCTGGACGCTGCCCGGCTGGACCGGCCCCGCGGACCTGCTGCTGCTCGCCGGCCCGGACGGCTCCGACCCCGGCCTGGCCGAGCTGGTCGAGCAGGCCTACCGCCGCGGCTGCGCCGTCGTCGCCGTCACCCCCGGCGGCGCCCCGCTCGCCGAGGCCATCGTCCAGGCCCGCGGCCTCGCCGTCCCGCTGGCGACCACCCCGTACGACGCCGAATTCGACGTCGAGGGCGCGCCCCCGGCCGCCCCCGGCACCCTCTGGTCGCTGCTCATCCCGATCCTCGCGCTCGCCGACCGGATCGGCCTGCTCACCGCGCCACCCGACGCACTGAACCACCTCGCCGACCGCCTAGACCAGCTCGCCCAGCGCTGCGGCCCGGCGGTCGCCACGTACACCAACCCGGCCAAGACCCTGGCCGCCGACCTCGCCGAGGCGCTGCCGCTGATCTGGACGGAAGGCACCGTCGCCGGAGCCGTCGGCCGGCACTTCGCGACCGTGCTCGCCGGACTGGCCGGGATCCCCGCGCTCGTCGCCGAGCTGCCCGAGGCGCTCACCACACACCGCCCGCTGCTGTCCGGCTCGCTGGCCGCCGGCGCCGACCCGGACGACTTCTTCCGCGACCGCGTCGAGCAGCCCGCCGCCCTGCACGCCAGGATCCTGCTGCTGCGCGACCGGCGGGAGCCGGGACCGCTGTCCGCCACCCGCGCCGCCAACGCGCTCGCCAACGAATGCGAGACCGCCATCAGCGAGCTCGGACCGGAGAGCGGCAGCGAACTGGAAAGCGCCGCAGAACTGCTAGCCATCACGGATTTCGCCGCCGTTTACCTCGCGCTCGCCGACACCGAGTGATCATGGAGGCCGGACCCCGCGGCACGCCTCCGGGCACACCGCGGCCCCCGTAGACACGTTCATACGCGTACGACACATCAGGAAGCTGCAGCCCCATGGACCGCCTCGCCAATACCGTGCGCCCCTACGCCTGGGGCTCCACCACCGCCATCCCGGAGCTCCTCGGCGTCGAGCCGACCGGCGCACCGCAGGCCGAGATGTGGATGGGCGCCCACCCCGGGGCCCCCTCCCGTATCGACCGCGGCTCGGGCCCGGTCTCGCTGGCCGACGTGATCGACGCCGCCCCGGAGACCGAACTGGGCGCCGACGCCGTCCGTGCCTTCGGACCCCGGCTGCCCTTCCTGCTCAAGCTGCTCGCGGCCGGCTCACCGCTCTCCCTCCAGGTCCACCCCGACCTGGCCCAGGCCAAGGAGGGCTTCGCCGACGAGGAGCGGCGCGGCGTCCCGATCGACGCCGGGCACCGCAACTACAAGGACGCCAACCACAAGCCCGAGCTGATCTGCGCCCTCACCCCCTTCGACGGGCTCTGCGGCTTCCGGCACCCCGCCCAAACCGCCGACCTCATGGAGGGCCTGGGCGTCGACGGCCTCAAGCCATATGTCGACATACTGCGCGCCAGCCCCGAGGAGTCCGCGCTGCGCGAGGTCCTCACCGCCGTCCTCACCGCCGAACACGACGCGATGACCGAGACCGTCGAGCGGGCCGCCACCGCGGCCGAGCGCCTCGGAGCCGAGGAGGGCCCGTACGCCGCCGCCTACGCCGCGTACGCCGCCACCGCCCACCACTACCCGGGCGACCCCGGCGTCATCGCCGCCATGCTGCTCAACCACGTACGGCTCCAGCCCGGCGAGGCGCTCTTCCTCGGCGCCGGCATCCCGCACGCCTACCTCAACGGCCTCGGCGTCGAGCTGATGGCCAACTCCGACAACGTGCTGCGCTGCGGCCTCACCCCCAAGCACGTCGACGTCCCCGAACTGCTGCGGATCGTCCGCTTCGAATCCGGCGACGCGGGCGTCCTGCGCCCCGAGGCGGACGGCGCCGAAGAGATCTACGAGACCCCCATCGACGAATTCCGGCTCTCCCGCTTCGTCCTCGCCCCCGGCGGCACCCCCCGCCCGCTCGACGCCCGTGCGCCGCAGGTGCTGCTGTGCACGGCCGGCACCGTGCGGCTGCGGGCCCGGGAGGGCACGGCGGTGAACGGCAGCGTGGCGGTCGACGACACCGGGCTCGCGACGGAACTGACGCTCGCCCCCGGGGAGTCGGCGTTCGTACGGGCCGGTGAACACCTCACGGTCTCCGGGGACGGCACGCTCTTCCGCGCGACGGTCGTCGTCTAGGGCTCCTCGGCGTGTCCGCGGAGACGACCGTCGGGTGGCCTCATGACGGCGTTCCGGAAGCGGGCTGCAACAATGACCGCCGCATCGTAATTAAAGGGGCGGTAAAGCGGTAGAGCTCCGTCGACGGAAGGGACATGCGGCACTTATGAGCGCATCAGGCGGGACAAAGGCCATCGTCGCGGCGCTGGGCGCCAACCTGGCGATCGCCGCAGCGAAATTCGTGGCCTTCGCTTTCAGCGGCTCGTCCTCGATGCTGGCCGAAGGCGTGCACTCGGTCGCGGACTCCGGCAACCAGGGCCTGCTGCTGCTCGGCGGCAAGAAGGCCAAGCGCGCAGCGACCGAGGAACACCCCTTCGGCTACGGCCGCGAGCGGTACATCTACGGCTTCCTGGTCTCCATCGTCCTGTTCACCATCGGCGGCGTCTTCGCTCTCTACGAGGGCTACGAGAAGATCCACGACCCGCACGAGCTGGACAACTGGTTCTGGCCGGTCGGCGTCCTGGTCTTCGCGATCATCGCCGAGAGCTTCTCCTTCCGTATGGCCATCAAGGAGTCCAACGAGCTGCGCGGCAAGCAGACCTGGGCCCAGTTCGTCCGCCGCGCCAAGGCCCCCGAGCTGCCGGTCGTGCTGCTGGAGGACTTCGGCGCGCTGGTCGGCCTGGTCCTCGCGCTCGGCGGCGTCGGACTCACCCTCGCCACCGGTAACGGCGTCTGGGACGGCATCGGCACCATGTGCATCGGCGCGCTGCTCGTGCTGATCGCGCTGGTCCTCGCCGCCGAGACCAAGTCGCTGCTGCTGGGCGAGGCCGCCGGCCCCGAGCAGGTCGCCAAGATCCGCGCCGCGGTCATCGAAGGGGAGGGCGTCACCGCCCTCATCCACATGCGCACCCTCCACCTCGGCCCCGAGGAACTGCTGGTCGCCGCCAAGATCGCGGTCCGGCAAGACGCCACGGCCACCCAGGTCGCGGACGCCATCAACGCCGCCGAGGCCCGCATCCGCGAGGCGGTGCCGATCGCCCGGGTCATCTACCTGGAGCCGGACATCTACAACGAGGCTGCGGCCGCCGCCGGCAGCGCCCCGGAGAAGACGCCGGGCGGCCACTGAGCACCGCCCCGTCACCACGCAGGCACCAAGGCCCCCGCACTCCTGGTGAGTGCGGGGGCCTTTGTGCGTGTGGAGGTCTTTTGCCGGCCGGCATCGTCAGGGGCGGTCGGCATCGCCAGGGTCGCCGGCATCGTGGGACCGCCGGCATCGTCAGGGGCCGGCCGGCATCGTCAGGGGCCGGGCGACGTCGTGAGGGCGGGCAGCGTCTCGCCGACCAGCGACTCGCCGACCAGCGTGGTGAGCCACGGGAATACCACCCCGTAACCCCCACGTTCTGGCCCGCAGGGGGCTCTTTGACCCCCTACGGGATCTGTTCGCCCACGCCCTACTGGATCTCCCCCAGGACACGCAGCACTTCCGCCTCGTCCGCCGCCTCCTGCAGCCGGGCCCGGAAGTCGCCGTCCATCAGCTTCCGCGACAACAGCGCCAGGATGCGCAGATGCTCATCCCCGGCCGCCGCCTCGGGCACCGAGATCATGAACACCAGCTTGGCGAGCGTCCCGTCCAGCGAGCCCCAGTCGATGCCGTCCGCGGAGCGGGCGAAGGCGACCACCGGCGCGGTCACCGCGTCCGTCTTGGCATGCGGAATGGCGATCTCCTCGCCGAGTCCGGTGGTGCCCTGCGCCTCACGGGCCAGCGCCACCCGGACCAGCTCATCGACGTCCGCCACCTTGCCGCTACCGGCCGCCAGCTCGGCCATCTCGCGGATGGCCGCCTCCTTGCCGCCGGAGTCGAGCCGCGTCTTCACGGTCCGCTCGGTGAGATAGCCGGAGAGGACGTCGGTGTCGGTGCCTGTGACAGTGCCCGTGCCCGTGTCGGTGTCAGTGCCCGTCTCGGTGACGACGTGGGTGCCGGCGTCGGAGTCGTCAGCGTCCGTGGCGCCCGTGGCGTCCGTGGCGTGCGTGGCATTTGTGTCCACGAGAGCGGGCGCCGTGGCCGCGGCCGTGGTTGTGACCGCGACAGCGGCCGTACGGGACGCCGTGCCGCCCCCGCCCCCGACCCCGGCAGCCCCGGCCCCGACCCCCGCCAACGCCGGCTCCGGCTCCGGCCCGGCCATCGGCGGCACCACCGGCACCACCGGCACCCCGCCCTTCCGCCGCTCCGCGATGTCCACCAGCGTCACCGTGGCGAGCGCCGTGACCACCGAACCGACGGCGACCGCGATGAAGAACGCCGGCACCCCGCCGACCGCACCGAGCACCGCCACGATCGGACCGCCGTGCGGCACCGCGTCCGTCAGCCCCGTCATGCCCGCGACGGCACCGGCCACCGCGCCACCGAGCATGTTCGCCGGGATGACCTGCGCGGGCCGCGCCGCCGCGAACGGGATCGCGCCCTCGGAGATCCCGAAGAGCCCCATGAACAACGCCGCCATACCGGTCTCCCGCTCCTGCTCGGAGTAGAGACGCCTACGGATCAGCGTGGCCAGCCCCTGCCCGAGCGGCATGACGGGGATCGCGGCGGCACACATGCCCATCACGGTCTGGTTGCCGGACGCGATCAGCCCCGCACCGAAGAGGAACGCGGTCTTGTTGACCGGACCGCCCATGTCGAACGCGATCATCAGGCCGAGGACCGCGCCCAGCAGAATCGCGCTGGACCCGGTCATCCCGCCGAGCAGATCGGTGAGATGCGTGAACACCCATGAGATCGGCCGGCCGATGACGTAGATGAAGAACAGCCCGAGCGCGGTCGTCGCCACGATCGGGATCACGATGATCGGCATGATCGGCTGGACGAACTTCGGGACCCTGACCTTCTTGATCCACAGCACCAGATAGCCGGCCAGGAAGCCCGTGACGATGGCGCCGATGAAGCCCGCGCCCGCCTTGGAGTCGTACAGCTCGCCGGTGTTGGCGATCCAGCCGCCGATCATGCCCGGCACCAGCGCCGGCCGGTCCCCGATCGCGTACGCGATATAGCCGGACAGGATCGGCACCATCAGCTTGAAGCCGATGTCACCGATGTTGAAGACGTCCTCCCAGAAGGAGCCCGGGGGGATCTTCAGGCCGTCCGGCGTCGGATGGCCTCCCAGGGCCAGCGATATCGCGATCAGCAGCCCGCCGACCACCACGAACGGGATCATGTAACTGACACCGTTCATCAGCGCCTTGTACGCGACGCTGCGTTCCTTGCCACCTCCGCTTCCACCGCCCCCGCCCGCGGCGGTCCCGGAACCGTCCCCGTCGCCGTCGTACACCGGCGCGCTCTGCACCCGCTCGATCAGCTGCCAGGGGTGATGGATGCCCTCGGCGACCCCGACCGCCAAGACCTTCTTGCCGACGAACCGGCTGCGGTCGACGTCCTTGTCCGCGGCGATGATGATGCCGTCCGCGTTCTTGACATCGTTGTCAGACAGTACGTTCTCGGCCCCGATCGAGCCTTGGGTCTCCACCTTGATCTCATGGCCGAGGGACCCGGCGGCCTGGGCCAGCTTCTCCGCGGCCATGTACGTGTGGGCGATGCCGGTCGGGCAGGCGGTCACTGCGAGCAGCTTCAGCCCCTGCCCGCTCTTCGCCGCGCCCTTGGGGGGATCGGCCGGACTGGTGGTCACGTGGTTCTCCTAACGAGCGTGCGCGCGAATCGTGCGAGTGTCCTCGCGCTCCCCGCATCCTGCAATACGCGGCACCGGGAACCAACAGGTGTGACAGGGAACGCAGTGTTCACGGCACCCGGCGGCCCGCCCAAGACCCTGAAGGGACACCACAGAGGCTTCGCCGAGCGCCGTCCGCCCGCCCACGGGCGCATGGATCAGGCCGATGTGGACTGGGGCCACTGGGCCGATCGGTGTAGATTCGTGCCCAGTGCCAGACGTCGCTGCTGATGGCGGTCGGGCGGCCCGCCCAGCGGACCGGCCGAGGGAGAGAGGGCCTCCGACGGACTGCGCTGCGGCCAGGGGGAGAAGTGTGTCCGCTTCCGCGTACGCTCCTCGCCCCAGTACCGCTGGGGGACCCCAGCCCGCGCCGCAGACTGCCCAGCCCGAATCCACCTCGACCCTCGAGGAGCAGCCCGTATGACGAGCGCAGCCACCGGCCAGGACTTCAAGGTCGCCGACCTTTCCCTCGCCGCCTTCGGCCGCAAGGAGATCACTCTCGCCGAGCACGAGATGCCCGGCCTGATGTCGATCCGCAAGGAGTACGCCGCCGCCCAGCCGCTGGCCGGCGCCCGGGTGACCGGTTCCCTGCACATGACCGTGCAGACCGCCGTCCTGATCGAGACCCTGGTCGCCCTGGGCGCCGAGGTCCGCTGGGCGTCGTGCAACATCTTCTCCACCCAGGACCACGCCGCCGCGGCCATCGCCGTCGGCCCCAACGGCACGCCGGACGCGCCGCAGGGTGTCCCGGTCTTCGCCTGGAAGGGCGAGTCCCTGGAGGAGTACTGGTGGTGCACGGAGCAGGCCCTGACCTGGCCGAACTCGCCCACCGGCGGCCCGAACATGATCCTCGACGACGGTGGTGACGCCACCCTCCTGGTCCACAAGGGCGTCGAGTACGAGAAGGCCGGCAAGGTTCCGTCGGTCGAGACGGCCGAGAGCGACGAGCACCGCGCCATCCTGGAGCTGCTCACCCGCACGATCGCCGAGACCTCGGACAAGTGGACCAAGCTGGCCTCGGAGATCCGCGGTGTCACCGAGGAGACCACCACCGGCGTTCACCGTCTCTACGAGATGCAGCGTGACGGCGACCTCCTGTTCCCGGCGATCAATGTGAACGACGCCGTGACGAAGTCGAAGTTCGACAACAAGTACGGCTGCCGCCACTCCCTGATCGACGGCATCAACCG
>NZ_JBFAIP010000069.1:0-36239 GCF_040654775.1 Streptomyces sp. NPDC050636
GGGCTCTTCCCGGTACACCCAGTACCGGGAAGACCCTCCGCCTTGCGATCGCACGCACCAGACGCCGCGGAGCCTGCCCTTCGGGCAGACGACGGGAGTTTGACGACAGGGCCTAGCAGGGCGCCGACGAGCGCGGTGAAGGCGTCCTCCGCGGCGTCGTCGGAGTGCACCGCGCGGTCCCACACCATGTGCAGGTGGAGTTCGGGCCCTTGGGTGATGGACACCGCGAAGGGGCCGCGGACCGGCCTGCCGTCGATGTGGATCTCGTGGCCGGTCACACCGCCCAGGCGGAGCGGGGGACGCCGCCGAGCGTCGTCGACGGTCAGCAGCCCGTCGAGCCGGCCGCTCCAGCCGGAGCCGGCGGCCCGGGCGGCGTGCACCACCTCGTCGAAGGGGGTGCCGGCCCGGTCCAGGTCGTCCCACCAGGCCCCGGCGGTCTCCTCCGGGGCCGAGGACGCCGGCCCCGTCGCGGTGGGGAAGACCACGGTGTTGAGGAAGCAGCCGAGCACCGATGCGGTGCCCGGAGGCCGGCCGCCCCACGGATAGCCGAGCGGCACCACATGGCCCTGCCCGTAGAGCACCGCCGCGGCCGCACGGCAGGCGTCGAGCAGCTGGGGGAAGGACGCCCCGGCCTCCGGGACGGGTATCCGCAGCTCGGCCGAGCCGCTCGGCGGCCCGCCGGGGGAGGAGGTCTGCGGACGGAGCAGGGGGGCGCGTTCACGGACGGCGCGGAGCCGGTCGCCCCAGTACGCCAGCGCCGCGGGCGAGCCCGCCCGTGCCTCCTCGTCCAGCTGGAGCAGCACGGCCTCCCGGTAGGCGTCCAGTTCGGCGGCGACATCGGCGGGGGACGGCCCCTCGGCCGCGCTCCCCGCGGCGTAGGCGGCGGCCAGCTCCTCGACGATCCGGGCCAGTGAGCGACCGTCGCACACGGTGTGGTCCAGCACCACCGCGAGCACCTCGCGCGTACCACCGACTGTCTGATCCTCCGTCAAAAACAGTCGCAGCGGCGGCCCTTGCGGTGCCCAGTCGCCCAGCGCCCGTCGCAAGGCGCCGGCCGCGTCCTCGCCGGGTGCGCAGGACACCCGCACCACCGGAACCTCCGGCTTCTCCAGGCGCAGCACCGGGGTGCCGCGCAGCACGGCCGGCCGGGCGCGCAGTACGGGGTGCACCGCGGCGAGGTGCCGGGCGGCCGCGGCGAGGCGTCGGGTGTCGACCGTTCCACGCGGGAAGGAGAAGAACATCGGTACCAGGTCGGGCCGCCCGGCCGGATCCATGGCCCGCACCAGCACAAACCGACGTTGGGCGCCGGTGACGGGCAGTAGGGCCGGCACCCCGTCGCCGTTGTCGAGCCGGTGGTAGCGGGCCAGGTACTGGTGCGTGATGCTGAGCACACGAAACCTCTCTGTCGTTGCCGGCCGCGCCGCCCGGGACAGCGAAGGCGACGGGCGGTGTGTGGGGGCAGGCAGGTGGGAGCCCGGTGCGGGCGGACTTTCCGGTTCGCGTCAGCCGCGGGCGGCGGGGCCGGCCGGCTCGTCGGCGGCGCACGCGGGGGCGTCCGGCCGGTCGCGGTCCGTGTCCGTGAGCGGCATCTCGGCGTCCATGTCGCCTGCTGCGTCCGGCAGTTCACGCATCCCGCGCAGCGGGGACAGCAGCAGCGGCAGCGGTACGGCGAGGAACCCGGCCGCGCAGCACGCCAGTGCCACGCGGGCCCCGAACGCCTCGGCCAGCGCGCCGCCGACCAACGCGCCGAGCGGCAGGGTGCCCCACATCACGAACCGCAGAGTGGCGTTCATCCGCCCGAGCAGCCGGGGCGGGCACAGGGCCTGACGGAAGCTCACCTGGGCGACGTTGTAGACGACCGCCCCGAAGACGACCACGCCGGTGCCGACCGCGAACAGCATTGCGCCCGCGCCCTGCCCGGACAACGGCAACAGCACCGCAAAGGGCCCGGTGGCCAGGGGGGACAGCCAGATGATCCGGGCCCGGCCGAGCCGGGCGCCGAGCGGTCCCGCACACAGGGCGCCGGCCAGCCCGCCGATCGCGGCGGCGGACAGCACCAGGCCGACCGCCGCCGGCTCCAGTCCGAGTACCCGGACCAGGAAGACGGCCTGCGTGGCCATCAGAATGGCGGAGAAGAGGTTGGCCAGTCCGGTCGCCGCGGCGATCACCCGCAACAGGGGGTGGCCGAACACGAAGCGCAGCCCCTCGGCGATGTCCTTGCGCAGGGCGGCGTCCGGCGCGCGCTGCGGGCGGCTCTCCGGGTGCTTGATACGCCACAGGAACAGGGCGGAGACCGCATAGCCGATGGCATCCACCACGATGGCGAGCGGCGCCCCGAGCAGCTGCACAAGACCACCGCCGATCCCCGGCCCCGCGACCTGCGCCGAGGAGCGGATGGTCTCCAGCGCCCCGTTGCCCGCGACCAGCTGTTCGTTGGGCAGCAGCCGGGGCAGGAAGCTCTGGTGCGCCACGTCGAAGAAGACCGTCGCCACGCCGGTGACCAGGGCAACGGCGTACAACTGGGCCATCGACAGCACACCGGCGACGGCGGCCAGGGGGACGCTGGCCATGGCCGCGGCCCGCACCAGGTCGGCCCGGATCAGCAGCGGCAGCTTCCGCAGCCGGTCGACCCAGGCCCCCGCGGGCAGCCCGACCAGCAGGAACGCGGCGGTCTCGGCGGCCGTGAGCAAACCCACCTGAAAGGCGGGCGCGTTGAGCTGGAGTACCGCTACGAGCGGCAGGGCGACCAGGGTCACCTGGGAGCCGAGCTGTCCGGCCGCGGCTCCGGCGAGCAGAAGACGGAAGTCGCGCCTGCGCAGCGGGCCGCTGGCCGCGGATCGGGGTCTGACGGGCATGGCGATGACATTCAGGGACCGACCGATCGGTAGTCAAAACGCAGAGCGCATTTTCAGTCGGTTTTCTTCATCTTTTGCGCACTCAAGCGAAAAATTTTCCGTCAGATGGTGGTAATTGACGGAAGGTCGGCGCTTGCAGTGCCCTGGCGCGCCGCAGGCTCGCCAATCGTCACCACTCACGAGCGCTCCCTGTCCCCGGAACCCCGGTCCGCACTCTGACCGAAAACCGCCCTCGATGTCCCTTTATTAACGGAACCTTTCGCTTCACCCGCTATGCCGATCGCCGTGCACTACCCGTGCACTACCCGTGCACTGCCCATGCACTGCCCATGCACGCCCTCCTCGCCGCCATCTCCGTCCGCGTCGGTCAGCGCCTTCCACGACGCGGCCGACGCGGCCGAAGCGACCGTGCCTGCCCTGTGTGCCCGCTGTTGCGCGGGATCCTGGAGCGATGGAACGTCACGACCCCGAGCCCGACGGCTCCATGGGGCCGGAGCCCGCTGCGGCCCGGAGGACCGACTACGCGGGCGCGGTGTACGGATCGTTGCTCGCCGCTTCGGTGGTGGCCGGGGCGGGAACCCTCGGCTCCTTCCCGCGACTGGAACTCGTGCTGCTCCTGCTCGGCACCGGTGTGGTGTTCTGGGCCGCGCACGTCTACGCCCGTCTCGTCGGGGACCGGCTGGTGCAACACTCCCTGAGCCGGCAGGAGATCCGCCAGGTCGGTGCGGACGAGTGGCCGATCGTTCAGGCGGCCGTCCCGCCGGCCGTCGCCGTGGCGGTGAGTCCTCTGCTGGGGCTCGGGCCGGACGGCGCCGCGTGGCTGGGGCTCGCCGTGGCGGTGACCGAGCAGGTGGGGTGGGCCGGCGTGGCGGTGGTCCGGGCCGGCGCCCCGCGTCGGATGGTGGTGGTCGCAGGCGCGGTCAATCTTCTCCTCGGCCTGATCATCGTGGCCCTCAAGGCCGGGCTCCACCACTGACTGGCTGCCGCCGGTTCCGGCCGTCCGCCACCGGTCGGGTGACGTGACACCGGTCGGGTGACGTGACACCGGTCAAGACGATGAATCCGCCTTTCACCTGCCTATCCTGAGCCGTCGTGACGGCGGATCACCGACCCGTGCCGCACGTCGAACCTGCGGAGGTGCACGCGATGGGGCGCTGGCGGCCTCTGGCCATCCTCGGCACGGCCCAGTTCCTGATGGTGCTGGACACCTCGGTGATGAACGTATCGATCAGCCAGCTGGTCGAGGACTTCGACACCGAGGTCACGGCGATCCAGGCCGTCATCACCCTCTACACCCTGGTCATGGCCGCTTTCATGATCACGGGAGGGAAGCTCGGCGACATGTTCGGCCGCCGTCGCATGTTCGCCATCGGACTGGTCGTGTACGGCACGGGCTCCGCGCTCACCGCCGTGGCCCCCACCCTGTGGGTGCTCGCGCTCGGCTGGTCGGTGATCGAGGGACTCGGCGCGGCGCTGGTCCTCCCGGCCCTGGCCGCGCTCGTGGCCGGCGCGTACACCGGCCGGGACCGGGCCGTCGCCTATGGGGTCATCGGCGGGCTGGCCGGGGCGGGCATCGCGGTGGGCCCGCTGCTCGGCGGCTGGGTGACGACGTATCTGACATGGCGGCTGGTCTTCGCCGGTGAGGTCGTCCTGGTGGTGGCCATGCTCTGCCTCATCCGGTGGGTCGAGGCCCACCCGCCGCCGGAGCCGCGTCCCCGGCTGGACACCGTGGGCGCATTGCTGTCCGCCGCCGGCCTGGCCATCGTGGTGCTGGGCGTCCTGCAGAGCAGCTCCTGGGGATGGCTGAAACCCCGTAACTCCCCGATCACGATCTTCGGCTTCTCCCTCACCCTCTTCGTCATCGCGGCAGGAGCCGTGGTCCTCTGGCTGTTCCGGGCCTGGGAGCGACGGCAGGAGAGCCGGGCGCAGGAACCGCTGGTGCGGTTCTCCGTGTTCGCGATCCCGCCGCTGCGCTCCGGCCTGAGCATGCTGCTCAGCCAGAACCTCATCCTCCTCGGTCTGTTCTTCGTCATCCCCCTCTACCTGCAGGTGGTGCAGGGCCTGAACGCGTTCCAGACCGGTCTGCGGCTGCTGCCGGTGTCGATCACCATGCTGGTGTCCGCCATGAGCGGCCCCCTCCTCAGCCGGTTCGCCGGCCCGCGCACGGTCGTACGGACCGGTCTGCTGGTGCTGTTCATCGCCGTCGTGTGGCTGCTCGCCACCATCAAGCCCAGCATCGACGACGTGTCGTTCGCCCTGGCGATGGCCGTGCTGGGAATCGGGATGGGACTCCTCGCCTCGCAGCTGGGCAATGTCGTGCAGTCCAGCGTGGGCGAGTCCGAACGCAGTGAGGTGGGCGGCCTGCAGTACACCGCCCAGAACCTGGGATCCTCCCTCGGCACCGCCCTCATCGGCTCCATCCTGATCGGTGCCCTGGTAGCCGCGTTCACCACGCAGATCGAGGACAACCCGAAGATCTCCGACGAGGTGCGCGAGCAGGCGGGTATCGCCATGGAAGCCGGGGTCAGCTTCGTGAGCACCGACGAGATCCGAGCCGCGACCGAACGCGCCTCGCTGCCGCCGGCCGAGGCCGACGCGGTCGTGGACGCCTATTCCCAGGCCCAGCTGAACAGCCTCAAGGCCGCGATTCTTGCGGCCGCCGGCGTCACGCTCGTCAGCTTCGTGTTCACCCGTAACCTGCCCACGGAACGGCTCACCGGGACAGCGGCCCCCTGAGGCGAAGAGGTAGGGATTCAGGGGCCGGGGCCTTCGAAGCGACTGCGCGAGCTCTGGGCGCAAGGGCTGGTACTCAATCCGGCCACACCCGTTGACATGCGTGCCGACCTGCTACGCCTGTCGAACAGTGGTGGAACGGCAGCCTGAGCATCCCCGACCGCCCCCACGGGCATCCGAACTTCCCCCGCCACGGCCTCCTGCGCTATGCCGACGACCCCGACCCGCGAATGCGCCAACTAGGGCCTGTCCGATGGGTCAGGGTCGGACAGGCCCTAGCCCTGGACGACCCGGAGTCGACGGCCGCGCTGGTAGAGCGATTCAGCCGGGACGCCAACGAAGAAGTACGACACCGGGCCGCGACCGACCCGCGGCTGACGGCTGTTGCGTGACACCGACACCGCACACATCGCGGCCCGGCACCCGGCACTGCCTGTCCTCGTCATCGAGCGGATGATCCAGTTGCTCCAGTCTCCAACCAGCACCACCCCCGAGCCATGAGCCGCTGGACCGCTCGCCGTTCCGCAGCAGTGTCCGGCCCCGCAGCCGCGCGGGGCCGGACCAAATGCCCTTCTGGGTACGACACTTGCCGGGCGCGATCACGCGCTGGTCGGCACGCCTGCGTTGAGGAGTATCTCGCGCGCCGACAGGGCGGTGCTCTGGGCGGCGGTCAGACCGGAGGCCGCCAGGTGGGCGTCCACGATCCGCAGGCCGGCCGCGTACCCGGCGAAGTCCGGCAGTCCCACGGGCTGCTGCCCCATGCGCTGCGCGGTGGCATCGCCCAGCACATACCCGGTCAGGTTCTGCATCCCGGCCACGTCGATGTCGGCAGTGATCTTTTCGTAGGCGCTGTCCAGTCCGGCGCCGGTCAGTGCCTTCGACCACGGGCCCATGGCCTGCTCGCCGGCCAGTTCCCGTACGAACGCCTCGGCCAGCCCCTCGGCGACGACGTATTCCCCCACCGTGACGGTCATCGGGTTCCAGGCCACATTCGCGTAGCGCACGTTGTGGTGGAGCTCGTGCACGCCGCACTGGCCGATCTTCTTCAGGCTCGTTTCGGTGGGCCACATCACCAGGTGGATCGCCCCCGGGAACCCGCCCATACCGAAATAGCCGGCACTGCGGACCATCAGGTGGTCGTCGTCGGGGTCTCCGAGCACCACGACGACGTGAACGGTCTCGGCGTGCTCGATGCCGGGCACGGCACCGCTGATCCGCTGCCACCCGGCGGCGAGCGAATCCTCGATCTGGTTCCACACGCCCGCGTCCTGCATCTGACGCAGGGCGGGCAGGTACCGCGGGTCCTCACGGTCGAGCCGGAAGCCACTGCCCATGCTGCGATGCATCTGGACCAGGTCTGTGTCGCCCATCACGGACATCGCACTCTGGAGCGGGCTGAGTATTTCTCGCAGGGCGTCGGGCCGTTCCTCCAACGGTCGTTGCAGGAGATCGATCATGGTGGACGCCGTGTCGTGAACAACAATCTTCATGACTCGGGACCGTAGGACCTCCCGTTGCGGGAGGTGCAAGTCGTGCCGGCGTGCCGTCGTCAACCTTTCATGATGTGTGCCGAGCGGGTTGGGCACCTGCGGCCGTCGCCGCGTCCCGGAGTCTCCGGAAGAACGTCCGGATGTCGCTGACGAGAAGCTCCGGCTGTTCCATCGCCGCGAAATGCCCACCTCGGTCATACTCCGTCCACTGCACGATGTTGTTCGTGCGGTCCGCGATGTGCCGCAGCGGAATGAAGTTGTCCCACGGGAAGACGGCCAGCGCGGTCGGCGTTGCCGACGGCTCGGGAGGCGTGCCCCAGTCATCCGCGTGCGCGCGCTCGTAGTAGATACGGGCGGACGACCCGGCCGTCCCGGTCAGCCAGTACAGCATCACATTGGTGAGCAGCCGGTCGCGGTCGACTGCGCCCTCCGGACAGCCATCGGAGTCGGTCCACTCTTTGAACTTCTCCGCGATCCAGGCCAGTTGGCCCACAGGGGAATCGGTCAGGCCGTATGCCAGCGTCTGCGGCCGGGTGGCCTGGATGTCGGCGTACCCCTGACGGTCGCGGCTCCATGCCTGGAAGCGTTCCCACGAGGCCAAGGCGCGCTCCCGCTCCCTCGGGACAAGCGCCGCCAGCTCGTCCGGGCCAGGCTCCTCGGCCTGGAACGAGTTCGGCAGCAGGTTCAGATGGACACCTACGACCCGCTCGGGCCAGGTGCGTCCGAGCTCTCTGGAGATGCCCGCTCCGTAGTCGCCGCCCTGCACCCCGTAGCGCGTGTAACCAAGGCGCGCCATCAGTGCGGCAAACGCGGCGGCCACCCGCTTGATCTCCCAGCCTGTCTGCGCCGTGGGTCCGGAGAGACCGAACCCGGGGATGCTGGGGAGCACGAGGTGAAAGGCTTCGGCATGGGCGGCGCCGTGCGCGCGGGGGTCGGTGAGCGGGCCGATGACGTCGGCGAACTCGACGATCGAGCCAGGCCAGCCGTGCGTCATGAGCAGCGGGGTCGCATCCGGTTCGGGCGATCGGATATGCGCGAAGTGGACGTTCGCACCGTCGATCGTGGTGGTGAACTGCGGCCACTGGTTCAATTCGGCCTCTGCGGCCCGCCAGTCGTACACATGCCGCCAGTAGTGCACGAGTTCCTTGAGGTAGTCGCGTGGGATGCCGTAGGCCCAGCCCACGCCCGGCAGCTCATCCGGCCACCGGGTTCGCTCAAGGCGCTCATGAAGGTCGTCCAGATCGCTCTGGGGTATCCCGATACGGAACGGCTGGATGGTCTCATCGGCCAAGGTCGTCATCCGGGGGATGCTACGTCCGGGAGCACACCGACCGCTTTCCCTTTCCTCGCCGAACCGATCAGCAGGTAACCAAGGGCCCCGGCTCCCGCGCTGCCGGGGGCGCGATGGCGTTCCAGCTCATCGAGTGATGGGCGGTGCCAGAGGGCAGGGTCGGCTCGAATCAGCACCTGATCACCGACGGGTACAACACCTCACTCACCGTGCTCCTGACCGGCGGCAACCGCGCAACCGTGACGCGTCCGGACCGGTCGCGATGCGTGGTCGCCTGTTGGCGCTGCGTAAGCCTGGTGCCCGACTGTGACGGGGCCAACAGCGGGATGGCGGCGCCTGTGCGCATGCTTCCCGGGGGAGTAGCGAGAGAGCGAGAACGGCGATGTCCAAACCCCGCAAGTCCATGGCCTTGACCGCCGGTGCACTGGCCGCCGGCATGTTGGTGGTGACGGGCTGCGGCGTCAGTGGTGCCGCAGCGACCCAGCCGGACGATGCCAAGGCCATGAACACTTCCGTCCCGGTGCTGCCCGCGCACTTCACGCAGCAGAAGGTCCAGTGGACGGCCTGTGGCGCGGACGTCACCCCCGAGGCCGTGTCCGGCGCGCAGTGCGGCTGGGTGAAGGTGCCTGTCGACTACGCCGCCCCGGACGGGGAGACCGTCAAACTGCGGGTGTCGCGGGTGCCGGCGAAAGACCACAGTCGTCGGCTGGGGTCACTGCTCTTCAACCCCGGCGGGCCGGGCGCGGGCGGTGCGTCCGACGTGGCCAACGGAAACTGGCAGGCCGGTGGACAGGCTCGGGCCCGCTACGACCTGGTCGGCTTCGACCCACGAGGCATAGCCGGTTCCGGGCAGATCAAGTGCCCCGACGGCGTGGCGCAGGGGCCCGAGAACCCGCCGCGTACCGAAGCGGAGGCCGGAAAGGCGTTCGCCGACGCGACCAGGCGTGCCCAGGCATGCCAAAAGGCGAGTGGCGCTGTTCTCGCGCACATGGACAGCGTGAGCGTCGCGCGCGACCTGGATGTGCTGCGGACGGTCCTGGGGGACGCCAAGCTGAATTACACCGGCATCTCCTACGGCACCTTCATCGGCCAGCAGTACATGAAGCTGTTTCCCGACAAGGTGGGCCGGATGGTGCTCGACGGTGTCGTCAACCCGGCCGCCGACATGCGGCAGGTCACCCGGCTCGACGTCAAGACCGCCGATGACGCGATGCGTCGATACGCCCAGGACCTCGTCGCGCGCGGGGATCACCGTCTGGGAGCCACGACCGACCAGATTCTGCGGAGACTCACCGCGTTCGCCAAGAAGCTGGCGCAGCAGCCGCTGCGAGGGGCCGACGGCGAGGAATTCACCGACGCCACCTTGTCCACGTATCTGGGAATGGCCGTGACGGCCGAAGAGAGCTGGAAGAGCCTGACCAGGGCGCTGGTGGCCGCCCTGGACGGGGACGGGACCGCCTTCGAGCATCTGGCGGCGGAGATGACCGGCGAGAGCGGTGGCAAGAAGCCGACGCCGCAGGAGGAACAGGCCGAGGAGAACGTCTCCTTGAGCATGCCGGCGGTGCTGTGCCTGGACTCCCCGTCCGCGCCGAAGTCCCCGAAGGAGATGCTCGACACCGCCGAGGCGTTCGCCAAGCAGTCGCCGCTCTTCGGGCGTTACTACGCCTGGCAGATGATCGACTGCGCGACGTGGCCGATCGCCCCCACCGGTGCGGTCGAGCCGATCAAGGCATCCGGGGCGGCACCGGTACTGCTGGTGTCGTACACCGACGATCCGTACACTCCGCTGGCGAACGCGCAGGCGGTGCACCGGCAGTTGGACAACAGCTCACTGCTCGTACGCAAGGGCCAGGGGCACGGGGCGTACGCCTCGGAGAATCCGTCCACGTGCACCGACCGTGCCGTCGACGGATATCTGGTCGGGGGAAAGCTGCCGGACAAGGCCGCCAACTGCCCGCGCTGACACGTGTGACGAGGGGGCTGCCGGGCGGGGACCTCGGTACCGGCTGCCGGCAGGACCGGCCGCAGCGCCTCTCCCGGCCCGCCGGATCCGCCGCACAGACCTCTGGCGCCCCCCGCGCGATGTGTCGTCAGTTGTCGAGGGGATCGACGCTCGGGGTGGGCGGTCGTCCCGTGGGCAGACCGAGGGCCAGGCTGCCCACGTGGATCAGGCGGTCGCGGTGTGGCGGTGGCAGGAAGGGGGCCGCCGCCGGGGACTCCATCCGGCCGGTGAGGCAGGACGCCAGGCCGAGGTCGGTGGCGGCCAGGGACAGGGTCTGCATCAGACAGCCCGTGTCGCGGTAGATCAGGCTGAGTGCCATGCCCTCGTACTTCCAGCCGGTGCGGGCGGCGCAGGAGGCGAGGTAGAGGCTGACCGGGGGCGGGGAGTCCAGGAGTGCGAGGTCGGTGACGGTGCGCTGCTGGAGGGCGGCCAACTCGCCGGTCCACGGGGAGAGCCTGTGCAGGGTGTGGGCGAAGGGGTCGTAGTGGTAGGCGCCGCCGGTCAGGCCCTCGACCGCGCGGGCCAGGAGGTAGATCTCCAGGCTGTGGCGGGCGCCGCCGGACGGCGCCGGGCGCTGGGTCTGCTCGTAGGCGCGCGGGGGCAGGTGACCGCGGACGCGGGCGGAGCGGGCCAAGAGGGCGGCGAGAAGGGGCAACGGGACAGGCTCGGGAGCGTAGGCACGGACACTGCGGCGGGATGCCAGTACGTCGGCCAGCGGGCGGCTGGGTGCGTCGGAGCCGTCGGGGAGGGCGATAACCGCGTCGGCCTCGGGGTGGTGGAGGCGGGCGGGCGGCGGGGTGCCCTGGCCGGCGTCGGGGACCGGGCCGTTGCCGGACCGGGCGTGTACCGCCAGCTCGTACGGGGTCCAGCCGTCGTCACCGCCGGGCCCGGCCCAGGTGCTCCCCGGGTCGTCCGGGTCGCGGCGCTGGAGGATGCCGGCCGTGGTGAGCCGGGCCAGGAGCTTGCGGACATCGCTGCCGGGGGCGGAATCCTGCCAGCGGTCGTGGAGTTGGTCCGCGGTCTGCGGCTGGTCGAGCTGGTTGAGGAGATCGACGAGGGCGGGCTTGGCGGTGAACTTCCGCCAGCGGCGGCAGTCGACGAGGACCGGGCCGCCGCCCTCGGCCCATTCCAGCAGCAGGTCGGGATTGCGCCGGTAGCTGCACTTGTCGTCGTAGCGGTTATGGGGAGCGTCGTTCGGGGCATTGCTCGGGGCGTCGTCCGGGGCGTTGTTCGGGGTGTCGTTCATGACGTGGCTTCGCCTTCCGTCGGGTCGTCGTGGCCCTCGCCCTCACGCTGAGGGCCCGTCAGAGGAACGGCAGCGGCATCGGGTTGAGCTGATCTTCCGTCAGGGCGGTCTCACGGACGCCCATGGCGACCGGTGCGGTGAAGACCCGTGGGCCGCCGCGCCGGTGGAAGTCGCTGCGCAGGGTGAGCGGGCACAGGCCCGGGACCACCGTCCGGACGACCGAGACGCCGCACTCGGCCACGTCGACGGGGGTGATGTCGACGGTGATCGTCTCGTGGCCACGGGCGGCCAGCCGTCGGACCGCCTCCGCGACGTCGTCCTGCAGCGCGCCGGCGGGCCGGGCATCGGGCACTGGGCTCACCGGGCCGTCGTCCCAGAAGGCGAGGTGGTGCTGGCGCTCGGGCGCGCAGTAGTAGAGACAGAACTCGCTGAGGCTGCTCAGGGCGGCGTCGGCGGCCGGGATCTCGGCCTCTTCGAGCCAGATGCCCGCCCCGGTCCGGCACAGACACGCCTCCTCCAGCGCCCCCAGCAGCGCGGCGTGCGGGTCGAGGCCGGCGCGGGCGGCGTGGATGACGACGGGCCGCTCGGCACTGCCCTCGGCGAAGCGTACGGCGACGGCCGGGATGCCCAGGTCGGTGGTGAGGTCCTTGCAGGTGACCGTCGCGCCCTCGGCGGTGATCCGCTCGACGATCCGGCGGGCGGGCCCGTCGGGGAGGCGGGTGAGGTCGAGGCCGGGGAGGGTGAGCCGGTTCTCCCAGAAGACCAGGGTGGCGTCGCGTTCGACGATCTCCATCAGGCCGCCGAGGACGGCGTGGTCATACGAGCCGCCGGCCGCCAGCCCGGTGGAGATCGGGTCGAACCACGGCTTGTGGGCACGCGGGAAGCGGTAGGGGAGATAGACCGCGCAGGCCGGCAGGTACCGGGGGCGGCCGGTGGTCAGGGACCGGCCGCGCACCCAGTCGATCTCCACGTCCGGGTCGAAGGGCGCGTAACGGCGCTGCTCCGCGTACTCCTTGGCAGAGCCGAGCGGCAGGCTGCGCGGATCGACCGCCTCGTCGCCGAGCGCCGCGAGGGTGGCGCGGACGAACCGGCCGGGGTCGTACACCCCGGCCGCGTACCGCTCCAGGGTCTCGCCCACCGCACAGACCCGGGCGTTGACCGGATCGCTCTTCACCGCCCCGCCGCGGGCCTCGGCCGCCACCGGGGAGAACCACGTCGTGGTGATCATCCCGGCGGTCCGTGCGTAGGTGGTGCCGCCCATCGGGCCCGCATCCTCGTCCACCCGCAGCTCGGGCACCAGCCCGGTCAGTGGATCGACCGCGCCGCGCATCAACTGCCAGCTCTCCCGCGCGTCCACGGCGGCTACCGCGCCCGCGTCGGCCTGCTTGGGCGGTACGGCGGCGGTGCCGCAGGCAGGGCAGCCCGGGGTGTGGAACAGCGCGTGCCGGGTGCGCTCCAGGGAGGCGTGGTCGAGTTCGGTCAGCATCGGCGGCCCGGTCGGCGCCTCCGGGGCGGCGAGCGCGGTGAGGACCTCATGGGCCACGACGCCGGCGGCGATGGCCGTGGTCGGCCATGCCTCGCTCTCCGCCGCGCCCAGCATCAGGTCCAACGGCAGACCGGCCACCGGCTGCCAGGTGTGGTTGGCGCGGATCCGTCGTACGAGACAGACCGGGCAGGGAGTACGGGGCGGGTTGAGGCCGGCGAGCAGCAGCCGCGTCGGGGTGCTGAGGTAGGTCACCAGGGGTGTGCCGCCGTCGAGGACCAGGTCGGTCCAGCGCCGGAGTTCGTCCTCGGGCAGGCCCAACGGGAGGACCGCGGCCCGGGGTTCACCGGTCCCGTCGGCCGGTACGGCCCGAACTCCGGCCCGGGTGAGGAGGTTGGTCACCTCGGTGGCCAGCGGCCCGTCCCCGGCCACCGCGACCGTCCAGCCGCTCCGGTCCGTGCCGTCCCCGTAGAGCGGATGCGAGAGCCGGCCGTCCCCGGAGTGAGCCAGTCCGCGGGCGCGCAGCCCCTTGCCCACCCGCTCGGGTACGGCGCCGAGCGCGACCAGCCCTTGTTCGTCATCGGAGCCGGGCAGCCGGACGGGGACGCGGAGGGTGCCGGTACTCGCGCAGACGTAGAGGTGCTCGCCGCGGGCGACGAGCCGTACGTCGCGACGGAGCGACGGCGGGGAGGCGGAACCAGGGGAGGTGGGACTGGGGGAGGCAGGGCTGGGGGCGGGCCGGGAGGTGGGCCGGGAGGTGTCCAATTCTGTCCGCCTTCGGAGAGCCGTGGTGTGGTGCGCGACAGCGCCTCCCGGCCGGTTCACCGCTCGGCCGGGAGACACTTCTTTTCGTTACTCGGCCGGCTCCGACCCGTCGTATTCAGTGACGAAACAAAGGCAGCTGTGGCCCGCGAAAGCCGTCTCCGACTCCGGAATGGCCATCTCCTCGAACAGCTCGTCTTCCTCGGACATGGAACTTCCCCTTCCGATGGATTCTCGTTCCGTTGAATTCTCTGTTACCTGTGCGCCACACCCGCCAATTCTCACGGAGTGGCGCTCTCCCTCATTTCGGCGGACACCGGCATTACTCGTCAAGGAAATCCGGCGAAGTGACTCAATTTCCTATCGGGAAGATGATCCTACGGATAAATTGGGCCTGCATGCGCCGACTACCTGCAGATGTACGGAGAACATCGGGCGCACACGGAAAACGTCGCCACACGCAAGCGCACGAATCAGCCAGGAATTGTGCACGGTCCATTTCCGGCCACCTGGAGGATCTTCAGTCGGCTCATCACTGCTCGGTATGCATCACGTGACCGACGATTGACCGATCGTGCCGAGCGGACGTGCCGAGCGGACGTGCCGAAGTGGCCCATGGCTCCTTGGTCCTGGTCATATTGGTCCTGGTCACAAAAAAATCACGCCGCCCCGCCTCGCCCCGCCCGGCCATAAAGCCCGGCCCGGTGAAGTCCGATGGCCGGCAGATGGCGGCAAGGAGCGCAGGTGAACCGCCCTTGGTCACGGGTGGGAGGGTGCCCGCAACGAGCGCATCCGGCCCACAAGGCGTATATGTGAAGCCACTGGAAGCACTCACAGGGTGCGGTGGCCAAACCGTGCGGTGGCTCCGTACTTTCCGGGTCGCGAGCGCGGTCCGGCAGCAGGAGATGCACTGTGAAAGTCCTGCAACCCACGCTGGCGAAGGTGCCGTGGATGCTCGCGGCGCTGGCCCTCGTGGCCGGCGTCCTGCTGGACCTTTTCGCGCCCGAGCCGTACATGGGACTCCCGCTGCTGGCCGCCGCACCGCTCGTCGCGGGCGCCACGCTCTCCTTCCGCTCCGCGCTCGCCGTCGTGTGTGTCACGTGCGTGGTCTCGGTGGCGGTGGATATCGAACGCGGACGTCCGGCGACGCCATTGTTTGTCGATCTGGCCGTGGTCGGCCTGATCGGCGTGCTGGCTCTCGCGGTCAACCGGCTCATTGCGCGGCAAGGACGCGATCTGGCGCAGGCGAGGGATGTCGCGGAGGCGGTCCAGCGGGCGGTGCTCCCGGATCCGCCGAGGGAGGTCGGGCCGCTGGCCGTGGCTGCCGGGTATACGGCGGCGCAGGCCGAGGCGCGGATCGGCGGTGATCTCTTCGCGGTGCAGGAGACGCCGTTCGGGGTGCGCATGATCATTGGTGATGTGCGGGGCAAAGGCATTGCGGCTGTCGCCGCCGTGTCGGTCGCGATCGGAGCGTTCCGTCAGGAGGCCGAGTACGCTCCCACCTTGGTCACGCTGGCGCAGCGGATGGACGAGGCGCTGGCCAGGGCAGCGGCCCGGGGCGGCCCGGTGATCTCCACGGAAGGCTTCACCACCGCCGTGCTGGCCGAGGTGTCCGCCGATGGCGAGGTGCTGAGCCTGGTGAACTGCGGGCATCCGCCCCCGTACCTGGTTCACGACGGACAGTGCGTACGCCTCGACCCGACCGCTCCACAGCTGCCCCTCGGGGTGGGGCTGGGCGATCTCGCTCCTGTGGCCTCAGTGCCCGTCGATGTGGTGTGGCTGCCCCCGGGGGCCTCGGTGCTGCTGGTGACCGACGGTGTCACCGAGGCGCGGGACAGGCGGGGGACTTTCTATGATCCGGTCTCCTCAGGGCGCATGCGCAGGCGGTTCAGGGACCCCGATGCACTGGTGGATGCCCTCACCAAAGACGTCGGCCGCTGGACCGAGGGTGAACACGAGGACGACATGGCCATCCTGGTCGTGACCCGGAGCCGCCCGCCCCGCGCCGCTTGATCGGCCCACTTCGCAGAAGTTCCGGGAACGCATCGCCCGTCGAGATCTCGCCACCGAGGACGCGCTCCTGAGTCCCGGCCGACGGCTGCCGCACCCGCTCGCCCTGTCACACTGCGTCACCTCGTCATCACAATGATCGGCCTGCATCCCGGCGTGACCCGCAAGGCTCGCTCACTGACTGTCGCGGAGGCTGACGCGGAGCATCGGCGATGTGCCGGTGTCCGCTCAGCGGGTTGCTCGGATCGAATAACGATCCGGTTACTGCAATCGATAATTTGCCTTGGTGTGGGAGATTGTGTCGGATTTGCCCAGTGGTCTGCGCCACAGTGGCTGGATTTCGCCCGTGGTACATCTTCACGACCACCTGGCGGACGTCACCCATGTCCGCCTAGGGGGCGCTTGAGCCGGCCGATCGCCGGCATGCAACTCCATCAGTATCCGGGGGGATCGAGACCCGATCCGACGCCAGCCAAGGCGCGGGTCGGCATGGAGCGGAAGGCGCACCACAACATGACCTCAACGCAGGTCGGCACGAACCTCGGCGACGGCAACGGGGCCCCGGGCACCACACCGGAAGAGGGCTACGAGCGCGGGCTCGGCAGCCGTCAGGTCCAGATGATCGCCATCGGCGGCGCCATCGGCGTCGGCCTCTTCCTGGGCGCGGGCGCGAACATCGCGAAGGCCGGGCCCAGCCTCATCCTCATGTACGCCCTCGCCGGCGTGATTGTCTTCTTCATCATGCGGGCGCTCGGCGAGCTGCTCCTGTACCGCCCCGTATCGGGTTCCTTCGCGGAGTACGCCCGCGAGTTCCTCGGTCCGTTCTTCGGGTTCGTGACGGGCTGGACGTACTGGCTCATGTGGGTCGTCACAGGCATGGCCGAGCTGACGGCCGCCGCGATCTACGTGAACTTCTGGTTCCCGCAAGTCCCACAGTGGGTCACCGCACTGGTCTTCCTGGTCGTGCTGTACGTGGCCAACCTGATCTCGGTGAAGATCTTCGGTGAGATCGAGTTCTGGTTCTCGATGGTCAAGGTCACCGCGCTCATCGGCATGATCGTGATCGGTCTGGGTGTCGTCACCTTCGGCTTCAGCCAGGCGGGAGACGCCGCTGCGGTCTCCAACATCTGGGCCCACGACGGGATCTTCCCCAACGGCATCGGCTCCAGCCTCATGACCCTCCAGGGCGTCATGTTCGCCTACCTCGCCGTCGAGCTCGTCGGTGTCACCGCGGGTGAGTCCGAGAACCCCGAGAAGACCCTGCCCAAGGCCATCAACACGCTGCCGTGGCGCATCATCGTCTTCTACGTCGGTGCGCTGAGCGTGATCCTGATGGTCGTCAAGTGGACGGAGTTCGAGGAGGGCGTCAGCCCGTTCGTGGCCGCCTTCGCGAAGATCGGTATCCCGGCCGGTGCGGCGATCATCAACTTCGTCGTCCTGACCGCCGCGCTGTCGTCCTGCAACTCGGGGATGTACTCCACCGGGCGCATGCTCCGCGACCTCGCCGCCAACTCCGAGGCCCCGAAGGTCCTCGGCAGGCTGAGCTCCGCCAAGACCCCGGCGATCGGCGTCACCCTCTCCGCCGCCCTCATGGGCATCGGCGTGGTCCTCAACTACGTCGTTCCGGAGAAGGCGTTCGGCTACGTCATGTCGGTGGCCACCGCGGCCGGCATCTGGACCTGGCTGATGATCCTCGTCAGCCACATCCTCTACCGCCGCGCGGTCGTCGCCGGCCGACTGCCCGCCTCGTCCTTCCCGGCGCCGGGCGGCACGGTGTGCAGCTGGATCGCGGTGGCGTTCCTGCTCATGGTGACCGTCCTGATCGCCATCGACCCGGACGGCCGCGTGTCGCTGTACGTGGGTGCCGGCTGGGCCGTGTGCCTGGGGATCGGCTGGGCCGTCCTCAAGTCCCGCAACCCGCACATCGCGGCGAAGGGGACGCACCAGGACAAGCAGCTGGAGACCGCCGGACAGCCCCGCGGCTGAACGGAACGGGATCTCAAGGTCCCGACAGACGGCCCTTGACGCCGTCACATCCCTGACGGGGCGCCCAGGCACAGACACCTGGGCGCCCCGTCGGCTTTGAACGGCCCGGCATCGTCCGCAAGGGGCTGGGACTCGGCTTCGAGGGCGGCGCCTTCCCCGAGGAGTACATGCCGGCCGACGTCAAGCCGACCGGGACCTGCCGCAACGGATACGGGGTACGGTCCACCCACCGCGCCGACGATGGCTCCCCCCCCCGCGGTCTCATCGACTGGCGTGGTCCCTCACAAAGGCGGACCGTGCATCGCGTCGTACAGGTCGCGTATGCCCTCAGCGAAGGTGACCGGCGGTACGAACCCCAGGTTCTCCTTGGCGGCGGTGAGGTCGAACCAGTGCGGGCAGGTGAGTTCGGCCACGAGGAAGCGGCTCAGCTCGTGGGTGCCAGAGGCGCCCGTCAGAAGGGCGGCCGCTTCGCGGGCCGTGGCGACGGCGTACGCCAGCCGGGCCGGTACGGACTGCCATTCGGCACGGACCCCGCCGGCTGCCAGGAGAAGTGTGGCGATCACGCGCAGAGGGCGGGGGTCGCCCTGGGTGATGAAGTAGGCGCCGCCGTCGGTGCGTTGGCCGCCGGTGGACCGTCGTTCGTGGAGGAGGTCGAGGGCGAGGAGGTGGGCGTGGGCGGCGGTGTGGAGATGGGTGGTGTCGATGAGGTTGGTGCCGTCGCCGGGCATGAGGAGGCGGCGGCCGCGGACCGCGCGCTTCACGGCCGGGACGAAGTGGGGGTCACCGGGGCCCCAGATGATGTAGGGGCGCAGGGAACAGGTGGCCAGGGAAGGGCGGTTGGCGGCCAGGACGAGCTGTTCGGCGCGTGCTTTGGTCCAGGGGTAGGCGGCGAGATGACGTTGGGGATAGGGGGTGCTTTCGTCGGCGTTCTCCAGGCCGGTGGGGTGGAAGACGACGCTTGCCGTCGAGGTGTGGACGAGGGTGCGAACGGCGTGGGCGCGGCACTGTTTGAGGACGTTGCGGGTGCCGTGGACGTTGGTCATCCAGTAGGGGCGTGCGGGGCCGCTCACTCCGGCGAGGGCTGCCGTGTGGATGACGGCGTCGCAGCCGGCGACCGCCCGCGATACGGCGGCGGGGTCGACGAGGTCGCCCTGGTGCTGACGGACGCCGAGCAGGGTCAGAGCTCTGCTGGTGCGGCGGCTGAGGGAATGGGTTTCGGTGCCGCGGGCGATGAGCCGGCGGCAGATCTCTGTGCCGAGGAAGCCGGAGCCACCCGTGACGAGGACTTTCGCCGGCCCCGTCATCGCGCCCTCCGCAGGCGTTTGGTGGCCCAGACGGCCAGCCGCTGCCGGTCGATCTTGGAGTTGTGGCGGATGTCGGTGGGAAAGCCCGGGTGGATCAGCACCTGACCGATGCGCCGACCGTCCGGGTGCCGGTCGAGTGCGTCGCGCAGGGCTTCGGTGGCGTCGCGATGGTTCCGGCGGCCACGCCCTTCCAGCTCTGCGCACAGCACGGCTTGTTGCCGCCCGGCCGGGCCCACGCCGACCAACCACAGGCGGCCCTGGTCGTCGAGCCGTCCCAGGTCGCCGGTGCGGTGCAGCAGGCCGCAGTCGGCGGCCGCTTTGGAAGCGGCAGTGGCCTGGGGACGCGCATGGTAGGCGGGGCTGACGTTACGGCCGGCGACCGCGATCTCGCCCACCCCGGTACGGTCGGCTTCGAGTACCCGTACCTCTACGCCGGGCACCGGGCGCCCGACACACGTCCCCGCGCGAACGTGCTGCGCCTCGGTGCGCAGAGTGCGTAGATCGGTGGCGCTGACGGCGCTGACCGGCAGGCATTCGGTGGCGCCGTAGACGCTGAACACCTCGGCGTCCGGCCGGAGCACGGTACGCAGGGCGTCCGCGAGCCCGGCGCGTAGCGGGGCGCCGAAGGACAGGACGCGGTCGACCGACGGCAGAGCCAGGCCGTGGCGCGCGCAGTGGCCGGCCAGCAGTCCGAGGACGGCGGGGGAGGCGGCGACCACCGTCGCCCGGTGTTCCAGCAGGGGCCGCAGAACGCGCTCGGGGCGGGTGCGGGCCGGGGCGAGGTGGTTGACGGCCGGGGCGAGCGTGGTCACCCCGAGGGCGGGGCCCAGCAGGGCGAGGGGCAGAAAGCCGGCGAGCAGTACTCCGCCCGGCTCCGTGGCCAGCACCGGACCGAGGGCCTCGGCCTGCCCGGTCAGCGTGCCGTACCGGTACTCCACGCCTTTGGGCACTCCGGTGGAGCCGGACGTGAACGCGATGACGGCCAGCTCCTCGGCGGAGGGTTCCCGGACCTCCGGGCCGGGCCCGCCGTTCTCCGGCACCGACACCGGCAGTTGACGCCCCAGCCCGGGGAGGGCGGGGCCGGTCACCAGGGACGTGCGTACGTGCCCGTGTGCCCAGCCCATGGCGCGGCGTGCCACGTGAGCCAGCGGCTCACCGACGAAGACCTGCGGGGCCACCCCGTCCAGGCAGGCCCGCAGGTCCGCGCGGGGCAACCCGGGCTCGACCAGGACCGGCACGGCGCCGATGGTCAGCAGCCCGTAGACGACGGTGACCAGCTCGAACGGGTCGCGTGTCATCGTCACCGCCTTCTGGCCCCTGCGGACGCCGGCGGCCCGCAGCGCCTCGGCCACCCGGCCGCATCCGGCCAGCAGTTGGGCGAAGCTGATGGACTGTCCGGACCCGTCGCGGCGCCCGCGCACGAGCGCGGTGGTGTCGGGGTGGGACTCGGCCAGGCGCACCACCTGCGAGTAGAGGCCCGCGTCGCTCATCGCCGTACCCTCCCCAGGAGGAAGTCGCGGATATGGCGCCCGAGTTCGTCCGCCGCGTCCTCCATCACGAAGTGGCCGGCGTCGGCGTACCGGTGGACGCGGGCCTGCGGGAACCTGCGTGTCCACTCGTCCAGCACGAGCGGGGTGAAGACCGGGTCCCGCATTCCCCAGCCGATGAACACCGGCAGCGCGGCCAGGCTGCTGCTGTGGCCGTCAGGGGGTTCCAGCAGCCGCCACGCCGGGTCGTCGTCGCTGTGGGGGATGCTGCGGACGTATTCCACGACGGTCCTGCGGTCCGAGCGGCGGGCGTACGGCAGCAGGGACGCGCGCCGTTCGGCCGCGCGGAGCGGATGGACGACTCCGGCTCGTAGGGCAGCTCGGGGGAAGGCGTTGGTGAGGTGCGCGAGGGCGGCGACGGGTGCGAAGTCCCTGATCCACTTCAGGTAGACGGGTAGCCGGTATCCCGGCGGCCAGCGGAACCCGATGGTGTTGAGGACGACCAGGCGGGCCACCACGCCGGGCCGGCGCAGGGCCCATGCGATACCGAGCGGCCCGCCCCAGTCGTGCATCACCAGGGTCCATCCCTGGGCGGGAAGCTGCCGGTCACCGGTGAGGTGGGCGAACAGGGCGTCCAGGTGGTCGAGTTGTGCCGCGTACCGATCGGCGGCGTTCGGTGCCACCGCGGGGCGGGGGGACAGGCCCAGCCCCGGGAGGTCCGGAGCCAGGCACCGGACGTGGGGTGACAGGACGGGCAGCAGATGCCGCCATGCGTAGCTCCACGACGGGTTGCCGTGGAGCAGCAACACGGGATCGCCCGTGCCGGTGTCGAGGTAGTGCTGGCCGGTCGCCGGGACGTGCCACCAGTGGGCGGGGTCCGGATAGCCGGGCAGCAGCCTGTGCGGCACGGTCGGCGGTGGCCGGTCATCGGGACGTGACGCGATCGTGTTCACCGCCATCACAGCCGGATCAGGGCGAGACCGATGCTGGTCCCGCTGGCCAGGCCGATCATGGCTACGGTGTCGCCCGGCTCCACCCGGCCGGTTTCCTGCGCCTTGACGATCTGCAGTGGCAGGGAGGCGGCGGCGCAGTTGCCGTGGTCGGCCACGGTGGCCATGCAGCGGTCCGCGGGCAGGCGGAACTTGCTGGAGGAGTCGTGGAACTGCGGCATGGAGATCTGGTGGAAGGCGATGAACGCGCTTCTGCGGATCGCCTCCAGCTCCTGTTGGTGGGTGGTGCCCACCATGAAGGGCATGTCGTCGAGCGCATTGCGGAGGAGGTCGCCGTTGAGCCGGAGGGTGGTGTGCTCGTCGTCGGTGGAGCGGCCGTTGAGCGACCCGCCCCCTGCCACGGTGCAGGCCCTCCAGGCGCTGGAGTCGCTGCCGAAGGCCATGGTGAGCACTCCCGGGCCGTCGTCGTCGGCCGGGGCAGCGGTCAGCACGAGCGCGGCCCCGGCATCGGAGACCGTGTATCCAGGCATGGCCCGGAGCAGGGCCTCGTGGTCGGGAACGCACCAGCGGGTGGCGTCCGTGATGCTCTCTCCGCAGGCGATCAGCACGGTGCGGTAGCGGCGGGTCGCGATGAGGGCGTTTGCCGTCTCGATGGCGTTGAGCACGCTGTTGCAGGCGTTCTTGATGTCGAAGACCGGGCAGGTGGCGCCCAGTTTGGCGGCCACGATGTGCGCGGTGGCGGGTTCGATGAGGTCCTGGCTGGTCGCGGCGAACAACAGCAGGTCCACCTCGCCGATTTGGGTGCCGGCTGCTTTCAGTGCCTTCACGGCGGCCGCCACCGCGAGGTCGGAGGCCTGGACACCGTCGTCGCGCTCGTGGACGCCGCGCACTCCGGTGAGCTCTTCGAGCAGGCCGGGTGGAGGCACATATGCCCCGCCGGACGCGGCGATCCTCGCCCGGGTCGCTTCCATGGTCCGGTAGCGCGACGGCAGATGGGCGGCGATGGCCGCCAGGCGGGCGCGCGGGGCATCAGGCTCCATGCGCACCACCATAATCGGACGTAATATCAACTAACGCTTGTATGTAGCTAGTTCACTCAAAATAGCTAAATACCACTTACCTTATTAGTGGATGGGTATGCCTTTGGATCGGGATGGCCGGGCCAGCCGCGCGTGGGACACAACGGAGGCTGAGAATGGGGCATGACGACCAGGCAGTGGCTGTGGTGGGTGCCGGTTGCCGACTGCCCGGCGGCATCAGCGACCTGGCCGGCCTCTGGGAGGCGTTGCGGGAGGGCCGCGATCTGGTCGGTGAGATCCCGGCGGACCGGTTCGACAAGGCCCGCTTCGTGGATCCCGGGGCCCTTCGTGCCGGTCGGAGCTACACGGCTGCGGGGGGTTTCCTCGACGACGTGACCGGGTTCGACGCCGCCTATTTCGGCATCGCCCCCAAGGAGGCCCTGTTCATCGATCCGCAGCAGCGACTGCTGCTGGAGATGGCGGTCGAGGCGGTGGACGACGCCGGCATCCCCGCCGAGTCGCTCGCCGGATCGGACACCTGTGTCTTCGTCGGAATCTCCGACCCGTCCTACGGCCAGCTCCAGTGGACACTCGGAAATCACCCCAGCCCGTACGCCATGAGCGGCGGCGCCCTGTCGATCGCCGCGAACCGCCTGTCGTACTTCTTCGACCTGCGCGGACCGAGCATGTCGATCGACACCGCCTGCTCCTCCGCGCTGGTGGCCCTGGACCGGGCGTGCCGCACTCTGCTGGACGGCACCAGCCGCACCGCCCTCGTCGGTGGCGTCAATCTGCTGGCCGGCCCCGCCGGCTTCTCGGGCTTCTCGCTGGCGGGCATGCTGTCGCGGCGCGGGCGGTGCGCGGCCTTCTCCGCCGACGCCGACGGCTTCGTACGGTCGGAGGGCGGGGGCGTCGTCGTCCTCAAGCGGCTGGCCGACGCGCTGGCCGACGGCGACCGGATCCACGCGGTGATCGCCGGCACCGGCATCAACTGCGACGGCCGCACCCGGGGAATGGCCCTGCCCAGCTCCAGGGCTCAGGAAGAGCTGCTGCGGGTGGTCTACGAGCGGGCGGGGGTGAGCCCGGACGAGCTGGTGTACTTCGAGGCGCACGGCACCGGCACACCCGCCGGCGACCCGGCGGAGGCTGGCGCCATCGGGCGGGCGCTCGGGCAGCGCCGTTCGTGCGGGCCGCTGCCGATCGGCTCGGTCAAGTCCAACGTCGGGCATCTGGAACCGGCCGCTGGCATGGCCAGCCTGTGCAAGGCCCTGCTGGTGCTCCGGCACGGAGTGGCTCCGGCCACGCTGCACGCCCGACCGCTCAGCCCGGCCATCGACTTCGACGGGCTCGGCCTCGCACCGACCGTCGAGCCCGTCGAACTGCCGCGTCCGGACCGGGCCGCAGTGGGCATCAACTCCTTCGGCTTCGGCGGGGCCAACGCCCACGCCGTCCTGACCGGTCCACCGGCACCGCCCGAGCGGGAGGGGCACAGCGGAGGCCCGGTGCCGGTGACCATCTCCGCCCGGTCGCCCAAAGCACTGCGAGAACTGGCCGGACGGGTCTCGGCGCGGATGAGGGAGGCGGCGCCCGAGGAGTTCTTCGACCTGGCCCACACCGGCACCCGGCGCCGCAGCGCTCATCCGCACCGCGCCGCTGTCCTGGCCGACGGCCCGCGTGCGGCCGCCGAAGAGCTGGAGCGGCTCTTCGCGGACGGCCCCGCGGCCGGAGCCAAGGTGCGCAAGGCCGACCGGGACACGGTGGCGTACGTCTTCTCCGGCAACGGCTCGCAGTGGCCCGGCATGGCCGCCGGTCTGCTGACCACCGAACCGGTCTTCCGGACCGCAGTCGAGGAGGCGGACGCCGCCCTTGTTCCGTATACGGGATGGTCGGTGGCGAAGGAGCTGACCTGTCCGCACGCGCCCCGCTGGCAGCGCACCGAGATCGCCCAACCGGCGCTGTTCGCCGTGCAGGTGGGCCTGGTGGCCCTGCTGGCTGCCAAGGGCGTGCGCCCGGCGACGGTGGTGGGGCACAGCGTCGGCGAAGTGGCCGCCGCCCACGCGGCCGGTGCGCTGACCCTGGACCAGGCGGCCAGGGTGATCGCTGAGCGCAGCCGGACGCAGGGCGCAACGGCGGGCGCCGGCCGGATGGCCGCGGTCGGGCTGTCCGAGGAGGCCGCCCAGGAGGCGCTGGTCCGCTACGACGGCGCCCTGGAGATCGCCGGGATCAACAGCGACCGGGACGTCACCGTCGCAGGCGACCCGCAGGCCCTGTCCGCCCTCGCCGCCGAGCTCCACACCCGGGACGTCTTCTTCCGGGAGCTGGACCTCGACTACGCCTTCCACAGCCGGGCCATGGACACCATCGCCGGCCCCCTGGGCACTGCGCTGGCCGGACTGGCCCCCGGCGCGGCGCGGATCCCGTTCGTCTCCACCGTGACCGGAACCCCGCTGCCCGGCGAGGAGTTGGGCGCCGACTACTGGTGGCGCAATGTGCGCGAGCCGGTCCGGTTCGCCGACGCGATCGCTCACGTCCTCGCCGACGAAGCCGACATCCTCGTCGAGATCGGCCCGCACCCGGTGCTGCGTTCCTATCTGCGCCGCACCGACGCCACGTACATCCCCACCCTGCGCCGCGACGGCGACGACTCCCACGACACGGTGGCTGCGGTCGCCGCCCTGATCGCGGCCGGCGCTGCCCTGGACTGGCGGGTCCACTTTCCCCGCCCCGGCCGGGTGACCGACCTCCCGGCCTACCCCTGGCAGCGCGAGCGGTACTGGAACGGTGCCCCGCAGGACCACATCGTGCGCACCAGCGGTACCGGTCTTCTCGACCATCCGCTGCTGGGCGAACGGCTTCCGGCCCCCCACCCGCTGTGGGAAGGCTCCGTCGAACCTCAGCTGGTGCCTTGGCTGGGGGACCATCGGATCGCGCAGGCGGTGCTGATGCCGGCCGCCGGCTACCTCGACATGGCCTTGTCCGCCGGGAGGCTGGCGCTCGACCGGCCGGTGGAGGTAAGGCACTTGGAGATCACCCGCCCGCTTCCCATCGGCTGGCCCGACCCCGAAGGCGTACGGTTGCAGACCGCCGTCACCCCGGACGACGGCACCCTGACCATCAGCAGCAGCGCGGGCCGCGGCGCCGAATGCCAGCCGGTCGTCCGCGCCGAAGTCCGCACCCTGCTCGGTACGGCTCCCACCCCGCTCGACCCCGACGCACTGCGCGCACGCTGCCCCCGGTCGATCAGCCGCCCGGACTACTACCGGACCTGCCACCGCGTCGGCCTCGACGTCGGGCCGGCCTTCCAGTTGCTTCGCGAACTCCACGTCGGGGATGGCGAGTTGCTGGCCTCCTACCAGCACGAGGCGCCGAGCGACGCCTACACGGTGCACCCGGTGCTACTGGACGGCCCGCTCCAGGCCACCGTCGCACTGGCGGAGGACCACATGGGCGGCGGCCGGGCCTATCTGCCGTCCGTGTTCGGCTCGGTACGGGTCTGGCGCACCCCCGCACCGTCCGGCATCGTGCATCTGCGCCAACGCGCCCGTACCGAGAACGAGTTCTGCTGGGACATCACCTACGCCGACGAGGACGGCACGGTCACCGCGGAGATCGAGGGCTGCCGCACGCGCCGGATGTACAACGCGGACCACACGCCGCTGACCGTCCAGCACACCGTTCTTCGAGCCGCGCCGCCGCCGCACGCCGCCGCCCCCTCACCGCTGCCCCCGCCTGCCGAGCTGGTGGCAGCGCTGGCGGACCGGATCACCGCATTGCGAACGGCACTGCGGGAAGCTGGCCACGACCAGTTCGCCGCCGCGGCCGAGGAGACCGGCGCGCACTGCTGGGGCGCCGCCCTCGCCGGGCTGCTCGCCGATCCCGCCGCCGCGTTCGGCATGCCCGACCTCACGGCCGGCGGGCTCCAGCCCCATCACCGGCGCCTGGTGCGGCTGATGATCCCCTTCATGGAGCGCAACGGGCTCATCGAGCCTGCTGGCGAGGGGCGTTGGCAACTCACCGACACCCGACTCCGCCCCGAGGAGCTGCTGCGGCGCCTGGTGAAGGACCACCCCGCCTTCGGCACCGAGACAGCTCTCCTCAACCGGCAGCTGCGCCACCTCCCCGAGGTGTTGCGCGGCACCATCGACCCGCAGGAGCTGCTCCCGGCCGGGGACATCGCGTACGAGCAACTCCACGACACCGCACCCGCCCACCGCTTCACCCACCGCGTCGCCCAGGCGCTGCTGGGCGAGCTCGTCCGGCGCTGGCCCCTGGACCGCCCTCTGCGGGTGCTGGACATCGGCGCCGGCACCAACAGCCTCACCGCGGCCCTGCTTCCCCTGCTGCCTGCCGAACGCACCCACTACACCTGCACCGCCACCCCGGCGTCCGGCTTCGCCGGCGCCCAACACCGCTTCTCCGCCTACGACTTCATCGAATACCGCACCCTCAACCTGGACGCCGACCCGGTCCCGCAGGGCTTCACCCACCACGGATTCGACCTGATCGTCGCCGGTGACGCCCTGCACACCGCCGTCGACCTGACCGAAGCGCTGCGCCACGTCCACACCTTGCTCGCACCCGGCGGCCTGCTGCTCGCCACGGAACCACACCTCACGCCGCGGTTGGGTGTCCTCTTCGGCGGCACCGAGACGTTCTGGCAGCGCCGCGACCCCGGCCTGCGACCGGATACCCGGCTGCCGGCCCAGGACCGGTGGGTGCCGTTGCTGACCGAATGCGGCTTCACCGGTGCCGTACGAACGGGCAGCGGGGACCGCTCCGTGCTCCTGGCGGCCGCGGACCACCTCCCCGCCGCCGACCCCACACCGCCCGCACCGCAACCCGGCGCCGCCTGGGTCGTTGCGAACGAGACCCCAGACGAGACACCGACCGCGCGGGCGCTGGCCGAACTACTGGGCGGGGCCAGGACCATCGCCGCCACCGACGACCAAGCCGACTGGACCGCCGCACTCGCCGCGGCCGATACCTCCACCGGAGTCGTCCTCCTGCTCGCCGAACCGGACGGCCCCGACGCAGTCGTCTCCCGCACCACTCGCCGCGCCGCCGTTCTCCGGGCCCTGGCAGCCGCCGGCGCCGTACTGCCCAGCGGCATGCATCCCCAACTCTGGCTGGTCACCCGCCCCAGCGGCCTGTTCCCCGCGCCCGAACGCCCCGCCCACCCCGCCGACGCCGCAGTTTGGGGAGCGGCCCGCACCCTGGCTAACGAGCACCCCGACCTGCGCGTGCGCCGCATCTCCCTGGATCGCGCCGACGACGCTGCCACCGACGCCCACCGTCTGGCGCACGAGCTGCTGACACCCACCGACGAGGACGAGATCGTGCTCACCCTGGCCGGCCGCTTCGTCCCACGCCAGACCCAGCACCCGGCCGACCGGCTCAACCCTGCCCCCTCCGGTTCGCCATACATCCTGGAGGTACGTGACCCCGGGCTGTCCCGGCGGCTCGTCTGGCGCGAGGCGGAGCTCCTCCGGCCGGGCCCCGGCGAGATCCTGGTCGAGATGCGCGCGGTCGGCCTGAACTACCGCGACCCGATGCGCGCCAACGGGCTGCTGCCACCCGAGGCCGTCGAGGGCAGTCCACTCAGCCGCGGCCTGGGCACCGACGGCGCGGGGGTCGTCCAGGAGGTCGGGCCCGGTGTCACCGGCCTCTCGGTCGGAGACCGGGTCTGCGGGCTCATGCCCGCAGCGCTGGCCTCGCACACCGTCACGATGGCCGCCACCACCGTCCGTATCCCCGACGGTGTGAGCTATGCCGAGGCGGCGACCTTTCCGGTGGCGTTCCTCACCGTCCATCAGACCCTCGCCGAGCAGGCCCGGCCGTTCCCCGGAGAGACGGTGCTGGTGCACGGTGGTGCCGGCGCCGTCGGGCTGGCCGTCATCCAGTGCGCCGGGACCCTGGGCGTACAGGTCATCGCCACGGCAGGCACCGAGGCCAAACGCGACCTGCTGCGCACCCTCGGCGTCGAACACGTCCTGGACTCGCGCACCTTGGACTTCGTCCCGCGCGTCCGCGAGCTGACCGACGGCCGGGGCGTCGATGTGGTCGTCAACTCCCTCAGCGGCGAGGCCATCGCCCACAGCCTCGACCTGCTGCGCCCCAACGGCCGCTTCATCGAACTCGGCAAGCGCGACATCTTCCTCAACAACCCTCTTCTGCTGCGCCCCTTCCACCGCAGCCTCTCCTTCATCGGATTCAACCTCGACAACGTCATCTACGACCCGGTGCGGGGCCCGCACCTGATGCGCGAGGTCGCAGACCGGATCGCTTCCGGCGACTACCTCCCGCTCCCTCACGTCGTCTACCCGGCCGCCCAGGTGGACGAGGCGTTCCGGCTGCTGCAGCACTCCCGGCACACGGGCAAGGTGGTCGTCTCCTTCGACCCACTGGACGAGCCCGTTCCCGTGGAGCCCACCCCGGCCGTCCCGGCCCTCGACCCGGACGGCACCTACCTGGTCACCGGCGGCCTCAGCGGCTTCGGCGCCGCCACCGCCGACTGGCTTGCCGCCCGCGGCGCACGGCACCTCGCCCTGGTCAACCGCCGCGGCGCCGCCGCACCGGAAGCAGCCGCCGTCCTCGACCAACTCACCCGGCGCGGCGTCCGGTCCACTCCGTACGCCGCCGACGTCACCGACGAGGCAGCCGTACGACAGGTCATCGAGGCCATCGACGCCACCGGGCACCCCCTGCGCGGGATCGGCCACTGCGCCATGCAACTCGACGACGCCCCCCTCGCCGATCTCACCGACGACCGGTTCGCGGCCGTCCTCGCACCCAAGGCATCGGGCGCCGACGTCCTGGACCGCCTCACCGCCCAGCGTGACCTCGACCTGTTCCTGCTGTACTCCTCGGTCAGCGCCAGCACCGGCAACCCGGCCCAGGCCCCGTACGCCGCCGGGAACGCGTACGTCGAAGCCATGACCCGATACCGCCGCCACGCCGGGCGGACCGCCACCGCGATCGCCTGGGGCCCCATCGCCGAGACGGGCTACGTCGCCCGCAACGACCTCGGCGCCGGCATGACCGCCATCGGCTTCGAACCGGTCACTCCGTCCGAGGCGTTCGGGGCCGCCGACCACCTCCTCACCACGGAAACCGACGTCGCCGGCATCGGCCGCTACCGCTGGGGCCGCGCCCGCCGCGTCCTCCCGGCGCTGGCCACGCCCCGTTACGCCGGACTGATCCCGGCCGGCGCCGCCGAATCGGACGACGGCCGCGAAGAACTGCTGCGCTCCCTGGCCGCGATGCCGCCGGACGACGCCGTACGCACCATCACCGACACACTGGCCCGTCTGCTCGCCTCAGTCCTGCGCGCCGACCCGGAGGAACTGGACCCGGAGCGCCGCCTGGAGGACCTCGGCCTCGACTCACTCATGACCACTGAATTCCTGCTCCGCGCCCGCGAGCACTTCGATATCCGCATCTCGCCCACCGAATTGCTGGGCGGCGGACGCGCTCTCACCCACTTCGCCCGTCTGGTCCACGAACGCCTGGGCATTCACGCGTCGGGGAAGCCGTAATCGGCCAACCGTCGCCGAATCGCGGCTGGTTGAGCGGGTCGTGCAAGGAGTGCGCTCCCCGGTCCCGGTCCCGTCTGCTCCCCGGAGGGGAGCAACCGCCACCTGAACGGCAAGCGAATGCGGTGGCTTACGTAGCCCCCACGCACTCTACAAGTGTAGAGTCCCGGGTATGAGTGGGCTTGCAGACACCTTCGTTCCCCGCCCGGACTTCAGCTCCCGGCACCACACGGTCATCCCGGCTCCGGTGGAGGCGGTGTGGGCGGCGTGGCAGGAGATGGAGCAGGTCGGCAGTGAGGGGTGGGGGCCGATTGTCCGGGCGCTTTTCACCGTGCGGCGGCACCTCGGCCGCCTCAAGAACGGAGGAGAGGTGCCGAAGGAGGACCTGCGGGACAGCTTTCGGCTGCTGGCCGAAGACCCGCCGCGAGAGGTGGTGAGGGGGATTGTGGGGCAGTGGTGGGCCATGGGAGCCGCCGACATACGGCCGGACGTCACAGGTCCGCGTGAGTTCCTGGCATTCGACGAACCCGGCTATGCGAAGGCGACCTTCAGCATGAGATTCACCGCGGACGCGACCTGCGGCGGTACCCGGGTCGTCACCGAGACCCGGGTCCTGTGCCTCGACGAGGCGGCTCGTCGTGCCATGGGGCGGTACTGGCGGCTCGTCGAGCCGTTCAGCGGCCTCGTCCGGCGGATGATGCTCAGCAGGCTCAGGAAGCGGGCCGTCGTATGAGCAGCGACAGAAGCCCCCGCGTACAGGCGCTGCTGACCGCCGCCGTGGCGGTCATCGCCGATGAGGGCCTGCGAGGGCTCACCCACCGGGCGGTGGACCGGCGGGCAACCGTGCCGGCCGGGTCGACCAGCTATTACTTCCGTACCCGGCAGGCACTGCTCGGCGGCGTGGTCGCGTTCATCGCCGAACAGGAAATGGCGGACATAGAAGCGGCGACCGTCTCCGAAGAGCTGGCCGAGACGCCACCGGTACGCCAGGTCGCCGACCGCTTCGCAGGCGTACTCGCCCACTGGCTCGGCCCCCAACGCGACCGCACCCGCGCCCGCCTGGAGATCATCCTCCTGACGGCGCGCCACCCGGAAGGGGAGCTGGGCACCGAACTGCTCCGCGCCCGGGAGCGCTTCGTCGGCCAGGCGCAGCAACTGGCAACGGCGCTCGGCAGCCCGTGTCCGGACGAGGGCGGGCGGATCGTGGTCGCCTTCGCCGAGGGACTCACGTACGACGGGGTGATACGACCCGGCCAGGACACCACCGACCGGGCGGCCTTGCGACAGATGCTGGAGAGGGTCCTGCTCACCCTGGCCGGTTAGCGGGGTCGCGGGGTAGCGGGGCGCTGACGGGACGGCTGGGCGGCAGGAGCACCGGCAGCAGTACCGGCAGCCGGTCCACCGGCCGATCTGGAGGCGATTTGTGGGCTCGTCGGTGTCGTTAGAAGGAGTGCTGCGCAGTTCGCCACCCGCCGACGAAATTTCGAGGCCCAACGTTCACGTTCGAGGCCCAACATGGGGGCTGAACGACTGCTCATGCAACGAGGTCCCCAGAGTCGCTGGTGCTTCTGCCTCGTCTGTGGTCACAGCGCCACCATCACGGCATAGGCGATGAAAAACGCTGCGAAGATCACGACGATGATGCCGAGGATGATGACCGGGCCCTTGGCCCAGCCCCTTGTCTGGTCATTGCGGGGGCCGGTCTCCCCGCCCGTGCTGCCCTCGCCCGCCGGGGTTTCCCCGGGCGGGACCCCGCCACCAGGACCGAGGCCGGTAGTGCGGCGCGGATCCGGATCCGGATTGTGGATGCTCATACCTCAAGCTTGCCCGTTTTAGCCCGAAAACATCCGATCAAGTCGCGGCTGTGGCGTGTAGCGAGGTGACGGCCGGGCTTTTACTGACATGGGTGCTGCACGCACAGCGCGGCAGCGCCGAAGCGCGCCGGCGAATGGCGAAGTCGCGTACGTTCTGTGCAATCACTGCCACTCAGCGTGCCCACTGGATCAATGTGGCGCGGGCTCCGGTACCCGCCCATGCGGCTGCGACGGCAGGCGGTGGGAGCCGGGGCTCGCAGTGCTCAGGTGGCGATGCTGTCCAGGTAGCTGAGGACTGCCAGGACCCGGCGGTGTCCGCCGTCGGCGACCGGCAGTCCCAGCTTCACGAAGATGTTGCCGATGTGCTTCTGCACCGCGTTGTCCGTGATGAACAGCCGTTTGCCGAGCTCCGCATTGCCCAGCCCCTGCGCCATCAAGGTGAGCACCTCGCGCTCCCGCGGAGTCAGCGCGTCGACGGCGCTCCCACGCGGCCCCGCCAGCAACTGCGTGATCACCTCGGGGTCCATGGCCGTACCGCCCTCCGTCACCCGCCGCAGCGCGTCCACGAACTCACCGACCCGACTCACCCGGTCCTTGAGCAGATAGCCGACGCTTCCGGCTCCGTTGGCCAGGAGCTCACGGGCGTACACCTTCTCGACGTACTGGGAGAGAACCAGTACGGGCAGGCCGGGGTGTTCCCTGCGGAGTTCGAGCGCGGCTCTGATGCCCTCGTCGCGGAACGAGGGCGGCAGCCTGATGTCCGCGATCACCGCGTCCGGGACGTGTTCCGCGACCGCTGTCAGCAGGCCCGGCGCATCCGTCACCACCGCGGCGACCTCGATCCCCTTGGTGCCCAGGATCAGTTCCAGCCCCGCCGAGAGGAGCACATTGTCCTCGGCGATCACGACGCGCACGGCAGCTCCACCGTGACCGCGGTGGGCCCGCCGGCCGGGCTGCTGACGAGCACGGTCCCGTCGAGTGCGGCCGCGCGGCGGCGGATCCCGATGACGCCGGAGCCGAGGGTCTCGTCCACACCGCCGAGTCCGTCGTCGGTGACCTCGACCAGGAGGACATCGTCCGGCCGGGTCAGCCGTACCACGACCCGGGTCGCGCCGCTGTACTTGGCCGCGTTGGTGAGGGTCTCGGCCACGATGAAGTAGGCGGCGGCCTCGACGGCCGCGGGCAGTCTGCCCAGTTCGCCGAGCTCCACCTCGGCGGGGATACCCGCACTTGCCGCGACTGCCGACACCGCGCCTTCCAGACCCCGGTCGGCGAGGATCGGCGGATACATGGTGCGGATCACGTCGCGCAGTTCCGTCATCGCTTCCTCGGCGCCCTCATGGGCCTCCTGGAGGAGCTTGGCAAGGGCCCCCGAGTCGTCGGGCAGCTCCTCCCGGGCCACGCCGAGACGCATCGCGATGGCGACGAGGCGGGCCTGGGCGCCGTCGTGCAAATCGCGTTCGATACGGCGCAGTTCCGCACCGTGGGCATCGAGGACTCCGGCTCGGCTCTCGGCCAGCTCACCGACGCGCTCGGCGAGCCGGTGCTCGGCCGATGGCTCCAGCGCGGCGACGGTGCCGCGCGCGTGCATCCGGGCCAGGCGAGGCATGGCCCACCAGGTCAACGCGCCGGCGCCGGCGCCCTGTACGACGGCGAGAGCGAGGGCCGTGCCCCAGCCGGCCACCGGCACCGCGCCGAGCAGGCGCAACGGCTCCTGTTCCGGGAACAGTTGCCACAGCAGGGCCGCGGCCACGCTGAGCACGGCGGTTCCGACACAGGCAAGCGCGGCCAGGCCGGCGGGGAGGCCGGTGGCGACATGGCGCAGGACCCAGCGCAGGTCGCGCCGCTTCTCGGTGTCGTCGAGCAGATGGCGCCACTGTGCGCCCAGTCCCTTGGGCAGTTCGGTACGGCGCGGGCGTATGTCGATACCGAGCAGTGCGGCGGCCCGCCGCCGGTGCCACTCCGACCAGTGCCGCAGGGTCCTCATCAGTACCGGCAGCGCCGTCAGGCCGGAGGCGATCGCGCCCACGGCCAGAAGCGGCAGTATGAGCATCGACATCATCGCCGTGGACAGGCCGACCAGCAAGTACCGGCTGCTGTGGACCACTTGTCTCCATCGTTCATGCATACGGATCAGTGTGAGCCACGCGCAGCCCGCGCACACTACAGCTACCTGCACCTGCCTCCACCTGGGAAAAGCTGAAGGTGCCGCCTCTCCAGGGCCTGTTATGCCACGTGGAGCCACGGAACGGGCACAACGGCGCTGTGCCGCTGAGGTGTTGGTGTCAGGGGCGTGGCTGCTGGGTGGTCATAGAGGCAGCGTCCGCCGCTCCATCAGTGTCACCGCTGCATCAGTGTTACCGCTCTATCAGTGTCACTTCGTACGTGCCGCCGAAGTTGTCGGCGGACCGAGTTCACATACCGAGTTCACATGATGAAGCAGCGCTGGCTCGACGGCGGCGCTGACGGTGCCCTGCTTTCGGTCGGTGACCGTTATGTCCGCTGAGACCGACACTGCGGCACTCCCCAAGCGTGCGTGACCTGCTCTGCGTCCGCTCCGGTTACTGCCGGCAGCAGACTCAGTCACTCTTCCGTGTGCATGTCGTCACCGGCGGTATGGATGTCAAAGCGGTCGGAAAAGAGTGTTCCCACATCAACCAATAGGAGAGCATTATGAGGATTCGTTCCACTTTGGCCGCCGTTGCCCTGGCTGCTGTCGCCGTCCTGACTACCGCGGGTACAGCTGCCGCCGACGGTGGCGACGACGAATTCGTCGGCACCATCACCCAGACCGCTGACAGCAATGTGGGTCCCGACCCGAGCCAAGAGCGCGCCGGGAACAACGGCGAAGAGCGCGACGGGAACAAGGGAAGCTTGGACGGCGGGTCCCTCTTCGGTTCCAGTGGCATGAGCTGAGCGTCTGCTCCTCAAACCCACCAGAAAACCCACCAGAGCACTTCGGAAAGCGGCGGAGTCTGCGACCAGGCCGCCGGCCGCGACTCATGCTGTCAGCTGCTCCTTGCACCTGCTCGTCGGACCAATCCGGGTGGAGAGTGCGCACCCGTGTGTCGGCCACGGCTGGAGCCCTGCATCAGGCCCTGGCGTCGCGTGTGATCATGCTGCGCCGTTCGCGGGCGACCCTTGAGCGTTCGGCTCGGCGTCGGAACGTCGCCGTCTCCCGATCAGGTGGCCGCTGAGGTGTCGGGAGCGGGTGCTTGTCGATGTCGCTTGCCCCGTGTGCTGCTGCCACCTGCGGCGGGCCGGCGGGAGGTGGCCTGTGCCGCGTCGAGGAGATGACGCAGGCGGAGGCCGTCCCGGGCGACGGCGGTGACGAGCGCGGCAGGGCCGGCGAGCGGTGTCAGCACGGCCTGGCCGTCTCCCGGGGCTCCGCCGAACAGTTGGACTTCGGGGGGCTTCTCCTCGAATTCCGGGTCGACGATCAGCAGTTGCCCGGTCGCGCGGTGGTCGGCGAGGACGGCCGGCCCGTCCCAGCCGGGTGCGCCCGGCCCGTACTCGGCCTGTTGGTCCAGCAGAGTGTGCCCACCGCGTCGGACCGTGAGACGAGTCACCACATGGCCAGGCGGCTCGCCCGTACGTCCAAGGACCTGTTCCTCACGCAGGACGAGTTGTGCGGTGGGGGCGAGGTCGACGGTCCAGGTCTGCCGCAGATTGCTGCCCGCCGCGCAGATCAGTGGCTTGGGGAGCCAGTGGAGCTGCGCCTGCTCTTCTACGGTCAGCTGCACGTCGTAGGTGGCGTGCTCGGGGGTCGGACCCCGCAGGGCGAGGGTCGCGGCGGCGGAGGAGATGTGCAAGGCCGCGCCCTGCTGTGCGGTGGCTTCGATGCGCAGCCGGTCGCCGCCGAGGGGGGCGGTCATGGCGCCGACGACGCACACCCGCGCTTCACTCCCGCGTGAGCGTAGGCGACGCAGTTCGAAGGGCCCGTCGCCGTCGAGGACGGGGAGCGTGGTGGTGCCGCCCCTGACGGCTGCCGAGATGCGGGCGGTGGCACGCACGCCTGCGGCAGTCCGCTGGGGGGACGGTGCGGATTCCGGGGCTGCTGGGGTCATGCGGGGCCCGCGGTCCAGTCGGCGAGGCGTTCGCGGACCCAGTCCGCCACCGGCTGGACGCCGTTTTGTGACTTCAGGGTGGTGCAGGCGACGGGGAGTTCGCCGCGTTGTGTTTTGGCGTCGCGGGCCATGCTTTCGAGGTTGACGCCGACGTAGGGGGCGAGGTCGGTTTTGTTGATGACGAGGAGGTCGGAGGTGGTGACGCCGG
>NZ_JBFAIP010000070.1:0-35566 GCF_040654775.1 Streptomyces sp. NPDC050636
ACCGTCTCGCGACTGTCCGCCTCGGCCTCGTCCGCGCCGGGCGCGGCGAACGGCTTGATCTCGTTGACGAACTCGGTCTCGATCCAGCGGGTGTGCACCGTGAACGGCGCGGCCGAGTCGGCCAGTTCCGGCGCGAACGCCGGATCGGCGACCACCTTCTGGTGGAAGGGAATCGCGGTGGCCATGCCCTCCACCGCGAACTCCGCCAGCGCCCGCCCCGCACGCTGCAGCGCCTGCTCACGCGTGGCACCGGTAACGATCAGCTTGGCCAGGAGCGAGTCCCATGCCGGACCGATCACCGACCCGGACTCCACACCTGCATCCAGCCGCACCCCCGGCCCCGAGGGGGCTTCGAAGCGGGTCACCGTGCCGGGCGCAGGCAGGAAGTTGCGGCCCGGGTCCTCGCCGTTGATGCGGAACTCGAACGAGTGGCCGCGCACCGCCGGGTCGTCGTAGCCCAGCTCCTCACCGTCCGCAATACGGAACATCTCCCGGACCAGGTCGAGGCCGGTGACCTCCTCGGTCACCGGGTGCTCCACCTGCAGGCGGGTGTTGACCTCAAGGAAGGAGATGGTGCCGTCCTGGCCGACCAGGAACTCGCACGTCCCGGCACCCTCGTAGCCGGCCTCGCGCAGGATCGCCTTGGACGCCCGGTACAGCTCCGCGTTCTGCTCCTCGGTCAAAAACGGCGCGGGGGCCTCCTCGACCAGCTTCTGGTGACGGCGCTGCAGCGAGCAGTCCCGGGTGGAGACCACCACCACATTGCCGTGCTGGTCGGCCAGGCACTGGGTCTCCACATGCCGCGGGCGGTCCAGATAGCGCTCGACGAAGCACTCACCGCGGCCGAACGCGGCGACGGCCTCGCGGACCGCCGAGTCGTACAGCTCCGGGACCTCTTCGAGGGTGCGGGCGACCTTCAGGCCGCGGCCGCCGCCGCCGAACGCCGCCTTGATGGCGATCGGCAGACCATGCTCCTTCGCGAAGGCCACCACCTCCTCCGCCCCCGACACCGGGTCGGGGGTGCCCGCCACCAGCGGGGCCCCGGCACGCTGGGCGATATGACGGGCCGCCACCTTGTCACCCAGATCCCGGATGGCCTGCGGCGGCGGGCCGATCCAGATCAGCCCGACATCCAGCACCGCCCGCGCGAACTCCTCGTTCTCCGACAAAAACCCGTAACCCGGGTGGATGGCGTCCGCGCCCGACTCCGCGGCGGCCGCAAGGACCTTGGCGATGTCCAGGTAACTGGTGGCAGGAGTGTCACCGCCCAGCGCGTAGGCCTCGTCGGCTGCGCGGACGTGCAGGGCATCCCGGTCCGGCTCGGCGTAGACGGCTACGCTCCCGATCCCGGCGTCCCGGCATGCCCGAGCAACGCGGACAGCGATTTCGCCCCGGTTGGCGATGAGCACCTTGCGCACGAAGCTGTCATCTCCTGGATCGTTATCTCGGCCCCGATGAGGGCAACACTGACGACAGTGCCGAGGCCATCGCCAAGGACAATGCCGGGAAATTCCAATTCGGCAGTAGCCGGGCACAGTTCGGTCATTCCTCGGGGCCACGGGGACACTGCACCGGAAGGTAGTGATCAGCTTCTTCGGTCCGAAGCAATGATTCAAGGGGGTCGAGTTTCAGACTTCGGTCAGATTCTGCAGGCGTTTCTTTGCCTCCGCTCCCGGCGCGCAGAAAAACGTCAGCACAGTGTCAGATCCACCGACGGGCGGTCGGAATTGCGACAACAAAACGGGGCGTGCCGGTCCCTCTCCGAAGAGAAGAACCGGCACACCCCGGTTGCACAGAAGGGCAGTTACCCGGCTGTCCGCCGCCCGTCACCGAACTCAGCGCACGGCCGCCCGCCACGTCGGCGCCGCACGACGGCTGAGGCTGTCGTGGACGTCGGATTCGGCATAGCGCACCCGCCCTGCGTCGCGGCGGCGTCGCCACTGCCGCTCGCTCGCCAGCCGGTACACGCTGCTGGTGGACAGGTCCCACAGTCGGGAGATGTCCGCGACGCTGAGCCACCGTTCGGGACACGGCCCCGCGACCACGGCGGGCCCCGGCTGCTGCATGCGGCGGCGCAGCTCCGTCCAGGCGTGCCCCGGCCAGCTGTGGTCGGCATCCGCGTCACAGACGATCTCGGCGTCCCGCCCCTGGCCACGGATGTGTGCGGCGAGTTCGCCCGTACAGCCGACGGCCACGCACGCTCCGACGCGGACCCGTCTCCGCACAGCGGGTTGGGTCACCCGGTATGCCGCCCGGCTGAGCCGGGCGAGTTCCCCGGTCGCATCGGCGACCGCGGGGTGCGCGGCGAGCCAGTGCGCGTGCTGGACCAGGAATGCCGCGAGCGTATCGACGGAGCGGGGCGGCGCCGCGATCTGGCGTTCCGCCGCGACCAACCCGCTCCACGAGCCGAGCGTGGTGAGGATGGCGGACCGTATGTCGGCGGCCGCGCCGTTGAACGGCATGCCGGGCAGCGAACCGCCCGACGCCTTTTCACGCAGGCCGGTCTGCGTCCCGCTGAGCCGGCGCTCGCACTCCTCGTACAGCATCGGCAAGCCCTTGAGCCGCATCATGAACTGGTCACGACATTCCAGACACAGACGTGAGCGCGCCGCGGCCGACACCTGCCCCGCCCCTGATCCCCCTTGTGCGCACTCCGCCCCTTCGCAGACCGCGCGCGCCGTGCCGCCGTACTCCCCGCTGGTGTTCATCCCGTCCCCGCTGTCCCCGTGTTCCGCTATTGATGTGCCTGACCAATCCGCGAACACAGCGGTCACCGCCCGCCGAGCCGGATCCCGACCCCTCGGATGGTGATGATCCAGTCGCTCGAACCGAGCTTGCCACGCAGGCTACTGACATGGGTGTCGAGCGTGCGGCGCGACCAGGAGTTGCCCCAGACCTCCTGGACGACCTGCTGACGGGAGATCACCTCACCTGGGCGCGAGGCCAGCAGGTACAGGAGGTCGAATTCCTTGCGAGTGGTGTCGACGAGACGGTCGTCGACCCAGATCTCTCTGGTCCGGGCGTCGATGTGCAAAGGTCCGCGTGTGAGGGCCGATGCGGCCGGCTGCGGCCTGGCACGGCGCATCACCGCGTCCATACGGGCCAGCAGCTCCCGTAACCCATACGGTTTGGCCAGGTAGTCGTCAGCGCCGGCCTGCAGCCCCAGGACGCGATCGAGTTCGGTGGCCCGCGCGGTGACGACGATGATGGGCACCTCACTGACCGCGCGCAGCTGCCGGCACACCTCAACGCCGTCCAGATCAGGCAGTTCCAGATCGATCAGCACCAGGTCCACGTGCACGTAAGCGTCGAAGGCCTTGCTGCCGGTGTCGACACTGCTGGTGCTGTGGCCGTGTCGGCGAAGGCTCTGAACCAGACTCTCCGCGGCATCGGCGTCGCTCTCGACCACGAGCACCCGCCACAGATTCCGTCCCGCAGCGCGTCCCTGCCCTGCCCCTTGCCCTGCGTCCTGTCCGGCCGTATGCCCTGCCGCATATCCAGCGCCCTGCCGCCCTAACTGAGCCTCTGCCGTGACACCCGCTGTTCCTGTCGCCTCCCCAAGATTCGCGGGAAGCGCGGCCTCCAGAAGGCTCGTCGGATGTGAATGCATCTATCCCCCTTGATGAATAACGTTCAACGCCCCCGACGGATAGCTCCCCACAGGCCCGCGCAGGAGACAACAACTGATTCACCATACAAAACAGGTCTACCTGTTTGTCAACGAGGGCTGAGATACATCACAAGGCCAGCGCACCGATATCCCAACTTACCGAAGAAATAAGCCGAGTTAAGCCTTCTAAAGCAAGGCATAGGCCGATCCTGGAGGCCTGCACCCCACTTGAAGCCTACCCCCGACCCAACCACCTCTTGACGTGCAGCATTCCATTCCTTACCAACCATCAAGCACAAAGATCAAGCAAATATTCGCACGTCAACACCGCCTTCCCCGCACCCCCCGGCCAACGCACAACCACACCCACCCCTCGACATCCAACGCACCACGGGAGAGACGAAACAGGCAGACCTGTTTGTTACCATTGCGGTCACCCCGCTACGAGGCAGGCCGGTCGGCATGCCGGTCTCCCATGGGTGACCGGGATACCCGAGGAACACCGCCCAGCCCGACGGCCAGCAGAAACGCCCTGCACACAGTCGCGAGGCGGCAGTTCGGGGCCCGTTGTGCTGCTCCGTGACCAGGCGCCACGGAGCAGTTCCCACCCAGCCGAGGAAGTGCCATGACCAAGCCCCTTCAGCCCCGGGCCGCCCGCACCCGTCAGCTCATCATCGGGTCGGCGGCCACAGCGGTGGACCTTTACGGCCCGGAAGCCAGCCTGGGACAGATGTGTGAGGCGGCCGGCATCAGCCGCGGCGCCCTGAACCACCACTTCGCGCTCCGACAGGACGTACTGGCCAGCATCCGGTCCGCGGCAGAGACCGAACTGGCATTACTCGGACGGCAGTTGCTCCGCCATCCGGGGCCACTGGCCGAGGCGGTGGACGAACTCGCCACGGCCCTGCGCGGCAAACTGCGCTCGGACACGGCAATCCGGGCGGGGACCCAGCTGCTGCTGTCCGACCGGACCACGGCCCGCGCCCTGATCCGCCGCACTCAGCGAATCCTGCGCCGGCGGGCCGTAGTCGAGAGCCGGCGCGGCCGACTGCGACGGCGCACCCCACCCCGGGCGACCGCCGCACTGTTCACCTGCGTCCTGGTCGGCCTCGAAGCGGTGGACCGGCTGGACACGGAATGGTGGGACGACGGCTGCGCGGAGGGAATGTGGCAGCTGCTCATGGCCGTGACCGTCGCCGACCTCGACAACGACCTCACCCAGGGCCCGTGATCCCACGCCCTCATCACCCGGCCTGCGACAGCCCCCGCCGCCCCTTGTCCAACCGATCCATCCGCTCCAGCTCATCGGCCCGCCGCTCCCCGACCTCCAGGCGCGTGAGCAGGCCGGGAACCGCGAGGCCGGGCAACACCGACCGCCAGAAAACGGACACCCGGTACAGCATGTCCCGGCGGGAATCCGATAGTTGGGAGACCAGCTGGATACCGGTGAAGGCTCCGACCACCATGGTCGCGGTGTCATCGACATCGACGCCGGGCTGCAGCTCGCCGGTCTCCTGCGCCTCCTGCAGCAGCGCACTGAACTGCTGAAAGGACCACAAGTACGGCACCGTCCGGCCGGATCGGTAGGAGGTCTCCTCCACCGCCAGCCGCACCGCCGCCTGCAGCACGATGTCGTCCTGCAGGGCGCGGGCGAACTTGAAGGTGATGTCGATGACCTGCTGCAGCAAGGAGGTGGCCACCGGCGGCTGCAGCAGCTCGATCTGATGCTCCACCACGGCGTCCGCGATCGCTTCTTTGGAGGGGAAGTGGAAGTACAGCGCACCGCGCGTCACTTCGGCCCGCTTGAGAATGTCCGTCGTCGACGTGCCCTCGTAGCCGTTCTCCCGAAACGCCTCCGCGGCTGCCCGCACGATGCGACTGCGGGTACGCACCGCACGCTCCTGCCGCGCCATCCTGCCTCCAACAGATCTCCACATAAAAAAAGCCCGGCCGTCCTGTATGTTATGCGAACCGGCGCCCCGTAGTTCCCCCTGGAACCGTCTACTTTGAGGCCCTGTGGCCGACAACGCTCCGTGAACTCTCTCGATCGCCGTCCTGCCCCCTGACCGGCGGCACCGCCGTGCTCGCCACCTGGGTCACCAGCCGGGGCAACCCCTGGGCCGCCCCCGTCCAGGCAAGGGCCGCGGCTCGCGCTGCGCGAGAGCCGACGCGCGGCCTCTCTCGAACTCATCGAACAGACCCGCCACATGAGCGATTTGTACTGTGAGATCTCAGCCGCACTCCGCATACCTACGACCGACGAACGCACGGCCCGCCTCAAGGAACTGCACGATCGCGAGGTCCCCGAGTACGCGAAGATCCGCCGCAGCACAATTGGGCCACCGTGACCCTGAGCAACGCTGTGCCCATCCACGCGAAGTCACAATGGATGGGCCACAGCTCGATCAAGATCACGGTGGATCGGTACGGCCACCTCACCCTCGACGGCAGCGAGCGCTGCCGTCAGGTCATCGAGGCCACCTTCGGGGTGCACATGCTCAGCGGATTCCCAACGACGCGAGTACCCGCCGCTGAGCTGCTGCCGGCTTCGCCGGGAAGAACAGATAACAGACCCCGCCGGTGGCACCGACGACCTTCCCCTCGGCGTTCTTCCGCTTCGTCCGCAGCCAGATGTTCTCGAACTGGGATGCGGGGCGGTAGTAGATGCTGGACGGGGCGGCAAACGTGCAGGTCAATGGCTTGGGCTCGTTCGCTACGAACGAACCCAAGCCGGGCGGTGCTGACTTCGTGCTGAGTTCCGCTGCCGTCCCTTCCAGTGTGGTGGGTGGCGTTGTGCTGGATCGGTGCTGGCTTCCGGCGTTGGCGGGCGGAAGCGCGGACAGCCCAGGCCGCGACACGCTCACTCTTCACTGTGCGTCAGCTCGGCTCCCACGCCATCTCCCTCGTGGAGGCCCGCCACGACTGGTCCATGAAGGTCATGTGATTTCTTGGGCCTACGACAATCCCTGACCAGCGCGCGCTTACTTCTCAGCGCGGTCAGGGCCTTCCCTAGTGACGTCGAGGAACGTCCCTGAGACCTCCCTGGGGCGGACAGTGGGCCCGCCTCGCACAACACGAGCGGCAGGTCGTGGTTGCCCGAGCGGGGTACGTGAGGCTGACCGCCGAGAGCGAATTCTCCGCACCGGTGTGAGCCTGGTTCCCCATGCGCCCGCATTTCGAGAAACTCTGTGGTGCCAGGGATGTTGCGAACGAACATGGAAAACTACTGATGCGTCTGCCGAGCGGCACCGACTCGGTGACATGACGTAGCGGCAGACGAAGCGGAAGCGGGGTCGCTAGCACCTCACCGACCTGCCGGCACGGCCCACGCCCGCCCAAGAAGGCGGGACCCCAAGCCCCCCCCGCCACACCGCAGCGGGTCCGCAGAACTGCCCACCGTCCTCCGAATCGCACGGTCAGAGGGCTCGTCAGGCAGCTGATCCCGGGGACCTTTCGGGGCTTCTCGCTGCCTGAACGGGCAGGGGTCTCAAAGCTCGGAAAGGGCCTCCGACGCAGGTCGGAGGCCCTTTCCCGATCGCGGCGGCTTCCCTGTAGCGCATGCCCTGTTGCATGAGCCGAAGGTAAAGCCGTCGCTCTTCCGCCGGCGCCCGAATCCCCAGATTGACCGAACGGTCGCGGTTCTCGCAGCCCATGGCACCCTTTGCGCCGGGGTGTTGCAAGGACCAATCGAACCTGGGCTGCCATGAGGGCCGTTGCTGACATGGTGGGTGCACCACTTCCAGGCCCTACACCCACCACACGGGGGTCGTGCTGTGGTGGGTTACCGGCCGACGGGCCACATGGACGGACCAGCACTGATGGCGTTCCTACCATTGCCCGGGTAGAGGTGCAGGCTACGGTTCCCCCACCGGGCGGCGACGTCGGTCTTGCCGTCACCGTTGAAGTCGCCGCCGAGCACGGCGCTCATCGTGCGCCAGGACTTGTCCTCCCACAGGCTGGGCCCGCCGGTGAGGGTCCCCTTGGTGTTGCCGTTGTAGACCCGGAAACTGCCGTCGTGGGTCACGGCGACGATGTCGTCCCGGCCGTCGGCGTTGAAGTCGCCGGTGGCCAGGATCCTCATGGTGCCCCAGGTGTTGTCGTGCCACAGGTCGCGCTTGCTGCCGCTGAGCGTGCCGTCGGCCTTTGTGGTGTAGGCGTGCAGCGAGCCGTCTCCCCACACGGCGGCCAGGCCGTCACGCCCGGAGGTGTCGGCGCGGTAGCGCACGATCTGGTGCATGGTCCGCCAGCTCTTGTCGTGCCAGATCTCGACGCGGGGCTTCAGCGTGCCGTTGGCCGTGCCGGTGTAGAGGAACAGCTGTCCGTCATCGCGCCGCGCGACGATGTCGCCCTGGCCGTCGCCGTCGAAGTCGCCGCCTATGATCTGCTGGTAGCCCTTCCAGCTGCCGTCGTGGGCCCACAGCTCACGACCGTACTGCAGGGTGCCGTCCGGCTTGGCATAGAAGGCGTGCAGGTTGCCGTCGTTCATCACAGCGGCGACGTCGGTGCGGCCATCGCTGTTGAAGTCGATCGAGGTGATCACGTCACTGACGTCCTGGAACTTCGTCGCAAGCCGCACCGTCTGGATCCAGCTGGCGATGTCGTCCGTGCGGGTCGCGACAGCGTCGGTGCGGGTCTCGTCATCGTGGCCGAAGCAGCCGCCCTGCCAGGACTGGCTGCTGACGCCCACGAGTTCGTAGCGGCCGCCGATATCGCGCCATACGGGAGCACCAGTATCGCCCTCGCAGACGGCAGCGCCGTCGTCCTTGCCTGCGATACCGAGCGAGGTCTGTTTCGCAGCGTCCACGGAGAAGCGCCCGTAGTGCAAGCGGTCGGGGACCCATTCGTCCTTGGTGCGGCCGTAGCCGCTCACGAAGACGTCCTCGCCCGGCAGCGGGGCCTTGGCTGTGATGTCGACGGGGGCGATACCTGTGACGGGCTTGGCCAGCTTGGCCATCACCATGTCACGGTCGTCGCGAGGAACCAGCTTCTCCACGGTGATGACAGAGCCGCCATCGCGCGTCAGGTCCGTGCGGCCTACCGTGGCGGTGGTCTTCGTCTTCGGCGCCCCGGCAGGAACCTCAAGGCTCTGCGCCGGATTGTCCGCAAAGCAACTGGCGGCCGTGACCAGCCACTGCTGATCAACCAATGCGGCCGAACAGCTGCGCTGCCCACCGATGTCCAGCTTCGCCGTGAACGGGTACGAGCCGTCCTTGGTGGCAGGTCCGACAACAGCGGCCGCGGGAGCAGCAGACAGCGCACCGGCCGCGATGGTGGAGGTAAGAAGTCCTGCGGCCAGGGCGGCGCGCGAACGTCTGACAGACATACGTCTCCCTTGTCTGGGTTTCGATTTCATAGATGTGGGGTCGGCAGCTCTCCACCGATGCTTCTGGTGCGTGGGATGTGTCGTCCGAGTCGCCCCGTGGGTTTCGCCTCCGGCACCGGGACGCCGCGAGTGGAAATGGCAGAAGTCCGGGGCCCCGGGGAAGCAGTGCATGCGCGGCTTTTCCTGGCTCCCGGCAAGCGAGAAACCACAGGACCGGTAAAGGCGGTCGCAGCTCCAGGAGCACGTGAAACCCTTGCCACTGAAGGTCGACGTCGCTATCCATCCCGATGCACTTGTCGTCCGGCACCAGTTTTCACATGTCGGCCCCGCCACCCGCGCGCACAGGCTTGTCGTCGAAGTCGAATTCCGGCCGGCCGGTCGGTGACAGTAAAGGTCCTATCGGCCTTGAGAGCGCGCACCATCTCGTACGCACTCTCGGCTCGTACAGCACCCATCAACCTCGCGGAAGGCGAGCGGGAACCGTGGTACAGCCGCATCGCGCGAGATTATCTCCGCTGAAAACTGGAAGGCCTCGTACAGCGATGACCGCAACACCCTCCATTTGCTTTGCCACCCGGAAGGAACCAGCCCACAGTTCACGCCAACCAACCCGACAGCGGGTTCTCGGGGCCCGGGGAGGGCCTGTGGTCAGCCCTTGACGCGAAGCGCAACCAGAACGGTGGGACCAGCCGGCGGGTTGGCGCCGGGGCCAACCCCCTTGATGGCGTTCTTGGGCACGTCGACGCTCTGGGTTTCACCAGCCGAGGTGAGGTCGGCCTGAACGGCGACATCACCGGTCATGATGTTGTAGACCTGGGGAAGTTCCAGTGTGAGGTAGCCGATTTTACCGGTCCCGGTGACCTTGAAGCAGTACCGGCCCTGCATGGTCTGTCCTGGGTGCTTGACCGAGGTCAAGACCTGGATGTCCTTGCTATCGGGGTTCCGGCAGTCGGCTAGGACGATGTGGCCGTCGCCCTTGCGGAGCAAGATTCCCTGCTCCTTGAGGATCTTTGCCGCGTTCGGGTAATCGAAGGTCTCCACCGCATACGGCGGGGACACATCGTCGGCGGACCGCTGGGCGGCGTCATGCGCGAGCTGCGGCGCCGCCTGCGCAACGGCGAGGGTGGAGCCACCCACGACGGCCGCAGCGGCGCTGATGACGCCCACAGTCAGCGCCTTGCGCGCACGAGATATCACCAGAGATTCCTTCCAGGTGTACTACGGCAACAACAGGAAACCGCAGAGAAAATGGGCCGAATGGGCAACTGTGAACCTACCACCCGCGAAACTCAACGAGCAGTCATGGTGGCTGGATAACAGAGCGATAACAACATAGCTGCGGTGTGCAACCTTTCGCGTTTTTACTCGTCTTAAGCGCCTGAAACATATCTATCGGCCTGCTGTTGGATTGCGCCACATCCCCCTCATCCCTTTGCTTGTTCACCTGTACGTCCAGTTATGCTCGCGGCGTCGAAAGACGCCACAGCGGTAACTGAACAGAGAAAGACAATCGGTGAGAGACAAGCTTTACTTGACGAGACCTGGGGGCAGGTGGGGATTCGGCATACGGAAGCTGTGCTTGAGCCTGCTGCCCTTGACGGTCCTTGCGGGATTGCTCGACGCAAGTCCCGCCGCCGCAACCGGCGTGCCGGAGGCGGGCGTTGTCGCCCGTGGTCGCGTCGTGGAGCTGTGGACGACGGGTGGTCCCATGGTCAAGGCCGCAGCCGAGGCTGCGCTGTTGGGTACCGATGAGGACATCCGCACATTCCTCGACAGTGAGAAGGATTTCGCCGAGTTCACCGACTACGGCATCAGTACAACGCGGATATTCACCGCGGGCGGTGTGACGGTACGCGAGGCCGCCTCCAAGGCGTTGCGGTCCGGTTCGAAAGACGAACTGCTCAAGTTCCTGAAGGATGGATGGAAAGAACCGGCCGAGACGGACATGCGGATCCTTGCCACGCAGATCACCACCGCGGCGGGTCCTGAGGTCAAGAAGGCCGGCCAGGCCGCGCTGCGGGGCTCGATCGAGGACGTCCGCACGTTCCTTGAGAAGGAGCAGTTCCCGGCCTTGGAGTCGGATGACCGGATCCGTGCCACGCAGATCATGTCGGCTGGCGGCCCGGCGACAAAGGAGGCCGCGAACGTCGCACTGCGGGGTTCGATCGAAGACGTCCGCGAGTTTCTCGCAGTGGGGCAGAACATCGCCCGCAACCGCGACAAGGAACGGGCCACCGTCTCCCAGCTGGCCGAACAGGCCAAGCAAGCAGGCGAGGACGCCAAACAGCAGACCGAGGCCGCCAAGCGAGCCTCGAAGAAGGCAGTGACAGCCGCACAGCTGGCCAAGGACCAGGCGAAGAAGGCTGCCGAGGAGACGCAGAAAGCCGGCAAGGACTCCGACAGGGCCGCGAGTTGGGCGGGTCGCGCGGCGGAGGCGGCGAAGGGTGCCGCCAATGCCGCGCAGGAAGCCATCAGCACGGCGCAGGCGGCCAACCACGCCGCCCGGATGGCTGCGAATGCCGCCGCGAGGGCAGCTGCGGCGGCGGCAGCAGCCGCAGCAGCTGCGTCACGGGCTCGGGATGCGGCTGCCAACGCGGCAACCGACGCAAGCACCGCTTCGGCGGCACGCCGGGCTGCCGAGGATGCCAACTCGGCCGCGGCCGCGGCCGAGAAGTCGGAGCAGGCAGCCGCGCAGGTGGAGATTGCCGCCCGGGCAGCCGGCGATGCGGCGAACGCGGCCTCCAGCGCCAGCGACAATGCCGATGCGGCCGCCGATGCGGCGGATGAGGCGGGCCGTTACGCGGGCACGGCAAGTGCCGAGTCCGCCAGGGCCAAGCAGTGGGCGGCAACCGCCCGTGCCCGGGCCCGGGAGTCGCGCCGTGCCGCCATAGCGGCACGAGACCTCGCCTACGAGGCCGCCAACGCCGCGGGCCAGGCGCGAGCAGCAGCTCGCAAGGCCGCCGAACACGCCAGGAATGCCGCGACCGCCGCGAAACGGGCAGCAGACCATGCGGGCGAGGCGGCAACGGCCGCCAAGCAGTCCTCCGATCACGCGAAGGCCGCCAGGGAGGCTGCTGACAAGGCGACCGATGCGGTCGCCACCGCCCGCAAGGTCCACAGCATCGCGGTCAGAATCGAGGCGGAGGAGCTCAAGGCCCGAACCCAGGCGGGTATCGAGAAGGCCAGGGCCGAGGAACAGTCCGAATACCTGGAGCAGGCGGAAGCGGCGAAGCAGACCAAGGCCGCCAAGGAACTCGATGACGAAGCCAAGCGTCTGGTCGCGGAAGCCGCCAAGTCCGATGCCGACGCCAAGGGTGTGGTGGCCAAGGGCCGCAAGGTCGCTGTCCTGGCGATGAAGACCCGCGGCCTCTGGAGCCAGGCGGCTGCCAGGAGCGCGCTGTCGGGCTCCGACGATGCCGTCAAGGAGTACCTGCGCACCGGCTGGCAGCAGGCCGCCGAACAGGACGAACGCGCACGGGTCCAGAACCTCGCGGTCAACAGCGCCTACGAGGATGTCCGGAAGGGGGCCGATGAGGCGCTCAAGGGCGACGCCAAGCAGATCAGTGAGTTCCTCCGCACCGGCGCGGACGAGGCCGCGCAGACCGGTTACAGCATCCGCGTCACCCGGATCGCGGGCAGCGGTGGCACGGAACTCAAGAACGCCGCCCAGGCGGTACTGAGGGATGGCTCGATCGCCAAGCTCCGCAAGTTTCTGAGCGAGGGCCAGTACACCGCCCAGGAAGACGACGAGCGTATCCGCGCCACCCAGCTGACGGGTAGCGGCGGTGGCGAGACAAAGGCAGCGGCCCGGATCGCTCTCGAAGGGACGTCGGAGGCCCTGCACGACTTCATCCAAGTCGGGCAGTACGCGACCGCGCGGCAGGACCATCTCACCGCCAGCCACACCGCGATAGTCCAGCAGCTCATAGCTGAAGCAGCCGGAACAGCCGCCACCGCGCAGAAGAACGCTGCGGAGGCAAGCGTCGTCGCCGCCAAGGCCAACAAGGCCGCGAATGACGCCGAAAAATACCGCGTACAAGCAGGGAAGTCGGCCGGTCAGGCCAGCGAGTACGCGACGGAGGCCGGCAAGCACGCGACGGAGGCCGAAAAGTCGGCAGCCGACGCCGCAAAGTCCGCGCGCACGGCAGACGCGGCGGCCAACGCGGCCGAACGCGATGCCGGCAAGGCCGAATACGATGCATCACGCGCCTCCGTCTCCGCCATGCAGGCAAACGCCTCCGCCAACTCCGCCTACGCCGCCGCGAACGCGGCACGTGCCTCGGCCGAGGCCGCCGGCAAGGACGCGGCGGCCGCCGCTGCGGCCTACAAAGAGGCCTTCGGCACCTACATGGCCAAGAAGCGCAAGGAAGAAGAGATACGCCGTCAGGAGGAGGAACGGCGCCGCAAGACGGAGCAGGCTCTATCGGAAGTGGAGCGGCAGCAGCTCCAGTTCCTGCGGGAAGCGCTGGTCGCCGGTTGGAAGGCCGGCCAAGAACCCAAGCCGGACGCCATCGACCTCGGGTTCCAATGGCTGTTCGGAACCGGAAACAAGGTGGACTTCTTCACTGCCGGGGACGAGTTCACCGAGCAGATCCGCAATGACCATTCGATGGACTACGTCCGCGCCGAGATCGCCGCGAAGATCCACAAGGGCGACCCAGACGATTTCCAGGGCGGCTACAGCGTCATGACGCATGAGGGCTGGCCTCGACTACTGTCGGACGCTACAGATGTACTCACACTCGGCTGGACAGGAACGACCAAAAACCGGTCCTCCGGCGGGAAGTTCGGCACCTCCACCGCCACCTTCCTCGGCTCGTACAACTACAAGTTCAAGGTCATCTCGCAAGACTCCGGGACAGGAAAAGCCAAGGTAGGAATCCAGATCGAGAACAAGACCACCATCACTTCCTTCACGCACCTACCGGGTCCCGCCAAGAAATATATTGAAAAATATGTCGGCAAACCGCTCACCGGAATCGCGGATCAGTTCGATCTACCAATGAGAACAAAGCACCAGGTTGTGTACTGGGAAGAAGAGGTGAAATTGCGATGAAGAAGGTCGTCCTGCTGTCCGTGCTCTGCGTCACGCTGGCGCTCGCCGGTGGAGGGTTTCTCGTCTACCGCGTTATTGATTCGGGGTTCCTCACTGGCGCCTCTGCAGAACGGAGCGAACTCATAGGCACCTGGTCCGGGCCCCAGGGAGCGCGCGTTACCCTGCATGAAGACGGCACGGCCGAGGCAGTGAAGATCCCAGGCGGTTTCGATTGGTCCAGCGAGAAACCCATAGGGTCCATCACCGGCGACGGCACATGGACCCTAAAGAAGAAACCAAACGCCTTTGTGGACCAGGAGATCACTCTCGATCTCAAGACAGGGAAAAAAGTCGGCGCACTCATAGATGACCTTCACGTTCTGGACAAGGGAGCCCAGGGCGGCATCTACATGCCCATCTCGGAGGACTCATCGAATAAGTTCATCTTCAAGAAGTCTTCCTAGACCTCGATCCTGCATGAGGGTCCGTCAGCTTGCTGGCGGACCCTCGCGGGGCACTTCGACGGCAAGCTTCGGCGCCCCATCGTCCATGACGCAAACCTCAAGGCCCTCGCCCGAGTTGCCACGTAGCCAAATCATCAGCCCCTGCCCACATTTGGCGCGGCCGGAATTCCGAGCTACAACAACACCCCCTGGCGGGAAGACCCGTCGGGGACTCTCGGACGGATTGGTTTGGATGTGGCTACGGTCCTGGACAAGGGATCTCGCAAGAAGGACGCGGTGGACTTCGCCACCAAGGTGGAGAACAACAAGCGCGAGAACACGTCTATCGACCCGAACGCCAGCAAGGTTTCCCTTCGTCGCTATACCGAGGACTGGCTCAACGGAGTGCTCCTGCCGGGCGGCACCTGGGAGTCGTACGAGCACATCCTGCGGCTTCACGTCCTGCCACACCCTGGGGCGCAAGACGATCGCTCAGGTGACGGCCGCCGATGTGGAAGAGCTGTACGCACGGTGGGCGAAGGGCGGGGCCAAGCCGAACACGATCGACGCGCGCAGCATTGCGTTGTCATCGCTCTTCTCCCACGCAGTGCGCCACAGGCGCATATCCAGCAACCCGGTCAAGGAAGCGGAGAAGCCTGATAGTCCAGTGGTTCTGGTCGATGAGCGGAGCCTTCCGAGCCTCGAAGAGATCAAGGCCATCGCGCAGGCCATCGGGCCGCGCTTGGAGCCTGCGCTGTGGCTGATGGCTTGCGGCGGGCTGCGTATCGGCGAATCGCTTGGGGTCTTTTCCGAGGATTTTCAGGACGGACTGTTGCGCCTGCGGCGCCAAGTCGTCCGGTATCGCGATGAGGACGGACTCTATGTGGCGCGATACGCGCCCTTGAAGCACCGGAAGGAAGGTGAATGGCGCGACGTTCCGGTGCCGGAGTACTTCGCTGCCTTCGCCGATCGCTTCCCCATTCTCAACCAGCAGGGCGGGATGACATATCCCGGGCTTGTGCGCGCTTCTTGGGATCGGGCCATCAAGCGGCTGGGGCTTCCGGAATACACACCTCATTCCCTGAGGCACAAATGGGCGACCGTGACCTTGACGAATGAAGTGTCCATTCACGAGGTCTCCCGGTGGCTGGGGCACCGGTCCATCAAGGTCACGGTCGATCGCTACGGGCACCTCACCCAGGGCGGGCGCGAGCGCTGCCGTCAGGTGGTGACGGCGACCTTCGAGGGCTACCTGCCGGAGGAGCTGTCGGTGAGCCTGGCGGCCTGATCCGCTACAGGATCCCCAGGTCCCGCAGGACGCGGTGCTGACTTGGTGCTGACTTCACCGGGAAGAACAGATAACAGACCCCGCCGGTGGCACCGACGACCTTCCCCTCGGCGTTCTTCCGTTTCGTCCGCAGCCAGATGTTCTCGAACTGGGATGCGGGCAGATAGCAGACACTTGACACGATGGCAAACATGCCGGTCAACGGCTTGGGCTCGTTCACGTCGAACGAGCCCAAGCCGGGTCGTGCTGAGTTCGTGCTGACTTCCGATGCCGCCCGATCCGGTCCGTTCGGGGGCATTGTGCTGGATCGGTGCTGGTCTCTAGCGCTGCGACTGGAACCGCGGACAGCCCGGGGCCGTAAGACGCGCACTCTTCACTGCGCGTCACCTCGGCTCCCACCCCCGTCTCCCCCGCGGACGCCCGCCACCACGGCCCATGAAGGTCAAGTGGCATGGTATGGGCCGTTTGGTGCGGCCGTGTTCCGTCCCTATCGTGTCGCACTCCCGACCTACGAAGTGAGCAACGATGGACCAACCGATGTGGACCGTGCTGGCCCTGGCAAACTTTCTCGGAAAGCCCATCTCATGGGTTTATGACAATCACGAGAAGCAGGCCATCCCCAGCTTTCGCGTGGGCCAACAACTGCGGTTCTGGCCCAGCGAGATCAAGACCTGGCTGGAAGAGAATTGCCGCGAACAGGGGGTCGCATGAACGTCAAGCACAAGAAGACCGCCCGCGTCGGGCCCGCGGTCAACATCATCGAGCGCTGAGGTTAAAGGCCCTGACCAGTGCGTTTGTGTCTTTCAGCGCTGTCAGGGCCTTCCCTGCCTACACAGCCGAGAGTCCCTGAGATGCCCTAGGAACAGACATGAAGTCCCTCAAAAATCTCTGGGATGACCCTGACCGACGATGCCTTCTGATGGCAACGGGGACAGCACCCTGGCGTCCTGCCGCCGTCTCAGCAGACCAGGGCTTGCATCCGCTGGGCCGCCTTCGGGATTCGAATCCGAGACCTACGGGCCTGCAAGATCGTGACGGTTTCTGCTCCGCGGTCACACTCGATCCGTTTTTACCTGGTCAGACACTTACAGGGCGCAATGGCGTGACACTTGGTCCAACCGCTCACGCATTCGGCACGTCTGGCCGGAGGGACACGATGTACCGCTTCGCGAAGTGATGAGAGACTACTACTTCATCACAGTCATCCTCCACCACAAGGTCGATATGCCTGAATCGATGAAAGCAAGTAAAAGCGGCTACCTGCCGTCCTGAATCCGCAGGTCGCGGCCTCTGGTCCCCGCACCCGTGGGGTTGGTCCCTATCAGGGTCGGCTCGCCCGGAGTGCGGACCGCTGGTCCCCGCACCCGCGGGGTTGGTCCCCGCTCCATCGCCGACGCATGCGCCAAACGCAGCTGGTCCCCGCACCCGCGGGGTTGGTCCCGGAACGGACGAAACGCTACATCCTGGCGGTAGCTGGTCCCCGCACCCGCGGGGTTGGTCCCCCGCCGCGCGACACCGCCAGGTGACGCACCGTCTGGTCCCCGCACCCGCGGGGTTGGTCCCTCGGCGGCGGGGGCGAAGGTGTGGTTGGCCTCCTGCTCCCCACGCATGCGGGGTTGGTCCCCGGGCCATGGCCGACCGCGTGCGCCCGATCCTCTGCTCCCCACACATGCGGGGTTGATCCCCTGTCCGCGCTCAGCGGTGTTGCCACGCTCGCCTGCTCCCCGCGCATGCGGGGTTGCTCCCTGGACGCGTATGAAGATGCGCTCGCCGTCTCTCTGGTCCCCGCACCCGCGGGGTTGGTCCCTGTGACAGCAGCTTCGCGTTCGAAGTGTGAATCTGGCCCCGCACCCGCGGGGTTGTTCCCTTGTGGTCCTTGGCGCCCTTGTCGCCAGTCCTCTGGTCCCTGCACCTGCGGGGGCGGTCACGTCACGGTCGCGACGGTGCCATCCGTGAGGGTCCGCTGCCCGCCTGCGTGGGACCTCAAATAGCAGAGGCCGGACGACAGCTCCCAAGGTGCTCCCCGCACCTGCAGAGGTGGTCCCGTCATCACCTCGAATCGAAGGGCACCCACGGAACACAGTGCTCCCCGCGCCTGCGGGGATGGTCCTTGGTCGCCGTCGACCAGATGGGCCGCCCCAAGGCGCTCCCCGTGCCTCCAGGGGTGGTCCCTCCGTCCAGGGCCGCACCGTTGGCTACGGCGAGTGCTCCCCGCACCCGCGGCATTAGTCCCAGGCGCTGCCTGCGTACAGCCTGGGTCCCCTCCTGGTCGCAGCAACCCGCGGGGTTGGAAGCGCACGCACCGCGTCGGCCAGCTACTCCCCCGCGAATGGGCCCGCCGGCAAAGCTGCCCAGCTCCAGGCCTACCGGTGGCTCCCTGGGAGTCCCGGCCGCCGGAATTGACCGGCTAGTTCGCGCGGGCATGGGGAGCGCGACTTCGGGCTCCAGCTGGACGGGAGAGCGGAAAACCAGCCCAGCTGGCGCAGCGAGCAAGACAAGGACGCAAGAGGAGCACTCGGTCCTGGCTCCTGCCCCTGTTGCGGGTGGGCCTTCCCGCGGGGCGGGAAACGCACCGCGCGGTCGGCGACCTCCTCCGCGCCCTTGGGGTCACTCCTGCGGGCGTGAGGGGGCTCACCGGGTGAGAAGCAGCCCGCATCCATACGCTCGTCCGTGCCCGATGCCCTGGGTCATCGTGTCGACCAGGGCGGCGGGATCGGTGACGGTGAGTGTGCCCCGGATTTCCGCGCGGGCTATGCGCAGGCCGCTGTGAGGACTGGGGCTTGTGACCGTGGGAAGCATCCGGACGGCCAGGGACTCTTCTTCTGCGGTGGCACCGATACGGATGACGCCGTCGGGAGCCTTGCGCGGTTCGCCCGGCGGCTGGAGACGGCGAGCGAACCACTGCCTCACGTGGTCGGGGCGAGTGTGAGCCGTGCGTCGGCCTCGTGGACGGTCCGGAGCCGGCGACCCGGATTGGCGGCTGCGTGTGGGGTTGACGACCGTGCGGAAAGCCAGGGAGTCACCGGCGCGAAAGGTGCGGTCGACCGTGATCACGTGCGGTTTGTCGGTGAGTGCGCCGCGGGGCATGCCCGCCCAGTCCCCCGGAACCCTGGACTGCACGACCAGGACGAGCACGCCTGCCTTGAGGTCGACGGACCAGGTGGACAGCACACCCATCTGGGCGCGGGCGTCGGGGTCGCCGTCCACGCCCCAGCCACGAAAGCCGCTCATGACAGTGCGGTGCATGTCCTGGGCGTCAACGAGAGACTTGGCGGTGTACGGGTGCCGGGCGTCCATGGTCAGGATGCTGTGTGTGGCGACGAAGCGCGCGGCGGCGGAGGGCTTGGTCACGGGATAACGTCCCATTCGGTGGCGTTCTCGGCGATGGTGACGCGGGTCCGTGTCTCCCACCGCGTGGTGTGCGCGCGACGGTCCTCGTCGAAGGTGACAGGCTGGTCCTGTACTGGGGCTGCTGCCGGTGCGCCCGGCGCCGCTTCGATCCATGCCCAGGGCCGGGGCGACGGCCGCGCCCCGACGCTCTGCGAGGGCAGCAGTGCAGTGGACCTGAAGACGTCTTCGACGGTCCCGCTGCTCAGAGGGCCTGCCAGTGTTCCGGACGGTGGACACGACTTGCGGCCCAACCACAGCAAGCGTTTCGGGCTCTCCAACGCTGCGGCGACCATTTCGAGGAAGGCCCGGTCCGGGTGCTGCAACGCGGCTACGAACGCGGCGTCGGCCAGGTACCAACGCTCGGTGACGAGCGCGCCCCGGGAGAGCTGCTTCGAGACCAGAGCGCCCGAATCCGGGTCAGTGACGATGTACTTTGGCGCTCCGTACCAGTCGGCGAGATCGTGGTGGCCGAAAGAGGTGCCCTCGGTGTTCGCCATGCCCACGGACAGTGCTGCTGCCCTGCGGTAGTCGGTGATGATGTCACGCGGACGGACTGGGTATCTGCCGGCCCCGACAACGTGATAGTCGCGCACAGGGGTGCCTGGCTGGTCGGCCCGGACACCGAAGCGGACTGCGGCAAGCTCGCCGAGTTCCTCGGACCGATCGTGCCCGAGGGCCGCGGCGCATAGACCGATCACCCCGGACTTCGTCGGACGGCTGTGGGTGTCACGTCGGGAGAACCGGGAAACCACCCCCCAGGACTGCAGCGGGGCAGCGAGCCTGACGAGCAGAACGTGTCCGGTCACGGCGTCAGCTCCTCGACAGATTCAACGTCTTTGACGCCCAGTTCTTGGAGCACGGCGTGGATTGCGGGTTCGTAGGTGAGAACGCGACCTGCCGTAATGTCGTCGCGCCGCCGGCGGACAAAGTTGTGGTGGTTGAGGAGCCGGCGTACGGCGAGCTCTCCGGCAGGGCCTCCTTCGGCGACCTCGTCGATGGGCCTTTGGAAGGCGGCGGCGTAGTTGAATGGGCGGTCTCCGTCGAAGGCGAGTACCAGGGCGGGCAGCGACCCCGTCGAGGCGGTGGAGTTTTTCTTGGCCTGTGGGAAAGCGTTGACGAAGGCGTTGACGAACTCCGCCTCGGCAGCAACGGCAGCGGCCTCGGCGTCCTGTTCGGTCATACCTGCAGCGCGCAGGTTCTGCCGCAGTTGGCGGCGGTCGAGCACGGCGTGACGGTAGAACGTGCCGGAGATGAGGGACTGGTAGCCGGTCATGCCAGCTCCGGAGTCATCGGTCGCGTCGAGGAAGTCGAGGGCGTTGCTCTTGCGAGTGAGCTTGGCGTCGTCGGCGGCGGCGTAGAAGTCGTCCGTGTGCTCGGCCTCGTGAACGGTGAAGGCGTGGCTGCTCTGGATCGCCCCGTCCACATTCGGCGATTCCGCGATTTCTGCTAGGAAGCGGCCGTAGAGCGCGATATCGATCGCGTCGCGGGGGGCTAGCGCGGTCAGGACCGCGTCGCGGGTCGTCTTCGGAAGCGCGGGAAGCTTGACCTCGGCGATGTCGGCGGCGGTGTCCGCTTCGTTCGTGCCCGCTTCCTCCTCCTGAGAGCTGCTCTTGCGCCGCCCCTTGGGCTTCTTCGTGACCGTTGCTGTCTGGGACAGCGCGATGTATTGCTCTGCCCACGCGTCGATCGTTGCCCGTTCGGTGTTGATGTGGTCAGCGATGCGGTCGCCCGCGTCCGCCGGTGCGAAGAGCAGCACCTTGGTCAGGTTGGCGACGGTGGGCTTGGCTGGGTCGCCGAATTTGAGGCCGATGGCCTGCAGGACTGCGCGTGCCGTCGGCACAGCCCGCTCCTTGGGCCAGCCATGGCTGGTCTCCAAGGCTCGGGCAGTCACTAGCGCCCATTCGCGGGTTCGGACGCCCATCGTGTGTCCGGCGAGGGGCCCCTTCTGGGTGTTCGCCCGGTCGCGCGAATACACACGCTCTGCGCGTCGGCGTGCCTGACTGGTGATCATGTGGCGTTCCACACCACCGTAGACGATGGCCTTGGGCGCACCGTTCTCGTCTCGGACTGGGAGGACCGCGACGAGGGTCTCCAGCAGGTGGAGGGACAGGAACTGGTGCCCGGTCAGGGTAACGGGGGTGCTCACGTCAGCGTGTCCTTCGTCATGGTGGTCCGGTTGTTCCGAGTGGTGGTTCTCGGCGGCGGTGCGTGGAAGTCGACGGCCCAGTGGTAACGGATGCGGGCCTGACGGTCGGTCCAGCGGGCGAGGTCGTCTGCCAGCCGTGACCAAGAAGGCGGCGGCACGTCGCACGAGCGCAGCCGAGTGATGGCGTGCTGAAGGTGTCGCAGGGGAGGCCGTCGGCTATCGACGATGCGGTTCATCAGCCGACTGGCGCCTGCGTCCTCGGGTCCACGCCCGAGATTGGTGCCGATCCGGCGGGCCGCGGACCCGAGACTTCCGTAGCCTCTCGACGGCTCGAAGGCTCCCCGGTGATAGACAGCGAACAGGAAGGCCACCTGCTCGAACACCTGGCGGCGCCCCGGGTCGAACCAGCCCGCTTCGATGTGGGCGGTCTGGTTGATGCTTGGGCGGCGGAGTTCGGCAAGTTTGGCGTAGTTGCGGCTATTCACCAGGCCGAGGAGCCAGTGGGTGAGCAGTTCGCTGCGCGCGGGCTCGCGCGGTTCGATGCCGTCGGCGGCTGCGTTCCGTTCCGCGGTGCCTGATGCGTCGGCGATCATTTTCAATCCCCCTTCAGTTCGTCTGGCGCCTTGGGCCCTGTGAGGTCGCCTTCGAGCCGGCGAATCGCCTGGGCTTGTGCCTGGTAACCGCGTGAGTTGGCGGGCAGCGAGTCGAGTCGGTGGCGCAGGAAGCGCCTGGCAGCGTCCGCGAGCTCTGTCGCGTACTCGACGAGCGCCACGTCGACTTGGCCCTCGCTCGTTGCTTCTGTGGTTTCATCCAGTAGCACATGGAAGGGCTCTGCGGTGTGGGCCCAGTGCTCCGTCCCCGCGTCGAATCGGGCGATCTGGCTGCTCTTATCGGCCGGTTTTGGGTTGGGGTACGTCACAGTCCAGGCAACGTACGCTGCTTTGGACAAGCAGGAGGCGACGTACTCGGCGATGATGGAACCCCGTTCGGCCGCGTACCGCAGATCACGCTCCCGGCCCGGCACGAAAGGGAACGTGTCCGACACCCAGGTAACAACTGTAGTCTGCTTGGCGATCAGTCCAACCGTCCAGAGGTTGAGCCGACGGCCACTGAGCCTGGCGAGGCGATCATAAAGGTCGGGACCGTGGTCCCGGTCTGCGACAGCGGCGTACAGAGCATGCGCCTCGCGCCACAGAGCGCGGGAGGCCGAGGGCCGCAACGGCTTCGCCGTACCGTTCGCCGCCTTCTCGTAGACAGCATCCTGCATGTGGTGAGCGGCCAGTGGCTCAAGGAGCTCACCAGCCGCTAACAGGACGCGGTCGACAGCAGGTTGTCCGTCCTTGGTGGTAGTCGGCCGCATGAGGATCGAGCGTCCGAGGACGGTGTGCAGGTCGGCCAGCCCATCCACCCGCCTCCCCGACGGCTTGGTCAAGAACCCCCGGCGGGACTGGGGTGCCACTGTCCAGGTGCGGTTGAAGCGACCGGGGGCTCCGTCGGTCGGCGTCAGGTTGAGCCGCAATGTATCGCCGAGCGTCTCTCCCAGCGCAACGACGCGCATCCGCGCGCCGAGGCGTCCGGCAGCCAGGTTGGTGAGGGTCGGGCCAAGGGTCTCTTTGCCAGAGATCCGAGCGCGGCCGCCGGGTCCGTAAGCGTGCTGGGTAAGCATCGCGCGGAAGGCGACGTCGGCGGGCAGCGGAGCCGGATGAGCGAGGTGGCGGTGATCGAAGAACTGGTTGTAGTCCCCGGCGTGCTCGATCACCAACTGGGCAGGCCCTGCTCCGTGTTCGTCAACGTAGGGAGCGAGGAGAGCGTTCTGCCCCAGTGGCTGTACGGGGTGAAAAAGGTCCCAGTGCTCGTCGGGACGGCTGTCCAGCCAGTCCGCGGCGTCGACCAGCGGGCTGCTGCCGTACACCCGATCGAGCCAGTCGTCGATCGTCGTCGGGTAGGTCCCGGAGGCGTAGCAGATAGCAAGGAGGTACTCCAGCAGCGCGACGGTCTCCCCCGCAGTCGCTCCCGATATGCCGATCAGATCGTCTGCGTGCCGCAGAGCATGAACCAGGGTGACTGAAGTACTTTGCCCGGCGGTTGTAAGTGCCGGGATGCATGCTTGTCGTCGCGGGTCCCAACGGGGACGTAAGTCAGCCGCCGGAGGCGGACATATTTCGGACAACGGCACCTGATCGATGCTCCAGTCTCCCTAGTTGTCTGGTGAGATGAGTCAGGACCGTAACACGACGGATGAGGACAATGTGAGCGAATCAGAGGAGCTCAATAGCGTTGCTCACAAGTGGTGTTGGGGGACGATCGATCTCTCTGACGGACTCGTGTGGAACCCTCTCATCGCGGAGATGGCCACCGCTGGTTCCGTGATGCTTGAACTGTGGGAGCGGGTGCTGAGCCCAAGGCAACGGGTCGACCTCGCGGACGGTTTCGCAGCCAAGGACGAGCACAGTGCCCGGGTAGCGGCCGCCTTCCTGTCAGGCGCCAGTCGCATCGGTCACGCCAGCCCATCACACATGTTCTCTTTCGGTATGGAGCAACAGTCCTCCCCCACGCTCGCCAGAGCACGCACAGCGTGGCAGGAGCAGGCGCTACAGGCCGGGCTTCCCTTGCCGCCGGCCGGAGCCCGCGTCCGTCACGCGGACCCGGAGCACATCACAGCGGCGGTGCTGCCGCGGCTAACCGGTTGCAACTGCGCGGGGTACGTCGACGGTGAGCGGTGCCGCGATCAGGACCACCAGGGCCTCTACGTGGCCGCCTTTGCGCTCAACCGACACGGCGCCGACGTCCTGCACGCCGACACTGTCGCCAAGGCGTATCGGGCGACCGGCGGATCTGCCTGGGATGCGGTCCGGGCCGCGTTGGTGGACGCCGTCGCCCACCACGTGGGCATCGACGCACGGGAGCTTCCGCGCCTGATCCGACCGACGGATCCCGCGCATCTGACGGCCTTCGGCCGCCTGGCCTCCCAGAGCAACGGGCTTTCCCGCGGGGGCGCCTTTCGCGGTTTCACGTCGCCTCACGACACTTGGGAGGCGATATCGGACCGAGCGCGACTCCACGCCCGGGACGCAGTCTCGCGTATGGGCGTGGCCGGGTGATCGCCACCATTCCCACTTTGCGGGGTCGATGCCTCTTCAGTCGCCACAATGGCCATCCCCGCAGTGCGGAGCAGATGAACGTGCCCGGTGCGGAGAGCCGATCCTGGTGGGCCTGACGGCGGTGACTAGCGTCGTCAGGTCTGCCCTGCAGGCTGCTCGTTGGACTGCGGCAGACGTAGCGCCGCTGCGGCGATGCCTGCTGGGCCGCCGAAGGCGACCAAGGGCTGATCGGCGGCCCAGCTGCTGCAGGACGGGAGGACGCCAAGGGACGTCAACGACGTGGCGGTAACCAACCGCAGCACGTCCTCTCCTGTGTGGGAGTCCCACAGCCGCACGGTCGTGTCCCTGAGGCCGGCGCTCACGATGACGGGGCGGGAATCGGATGGCCGGACTATTCCGAGGGCGGATACGGGTCCGTCGTGCCGGGTCGGCAGCGTGAACGGCTCCTTCTCCGGAGCATCCGGCGCCCACAGGCGTACTCTGCCGTCGGCTCCCCCGGCTACCAGGAGCCACTCACCCTCCTCGTCGCCCGGGCAGGCGGTCAGGGCCTCCACGGAGCCAATGTGCCCCGGCCATTCGGCGTGCGGTTCGTCAAACGGGCAACACAGCAGGACACCATGAGCAGAGGCGACAGCAAGAACGCCACCCGACAGCAGGGGCAGGTACTCCAGCGCGTGGATGGGTCCGCCCATGTCCCCGCGACCGTGGAGCCACCCCAGCACCTCGCCGGTCGCCAGGTCACAGTACGCGACCGCTCCGCGGCTCGTTCCCACGGCCAGCACGGTTCGTGCATCGTCGGCGAAGGTGGTGCACGCGGTCGCGTGGTCTCCTTCCGACGTCCAGGCATCCATCAGCCGCCAGTCGCCGCTCCAGCATCCGACTGTCCCGTCTGGCAGTCCGACGACGACGGTCTCGGAGCCGTCCGGCGCTGTGTGCGTAGCGAGGGCTGTCACTGAGCCGTCGACTCCTGTGTAGGGAAGGGCGATCGAGTCTGTGACCTCGCCTGTTTCAGCCAACCTCACGACGAGGTTCCGGTCGGGGCCGACCGAGACAAGCTTGGGAGACTCAAAGCTGCGTGGCAGCACAGCGAGCAGCGTTCCGTCGACCGATCGGGATGGCGGCACCGTGCGGCGGGCCCATGCCTGGGGGTTCCAGACGCGGAGGGTCCGGTCGTGTGAGCCGGATACCAGGATGGGGACTCCGCCGAGACCGGGTACAACAGCGAGCCCCGTTACGGCGCTTGTGTGATCGGGGAACTGGCACACCTCCTCGCCTGTTTCGGGATCCCACAGTTGTACGGTGCCATCCTCAGCTCCAAGCGCGAGGAGGGTATCCGAGCCGGGCTGGGAGTACGGCGTTAGCACGGCCGCGGACTGCCAGATCGTGCAGTGCCTGCGTTCCGCACCCGTCAGGGCGTCCCAGAATCTGACCGTTTTCGAAGCCCTCGTGGCCAAGGCCAGCAGGGGATTGCCGTTCCGCCTGTCGAGAAAGGAAAGTGCAGAGACCTGCTGCCCCAGGAGTGGCACGGTGCACACCAAGTCCAGAGAGGTGCCGTCGAGAATTTCGATGGTGTCAGCTCTGTGAACGGCCAAGAGCGTGCGGTCACCGGGGAGGGACAGGGAGGCCAGTGCAGTCACCGGACTGCCGAGGGCGCCATCGTCCGCCGCATTGTCGTATAGAACAGTTGCGGCGAGCGGATCGCACAGGACAAGACCCTCTGACGTGCCGATCGCCAGCCGAACCGCCCCATCCCGGTCGATGAAGGACACCATGTCGTGAACGGACGCTGTGACCGGCAGTTGCATGCGCTGGCCGCTCAGCGGGTTGCACGTCCACACGCCGTTGTCGCAGCCGACGGCCAGCAGCGGCTGTCCCTGCTGAGCGGACACGACGGCCAGCGCCCGCACGAAGGGGCCGTGCCCCGGTATCGGCAGGCCGACCGAAGTCACGGTGGACGGATCCCACACACGTAGGGCACCGTCGGCGCCACCCACAGCAATCAGCGGCGTGCCGTCCCGCAGAGTGAAGGACACCAGAGAGCACACGTCCGCGTCTTCGCGCGCCAGGACGTTGCCCGGCACCGTGAGGTCCTTCCACCTCGGCACGAGGTGCCCGATGGCCGGGCTGCCGGTGTCACGGGTGCTCGAAGAAGCAGCAACATCCGGCTCCCAAAGGGAGAAGCGCAGGCTGTCCGCACGTGCAGGGGGTGGCGCATCAGCAAGGAAGGGCTCGATCCGCGTCCACGCGAAGAGGCGCGTCGTGTTTTCGGCGTGCTCCGACAGAAGTCCGAGTGCTCCCCGAACGTTGCCGCTCGTCTCGTAGGGCAGGAACTTTTCGGTGACGACTTGGTCATTCAGCACTCCTCCGGCTGCCGCGTGTTGGACCAGGTGGTGGCGCAGATACGGGTGCGGGGGTCCGTCCTTCGCCTCCTGCAACGCACTGAAAGCGACGGCCAGTTGCCGGTGGGCCCCCCTGGTTCCTACCGTCGGTGCTTCGGGTGTGCTGGGCATCGTTAGGTTGCCGAGAAGGACGTGCGAGTGCTCCCTCAGCACTTCGCTGATGCGCTCGTGAATCGGCCGGTAGACATACCTGCCGTCCTCCACTCCCTTCGCCAAATAGCCTGCAAGTCGGCTCTCCTGTACCCGTCGGATCACCGTCTCAGGGGCGGCTATGGCACCTCCCGCCAGCGCTTCCACCGCGCACGGCCAGACGTCGGCCCACGGGAGGCCGGACCCTTGCGCGAATGCCGTGGCTCGCAGAACGTGCACGATGTGCTCGGCCGGCAGATTGGTGTTGCGCTGCATCTCGTCGAGGTCGCGTCGCAGAAGCTCCTGTGTCCCCTGGCGCAGTGTGCGCCGCCATTCCGGGTCGTCCGGGTCGGGCAGCTGGCGCTGTGCGTGGAGCGCTTCGGCAGCGATGCGAGCGTCCAGGAACGACGGCGCCACCTCCTCGGCCACCGCGGCAGCGAGCTCGTCCAGTCTGCGAGGGTCCGGAGGCTCTGAGGAGTCGGAACGGTCGAACAGGGCCCCTAGCAGCGTGCTCACGTACGCCGCGATGTCCTGGACAGCACCGGTGTCTGTCCGCAGTGGCTCGTCGGCGTCTGTGGAACGAACCAGCAGGTGCAGCAGATCCGACGCCCGGTCCTGCGAGGGGCGTTGTCGGCCAACTGCGCCTGGGTGCGTACTCCGGATGCCCAGAAGCATCCGTACGGCGGGCTGTCCGTCGTCTGTCCACTGGTCGGCCAGCGGGCGAATGAGGTCGGTGAGGAGCCTTGCGGGATTCCTCGCCTCGTCGATGCCGTCAACGACGATCGTCAGAGGCCGGGCCTCTCGGCGGACGGTGGCCAGCACATGGTCCAGAAGCTGATCGCGGAAACTGATTCCCCTTGTCCGGGATGGCGACTTGCCCGCGAGTGCCGTGTACAGCGCCGCGGTCAACTCGTCAGCATCCGTGTTCCGGGCGAGCACCGCAGCATCGACGGCTCCCTCTGGCACGAGGAGATCGGGCGGTATGGCTTCGATGAAAGGACGGTATGCCTCGTCAGACCGGAACGTCGCGTCGCTGAGTGTGACGACGCGAGCGAGCAGCGCGGACTTTCCCGATCCAGCCTCTCCAGTGACGACGAGCGTGCCGCTTCCGCCCTCGAGGAACTCGATCATGTGCCGTACATGGCTGATCCGGCCGGTGAAGTACCAGGCGGGGTCTCCAGAGGAAGGCCGGCCGGAGGCACGGGAGAGCCAGTACGAGTCGAGTTCGGCGGGACTCCATGCCACGGCGCTGCGCGCCTCGTCTACGAGGGCATGGGGTTGGTAGCCGGGGTTGGGAAGACAGGGACTGGGCTGCTGATGGTCCCTGCGACTCGGCAGCGAATCTTCCGGCCAGAGGAACTGGACTTCGGGCGCGATCCCCTCCTCGTACAAGGCGGTCATCGACGCGAAGAGTTCCTCAAAGCTCAGGTGAGAGCCTGCGAACCCCGACTCTTCTGCTTTGTACTGGGCGACAACTGCTTCGAGGAGGCGCGTGAACTGTTCCGGATGTGGGGTCCCCTCGCGGTTGGAGGACGAGATGACAACAAGGGACTTCAGCCGGAGTCGTCTGTCGCTCAGCGCTTTAAGGCGACGCAGCAGGTCCTCTCGGAGGGCACCGGAGAAGCAGGAGTCGACCATGACCAAGACATGGTCCGCATCGGAATCCAATGCCCTCGTGATCAAGTCGGCGGTCTGGAACGCCGTCGCCGGAAGCCGGTCCTCGTCCGAGTCCGGCAGGAGCAAGAAATGATCTTCTGATGGTCGACTGACGCCGTGGCCGGTGACGTAGACAATTAGGGCCTCGTCGTGAGCAGCGTCCTCAGGCCTCTGCTCATCCAGAAATGCGCGGAGATCGTAAACGCTCTGGAGCTTCTCGGGCGCAGCAATGCTGAAGCTGCGCTCCCGACCGAGCCCCTCATCGGCCCACCACCCCCTCACGGCACCGACCTGTGCTGCAATACCCTTTCTGAAGGCGGCGTCGGCGGTTTCGTATTCCGAGACAGCAATCTCGATCAACCGCCGATGCTTGGTCTTCGGAGCTGTACCCCGGTTCATCGGCAGTCGTCCGCAATCACGCGCGCGACCGAAGTGGCCCGCAGGTAGCGGAGCGCACTGTGCGGGTCACCGATGCCGTTGTCGACTTCCGTATCGGTGACCTCCGGCGAGAGAGCGCTGAGCCCCGTGCCGCCGGTGATGAAGTCTGCGGGATCGAAGACGTTGACCCACTCGATGTCCCCGGGCAGCTTCAAAGGCTCTCCGTCAGCAATGCTCAGCCTCCGCCGCACCGACGGGATGGCCAAAGGGGATCCGCACGTCACCAGCGTGCGCACGCCGGACGTTTGATCCGGTGCGAGCTCGCCCCGACGCAGCAGGTCGTAAGCAATCACGCTGCCCAGTGAATGCCCGATGACGACAGACGTGCTCGCACAGAAGACCTCAGCAACCAGGGCTCGTACCTGCGCGGCGAGGTCAGGCTCGTACAGGTAGAAGCGCACCTCACGCATTGCACTCACGAAGAGCTTGCCCCCGCCTCGGGGGAAGCGCAGGTCGTATGCCATCACCAAGCGCGTGAGACGTGCCGGCCAGAGCTGCGGCAAACCAAGTGTCTGCAGCTCCAGCTGCTGGACACGGGCCAGGTCTTCCTGACGGACTATTTCTTCCAGCGCCTTGACTGCGAAGTCGGCTTCCTCCTCGCTCAAGGGCGCCGCAGAGTCGATGAAATCCTCAACCGGACCGAGGTGGTTCGCTCCGCGTGCCAGGAGCCCCGTCCAGTGGGGCAGCTCCAACGCGCCACCAGACAGCTCCGGCATGTCCAGTTCCCCAAGGCCGCCATTGAGCGCTCGCGACCAGTCGCGTGTCAACTGCGCTTTCGACGTCCTGGATTGCCGAATACCGTGTACCCCAACAATGCGCACCACGCTCGTGTTCCCCCCGCCTACGTGCCGTTCGGTCAGCCAACGAGATTAGTGCGACTGCGCCCTCTGACGGGATGAGAACGGCATTTCAGAGCAGCAGACTTCTGCGCCGGCTTCCTCCTGTGCCGGCAAGCAGCAGTTGGCCGACGGTCAGCCTGTATGTGCCGCCCTCGCGGGTGACGGCGTCGTTGAGCGTCGAGTCGCGCTCCTGCAATCGCGGGAATGCCCCCGGGTGAATTTCCGGACGGGCTCAGCCACAAACGCCCTGCACCGTAGGGATGATCCCCCTGGCCCAGGCTGTTCTCCGCGCCTGCGGGGTTGGCTCCACCACCTACCGCCTACCACCTCGCGGCGCCGGAGGCGGACTGATCCCCGCGCCTGCGGGCGCTGGTCCCCGCGCATGCGGGGTTGGTCCTCGCCAAGCCAGCCGCCCTTGTAGGCTCCCTCCTGGTCCCCGCACATGCAGGGTTGGTCCCTGGAGTGCCGGCGCTCGCGCACCCTCCTGAACCCTGCTCCCAGCTCATCCGGGGTTAGTCCCACTCCAGCCCCGACAAGGCCAAGCCCCTGTGGCTGCTCCCCGCGCATGCGGGGTTGGTCCCGACAAGGGACCGGTCGAACCCCGGCCGAAGCCCTGCTCCCCGCGCATGCGGGGTTGGCCCGAGCGGACCGCGAAGAGCGCGAAGGACGCGAACTGCTCTCCGCATATGCGGGGTTGGTCCCTGTTGCACCTGAGCTGTGTCGTACCGTTCAGCTGGTCCCCGCTCATGCGGGGTTGGTCACCGCGGAACCCTCTACATCATGGGCTCAGACAACTTCCCCCCGCGCATGCGGGTTGGTCCCAGCTCGGGTTTGGTCATGTAGGTAGCGTCGCCCTGCTCCCGGCGCATGCGGGGCTGGCCCCTCGCCCGGCATGATGTGCCCGTTGCGGACGATCCGCTCCCTGCACATGCGGGGTTGGTCCCTCGTAGGCCCCGAACATGTTGCCGTGATCGGTCTGCTCCCCACGCATGCGGGGTTGATCCCAGCGCGGTCGTGGTAATCCCGATGGTGATGCTCTGCTCCCTGCGCATGCGGGGTTGGTCCCGTGCCCCGGCGTCGTCGCCTGCGCTACCCGCCTGCTCCCCGCGCAAGCGGGGTTGATCCCAGCGCCTTGTGGCTGTGCGGGTAGATCGTCGCGCTGCTCCCTGCGCATGCGGGGTTGGCCCCGTCACGGCCGACAGGATGCCGAACCGGAACTTCTGCTCCCCGCGCATGCGGGGTTGGTCCCCATTTGCCGTGCACTGAGTCCCATGGGAAGCCCTGCTCCCCGCGCATGCGGGGTTGGTCCCCTCGCTACCCGGTGGATCGTCCACGGCAAGCACTGCTCCCTGCGCATGCGGGGTTGATCCCCCGGAGTTGCTGCGTATCCAGCCCACCGAGGCCTGCTCCCCGCGAATGCGGGGTTGGTCCCGGCGGCGGCGCGCGGGTCGGCCGGCGCATCCACTGCTCCCCACACATGCGGGGCTGGTCCCATCGCCAAGGCCGCGCTGATCCTGAGTGATCTCTGCTCCCCGCAGAGGCGGGGTTGGTCCACAGGTCGATTTCATGAACGCTGGATTCCTGCGCCTGCTCCCCGCGCATGCGGGGTTGGTCCCACCCAGCTCACCGCCGAGCGCAGGGCCCCGGTCTGCTCCCGGCGCATGCGGGGTTGGTCCCTCGCGAGCCATGACTGGTGCGGTTGCTGAGTTCTGCTCCCCGCGCCCGCGGGGATGGCGTGGCCCCCGCAGATGCGGGGTTGGTCCCCAGCAAGAGGAAGTCTCGGAGATCTCCCGACGGTGGTCCCCGCGCATGCAGGGCTTGTCCTCACCCGGCATGATGTGCCCGTTCCGGACGTTCCGCTCCACGCGCATGCTGGGTTGCCCACCTGCATCTGCCGGTTCGTGAGGAGCAAATCCCCTCTCCGCACGTACGGGGTTGGTCAGGAACCCCGACGACCGCCGGGCTTCCGGACCCCGCTCCCCACGCATGTGGGGTTGGTCCCGCGGGCATGGTCGACGAGGCCAAGCTCGCCGGCTGCTCCCCGCACATGCGGGGCTAGTCTCACCGGGCGATCCAGCTCGTCCTGGCACTCCTTCTGCTCCCCGCCCATGCGGGGTTGGTCCCAGCACATTGATGATCGCCTGCCGGACGGTTTCCTGCTCCCCGCGCATGCGGGACTGGTCCCGCGCTGCAGCACAGGGCTCTCCGCCTCTCCCACTGGTCCCCGCGCCCGCGGGGTTGCTCCCCGGCCCATGGCCGTGATCCCCGCTGACGTCGTCTGGTCCCCGCGCACGCCGGGTTGGTCCCGGCGGCAATGCGTTCGTCGTCATGTCGCCCGACTGCTCCCCGCGCATGCGGGGTTGGTCCCCACCACGGGAGTAATCCCCGCAATGGCTGTCCCTGCTCCCCGCACATGCGGGGTCGGTCCCCTGTTCCGGGCGGTCACTTCGGCCACCGCCGGCTGCTCCCGCGCACGCGGGGTTGGCCCCGCATGCGCCTGCGGAAGTTCCGTGTCCCAGATCTGCTCCCCGCGCATGCGGGGCTGGTCCCGTCCGGTCACATTCATGGCGCACCACGATGTTCTGCTCCCCGCGCATGCGGGACTGGTCCCAGCGCATGACTCAGACCCAGTTAGGCCAGGCGCTGCTCCCCGCGCAGGCGGGGTTGTCCCCAAGATTCCGGTCCATGGCCTGGTCCCTGAGACCTGCTCCCCACGCATGCGGGGTTAACCCGTGGTCTTGCCTTTGTCCACATCGGCTAGTAGGTGGTCCCCGCGAAATTGTCCCAGTCCCGTGCGTGCCGCCAGTGTCGCCAGCCGCTTGTCCCCGCGTATACACGGGCTGCCCCAGCTCCTCGTCTCCTGGAGGTAGTCGTCAGCCTGCTCCCCGCACATGCGGGGCTGGCCCCTCGCCCAGCATGATCTGCCCGTTGCGGACGATCCGCTCCCTGCACATGCGGGGTTGGTCCCGCGGTGCGCGCGACCGGGATCACCGAGGAAGACTGCTCCCCGCGGCACGCGGGGATGTTCCCTAGGCGGCGTTACTCCGCGTGCCCTTCTTCGCGTGGTCCCCGCGCCTGCGAGGATGTTCCCGCGGCGAGGTTCGCGACGGCTGCGCCACCCGTGTGGTCCCCGCGCCTGCGGGGGTAGTCCCCCGGCCCGGCTCACCGTGCCCATGGTCCGCAGGTGATCCCCGCGCCTGCGGGGGTGGTCCCGCGATCGTCAAAGCCGCGTACACCCAGCTCGGGTGATCCCCGCGCCTGCGGGGGGTTCCCTCATTCGCCTGCCGGCGGGCCTTGGCGTTGGCGTGATCCCCGCGACTGCGGGGGTGTTCCCCGGGAACCTCGCCCTTCTAAGGGGCACGCCTCGTGGTCCCCGCGCCTGCGGGGGGATTCCCCACGGCGTACGGGAGAAGACCGTGACCGGACTGGTGGTTCCCGCCTGCGGGGGTGGTCCCCGTGTCCCCTTTGGTACGAGGAGGATGCCGCGGCGGTCCCTGCGCCTGCGGGGCTGTTCCCGACCGCGACGGCACGATCAGCATTTTCGGTCAGTGGTCCCCGCGCCTGCGGGGGTGTTCCCCCTCCGGAGTCCTCCGACCCGCTTCGGAAACGGTGGTCCCCGCGTCTGCGGGGGTGTTCCCTCGTTTACCGCAATGGCCCTCGGGCGGTCGTAGTGGTCCCCGCGCCTGCGGGGGTGTTCCCTTCTCGGCAAGCTTCGCGGCCATCTTCGTGGTGTGGTCCCCGCGCCTGCGGGGGTGTTCCCTGGGGCTGCCGGGCACGGCGGATGAGCAGACGGTGGTCCCCGCGCCTGGGGGGGTGTTCCCGGCCTCCACCTGATGCGGACGGAGTTGACGCGGTGGTCCCCTCACCTGCGGGGATGTTCCCGGCCAGCGCCGCGCGCGGCGGAGGCCGGCATGGTGGTCCCCGCGCCTGCGGGGGTGTTCCCGGCTCACCCGATACCCTCGGCACGGTCTTCATACGTTCCCCGCGCCTGCGGGGGTGACCCCTGGGATGCCTTGCTCCCCAAGTGGTCCCCGCGCCTGCGAGGGTGGTCCCCGCCGCGGAACCGGCCGTGCAGCTCGTACGGTGTGGTCCCCGCGCCTGCGGGAGTGTTCCCAACGACGCGCGCCCTGGCGGCGTCCTCGGCGTGTGGTCCCCGCGCCTGCGGGGGTGTCCCCTCTGAGCGCGCCGCCGCCCTGGCCGAGCCGGTGTGGTCACCGCGCCTGCGGGGGTATTCCCGGCGTCGTCTCCCTCACCACGGACACCTACCTGCGGTCCCCGCACCTGCGGGGGTGGTCCCCGGTCCAGGGCCTCGCGCCGTACAAGGGCCTCGTGGTCCCCGCGCCTGCGGGGGTGTTCCCAACACCCCGCCGGACCAGTCCATATGGCGTGGGTGGTCCCCGCGACTGCGGGGGTGTTCCCGCCATGGTGGCGCGTCAGGAGTCCGGGGTGAGGTGGTCCCCGCGCCTGCAGGGGTGTTCCCAAGCACCTGTACGAGGGCAAGAGCCGGGGCGAGGTGGTTTCCCTCAGTGCGCGTGCGATGCTGCTCCTGGGTTGTCTATGACATAAGCGGTCACCTGCGGGCCTCTTCGAACTCCGACAGGGGTGTGCGGCGATCGTACGGAGAGCCGCTGGGCGGCCAGGCATAGAGGGCTGGGCGTGCTACTCGTCGGCTCCGAGGTCCTGCCGGAATAAATGCCTCCTGGGCTCGATTGTTCGTTCGCAGTGATCGAGGTGGAGTCGGGGGTGGCGTATGAGCAACCTGAAGGTGTTCCGGGTGCGCGGCGGGCAGGCCACGGAGATTCCGGGCTCGTCGGTGGCGCTGGAGCGGCAGTTGCAGACGCTGATCGAGGCCAATATGGAGGTGATGCTCGGCATCCGTTTCCTGGCGAGCGAGTACGCGACGGGTCGGCACCGGGGCCGTATCGACTCTTTGGGTTTGGATGAGAACGGGACGCCAGTCATATTGGAGTACAAGCGCTCCCGCGACCAGAACGTGACGAATCAGGCGTTGTCGTATCTGTCGTGGCTCCATGACCATCACCATGAGTTCGAGAGCCTGGTCAAGGAGAAGCTCGGCGCCGAGGCGGCCGAGGCGATCGACTGGAGCAATCCCCGACTTGTCTGTATCGCCGGGGACTTCACCCACCACGACTCGGTGGCGATCGAGATGATCGGCCGTCGTATCGACTTGGTGAGCTACCGGGTCTTCGACGATGTGCTGACGCTGCAGCTGGTCGCCTCCGTTGCCGGCGCCACGTCCCCAGCCCGGGGAAAGGCCCCCACCACATCCCGAGCCTCCTGTACGGCCTCGCCAAAGTCGGTGCAGCAGTACCTCGACGAGTCACCGCAGGATCTTCAGGATCTGTACGCGGACCTCGACGAGGTGCTCCTGTCCCACGGGGATGTGCAGAAGGAGCGGCAGCTGCACTACATCGCGTACCGGCGGATCAAGAACGTGGCCACGGTACGGGTCCAGCCACGGAACCGGATGCTCGTCGTCAACCTGAAGCTAGATCCGGACGCTGTGGAGCTGGAGGAGGGCTTCTCGCGAGACGTCCGCGGCCTGGGCTGCCTCGGTATCAAGGACGGCGTCGAGGTGCGGATCAGATCGCGCGAGGACCTCGCACGAGCCGGCGACCTGATCCGGCAGAGTGTCGAAGTGGGCTGACCTCGAACGGACAAGGGCGGTTGCGTCATCGGGTTCTCGATCCCGTAGTGCTGCACCGGCGCGCGCCACAGGCCCACGCCCCGCACGCCCGCCCGCGCGCA
>NZ_JBFAIP010000071.1:0-35541 GCF_040654775.1 Streptomyces sp. NPDC050636
AGGAGGGCCTGTCGGTCAACGCCTGGCTGGTACGGGCCGTCGCCGCTGCCATGGAGCAGCCCGGCGAGCGGGCCCGCCCAGCCGCCCGCAGCCGCTACCGGGGCCAGCAGGACTTCACGGGCTGGGCCGGCTAGCCCGGCACCGCGCACTCACTCGTTCACCACTCACTTAGTTCACTCACCCCGCTCTACCAGCGGGAACTCACACCACAGTCATGAGGACGGCACAGCCATGCCCAGTTTCGACACTCCCGAACCGATCTCCGTCACCCTCGAATTCGACATCGGTACCGCCCGCATCACGGCCAGCAAGCGCACCGACGCCATCGTCGAGGTACTGCCGAGCAACGGCGCCGACGACGCGGACGTACGGGCCGCGCAGCAGACCGAAGTCACCTGCTCGGGCGGCCGGTTGCTGGTCAAGGGGCCCAAGAAGCACTCCCCGTTCGGCAAGAGCGGCTCGGTCGACGTGAGCATCGAGCTGCCGACTGACTCGGACGTCCACGGCACCTCGCCCATGGCGGACTTCACCTGCGAAGGCCGCCTGGGGGAGTGCCGGCTCAAGACCTCGGCCGGCGGCATCCGGGTCGGCGAGGCGGCGACGGTACGCGTGCAGACCGATCACGGTGACGTCCGAGTGGACCGGGTGACGGGAGACGCCGAGGTCACCGGGTCCGGGCGGATCGTCATCGGCGAGATCGGGGGTGCCGCGACGGTCGACAACCTCAACGGCGAGACCGTGATCGGCGAGGTCACCGGCGAGCTGCGCGCGAACTCGACCGACGGCCAGATCTCCGTCGGCGTCGCGCACGCCGGAGTCGACGCCACGTCCGCTCACGGCGGCATCCGGATCGGCGAGGCGGTGCGGGGCCTGATCACCCTGCAGACCGCCGTCGGCGACCTTGAGGTCGGCGTCCGTGAGTCCACCGCCGCCCGGTTTGAGGCGGACACCCAACTCGGCAGTGTGCACCACGCCCTTGAGCAGGTCGAAGGGCCCGAAGCCTTCGACGAGATCGTCGAGATACGCGCCCGCACCGCCACCGGCGACATCGTGATCCGCCGCCCCTGATCCCGACCGACCACGTAGGACAACCACGTAGAAGAGGCATGACTGCCATGACCGCAGCTTCCGCAATCGCCGCCCCGCTGGCGATCACCGCCACCGGGCTGTCCAAGTCCTACGGCGACAAGGTGGTGCTCGACGGCATCGACCTGCGTATCCCCGAGGGCACGGTCTTCGCGCTGCTCGGGCCCAACGGAGCCGGCAAGACCACCACCGTGCAGATCCTCTCCACGCTGATCTCCGCGAACGCCGGACAGGCGCAGATCGCGGGCCACGATCTGGTCCGCGACGTCGATGCCGTACGCGCCGCGATCGGTGTCACCGGCCAGTTCGCGGCGCTGGACAACCTGCTGACCGCCCACGAGAACCTGATGCTCATGGCGGACCTGCAGCATCTGGCCCGCCGCGAAGGCCGACGGCGCGCCGCCGAGCTCCTGCACCGTTTCGAGTTGACCGAGGCGGCCAAGAAGCCCGTCTCCACCTTTTCGGGCGGTATGCGGCGCAAGCTCGACCTCGCGATGACCCTGGTCGGCGATCCGCGCATCATCTTCCTCGACGAGCCGACCACGGGCCTCGACCCGCGCAGCCGCCGCACCATGTGGGAGATCATCCGCGGGCTGGTCGCCGACGACGGGGTGACGATCTTCCTGACCACGCAGTACCTGGAGGAAGCCGACCAACTCGCCGACCGAATCGCGGTGTTGGACCACGGGAAGCTGGTCGCGGAAGGCACCGCGGAGGAGCTGAAGCGGCTCATCCCCGGTGGCCACATCCGCCTCCAGTTCGCCGATGCGAGCGGACTGGAATCGGCCGCCACCCTCTTCGGCTCCGCGACGCGCGACAGCGAAGCGCTCGCCCTGAACATCCCCAGCGACGGCGGCATCCCCGCCCTGCGCGCCGTCCTAGACGTCCTCGACAACGCGTCGGTCAAGGCCGAGGCGCTCACCGTGCGCACCCCCGATCTCGACGACGTCTTCCTGACCCTCACCGGCCAGTCCCACCAGTCCGGCACCGCGGTCAACTCGCCGAAGGAGAACGCCCGATGACCACCATGTCCTACGCCGTCCGCGATTCGGCGACGATGCTGCGGCGCAACCTGAAGCACGCACTGCGCTACCCGTCGCTGACGGTCTCGGTCGTCGCGATGCCCCTCGTGATGCTGCTGCTCTTCAACTACGTCTTCGGCGGCGCCCTGGGCAGCGGCATCGGCGGCATGCCCACCGGCAGCGCCGAATACATCGACTACATCGCGCCCGGCATCATCCTGATGGCCGCGACCTCCGGAGCGCTGTCCACCGCGATCAGCGTCTGCTCCGACATGACCGAAGGCATCGTCAACCGGTTCCGTACGATGTCGATTTCCCGCGCCGCGTTCCTGACCGGACATGTCGTGGGCAGCGTCATCCAGACGCTGGTCAGCATCGCGCTCGTCATCGGCGTCGCGCTGCTCATGGGCTTCCGGCCCAGCGCCACCCCCGTGGAGTGGATCGCGACCGTCGGCGTACTCGCCCTGCTCACCCTGGCGCTCACCTGGCTCGCCGCTGCGATGGGTCTGGTGGCCAAGAACGTCGAAACCGCCAGCAACATGCCCATGCCGCTGACGTTCCTGCCCTTCCTGGGCAGCGCCGTCGTCCCGCCGGAGTCGATGCCGACCGGGCTGCGGTGGTTCGCCGAGTACCAGCCCTTCACGCCCGTCATCGAGACGTTGCGCGGCCTGCTCATGGGCACCGAGATCGGCAGCAGCGGGCTCTTCGCCCTGGCCTGGTGCGTCGGCCTCACCCTGGTCGGCTACCTGTGGGCGCGGTCGGCCTTCAACCGGGACGCCAAGCGGTAAGCGGCCCACCACACAAGCCACTTCAGCCCTACGCCGCTTCACCCGTACGCCACTTCAGCCGTACAGCACTTCAGCCGTACAGCAGGTCACCGTTCCACCGCACTGTTCACCGCACTTCACCCAGCACTCAGCACTCATCACCGGAGGGCACCATGCACAACGAACTGTCGGCACACTCCGCCCACGACGCGGCGCAGCACCCTGAGCCGGTGACGCTGCCGACCGAGCGCCACACGGGCTGCCCCTTCGACCCGCCCGCCGAGCTGGCGCAGCTGCGCGAGGAGCGGCCGCTCCGGCGGATGCGCTACCCCGACGGGCACATGGGCTGGCTGGCCACCGGCCACTCCGTGGTCCGGGCGATACTCGCCGACCCCCGCTTCAGCTCACGGCAGGAGCTCATGCACCACCCGCTCGCGGACATCGGCGAACTGCCTCCCGCGCCGGTCGGCGACATGACCGGCATGGACGCCCCCGAGCACACCCGCTTCCGGCGGCTGCTCATGGGCAAGTTCACCGTCCGCCGGATGCGCGAGCTCACCGAACGCGTCGAGCAGATCACCGCCGAGCACCTCGACGCCATGGAGCGCCAAGGAGGCCCGGTGGACCTGGTGGAGGCGTACGCACAGCCCATCCCCGCGCTGATGATCTGCGAACTGCTGGGTGTGCCCTACGCCGAGCGGGAGTTCTTCCAGCGCCATACGACGACGTTGTTCACCCAGAGCGCCGGCCCGGAAGAGCAGTACGCCGCCATGACCGCGCTTCAGGAGTACCTGCACAGCCTGGTGCTGGCCAAGCGCGCCGAGCCCACCGACGACCTGCTCAGCGATCTGACCACCAGCGACCTCACCGATGAGGAGCTCGCCGGCGTCGGTGGCGTTCTGCTGGCCGCCGGTCTCGACACCACTGCCAACATGATCGCGCACGGCACCTTCGCCCTGCTGAGCAACCCGGACCAGCTCGCCGCCCTGCGTGGCGATCCGGACCTCGCCGACCAAGCCGTCGAGGAGCTGATGCGCTACCTGAGCATCGCCGACCCCGGGGCGCGCTCGGCCCTCGAAGACGTCGAGATCGACGGCCAGGTGATCAAGGCCGGCGAGACGGTCACCCTCTCGATGCAGGCCGCCAACCGCGACCCGGCGAAGTTCACCGACCCCGACGCTCTCGACCTGCACCGCAAGGCCACCGGGCATCTGGGCTTCGGCCACGGCATCCATCAGTGCCTGGGCCAGCAACTGGCACGCGTCGAGATGCGCGTCGCCCTTCCCGCGCTCTTCACCCGCTTCCCGGCGCTGCGGCTGGCCGTCCCGCCCGAGGAGGTACCGCTGCGCTCCAACATGAGCATCTACGGCGTACACCGCCTCCCCGTCGCCTGGGACAAGGAGTAGCCCGGTGGCCGTCACCATCACCATCGACCGGGAACGCTGCGTGGGCGCCGGGATGTGCGCACTGACCGCCCCCGAGGTGTTCGACCAGAACGACGAGGACGGCCGGGTGGTCCTCCTCGACACCGATCCGTCACCCGCCCACCACGCCGCGGCCCGCCTCGCGGCCGGCCTCTGCCCCGCCGCGGCCCTCCGCGTCATCGACGGGCGCCCGCCCGGCAGTTCACCTGCGCCGACGCCGTAGCCGAACGCCGGCAGGACCCGACCGGTTCCCGGTCGGGTCCTGCCGTCTGCGTCAGGCCCGCCTCACAGGAAAATGGAAATCATATTCATGTAGCCTGGGGTTCCGTGACCCCGGAGGCGGAGAACGATGAACGACCTGACGCCACATCAAGAGCTGGGCCCGTACGTGGTGCGCCACGCCACGCCCGAGGACGTGCCGGGCGCGCGCAGCGTCATGCTCGACACCTTCTACCGGGAGTTCGGCTACGGCTACGTCCCCATGTGGCACTCCGATGTCGTCGACATCCACCGCTGCTACCTCGACGACCCGCGCCACACCCTCGTCGTGGCCGTACGCGATGGCGAGGTCGTGGCCACCACCGCGCTGCACTCCCGCGGCCCGGTCCACCCGCCGCACCCGAAATGGCTGGCCGAGCGCTACCCCTCGGGCGGCACGGCACAGCTCGCCCGCGTCTACGTACGCCGGGAGCACCGCAGGCACGGACTTGCCCGCGCGATGGTCCTCATGGCCTGTGAATTCGCCACCCGCACCCCGGGCTACGACAGCATCTACCTGCACACCAACGTCGACATCCCAGGCGCGGAGGCATTCTGGCGCAGCCTCGCCACCGAGGTCTTCGACGCCCGCACGACCGGCGAACACGGCGGCTTCGGGACGGTTCACTTCGAGATCCCGATCGCGCACCACCAGGGCGGGGAACGGGATCCGGGCCGCGGGTCCCTCGTCCGTGGGTGAGCACACTCAGTCGTTGCATTCCTTGAGTCCCGCGATGGCCAGTGCCTGCTCCTCGGGGTACTCGCCGGCTCCGGGCAGGGCGAGCGCGGTCCGGAACTGATCTCGTGCCTCGGCGACGCGGCCTGCCGCGGAGTAGGTGCGGCCCAGTCGGCACCGGATGTGCATCTCCAGCCGGTCGCGGTTGGGTTCAGTGAGTGGGGACAGCATCTGGTGCCGGGAGAGAGCCTGGTGGTGGAGGTCTGTGGCGACGCGCAGGTTTCCCTCTCCCTGCTCTGCCGTGCCCAGTCGGGTCAGGACGAGCGCCTGCAGGAGGACGTCCCCGACCTGCTGAGCCAGGTCGGCCGCGTGGCGGTACAGGGTCTTGGCCTCTCCGTAATGGCCGAGGTCGAGGTGGACGTCGGCGGCGCAGGTCAAGGCCCTGCTGATCATGCGTGGTCGGCCGTTCTTCTCAGCGTGGGCGAGGGCGGCGGCGAGGCAGGTCAGCGCCTCCTCGTGGTGCCCCTGCGCGTGGTGGACGCCGCCGAGTACGCAGAGCGCCATCGAGACGAGCCACTTGTCGTCGAGCCGCTGAGCCAGCTCCACCGCCGCGTTGAGAGGGGCGATCGCCAGATCGGGCCGGCCCGAGGACAGTTCGACAGCGCCCAGCCCGCTCAGGGCCCGAGCCTCTTCGCCCTGGTCCGCGCCGCGACGGCTGAGCTCAAGCGCCTCGGTGAACCAGGCGCGCGCTGGGAGGGTGCGGCCCTGGTAGACGTCGGTGATGCCCATGCAGTTCCGCAGTGCGGGAGCCATCCGCCGGTCGGTGGCCTCGTCCGCGTGCGCGAGCGCGATGTCCAGGGCCGCTCGGCACTCGTGGTAACGGCCCTGACGTGCGAAGTAGTCGCTCAGGGCCTCGGCGATCCAGCACGCGTAGTCGGCTTCGCCGAGCGCTGCGGCGTGCCCGACGACGTCGACGAGCTCTCCGCCGGCCGCGTCCAGCCAACCGTCTGCGTCCTTCCAGTCCGCGAACGGCGCTTCAGTGGGTTGCGGCCCGGTCGGGAAGCCGCCTGGGCCCAAGTCGCTGGTGATCCGGCCCGCGTCCAGGTAGAGGCGGAGCGCGGCGGTGCGGTCCGCGCCGGCTTCGGCGGGTGCGGCTTCCGCGAGCCGCCGTGCGTGCACCCGCACCAGGTCGTGCAACCGGTAGCGGCCCGGACGGGGTTGCTGCACCAGACTCGCGTCGACCAGGCCTTCCAGGATCTGCTCGGCGTCGTGGGACGACCAACCCAGCATGGCAGCTGATGTCAGCGGGTCGAACTCGACCGTCGGCGACAGGCCCAGGGTACGGAATCCGAGCTGCTGCTCCGGCGCGAGCTGGTCGTACGACAGGCGGAAGGCCGCCTCCACGCTGCGATCCCCCGCACTCAGCTCGCCGAGGCGTCGCTCGTCGCCCGCCATCCGGTCCACCAGGTACGCCAGCGTCCAGGCAGGACGGGTCTGCAACCGCGCCCCGGCGATGCGCAGTGCCAGCGGCAGCCCGTCGCACAGCCGGACCAGCTCACGCGTCGCCTCCGGCTCCCGGTCCGCGCGCTCCTCCCCCACGATGTGCCTGAGCAGGGACAGCCCACCGCCGGTCGCCAGCGGCTCCAGGGTGACCCGTCGATCGGTGTCCAGTCCGGCCAGCCGCCGTCGGCCGGACACCATCACCGTGCTGCCCGGCCCGGCGGGCAGCAGCGGCCGTATCTGTTGTGCGCTCAGCACATCGTCCAGCACGAGGAGCAGCCGCAGCGAGCTGGTCGCGGCCCGCCAAGCCGCGGTGAGTTCGTCGAGGTCGTCGGGCACCTCGCTGTCGGCCGCGCCGACCGAGCGCAGCAACCGCCGCAGCACTCGTTGCGGCGAGAGCCTCTGCTGTTCCGTGCTGTGCGCGCGCAGGTCCACGAACAGGCAGCCGTCCGGGTAGTGGACGCGGAGCACACCGGCCGCGTGTACGACGAGCGCGGTCTTGCCGACGCCGGCAGTACCGTCCACCGCCGTGATCGACACGGATTCGGGCGGCGAGGGCGCGGTCAGCAGTGCCAGTTCGCGCTCCCGCCCGATGAGGTGGCCGGTGCCGCCCGGCAGTTCATTGACCACGCGGCGGGGCCGGGACGCGGGAGCGGCCGGGCGCGCCACCGCCCGACCGAGCAGCTGCTCGTCGTCCCGGCGCAGCACCGCCTGGTGCACCCGGCGGAGTTCCTCGCCGGGATCGACACCGAGCTCGTCCCGTAGCCGCACGCGCATGTCCTGATAGGCACTCAGCGCCGCCACCTGGCGTCCGCTGCCGTACAGGGCACGCATCCGCAGCGCGGTCAGCGACTCGTCGTACGGATCGGCCTCCGACGAAGCAGACAGGTCGGCGAGGTCGTCCAGGGCCTCGGCGGACCGGCCGAGAAGAACCAGGCAGGTGAGCCTCTCCTGCTGAAGCGTGCGCTGCCGCTGCGACAGCCGCCGCCGCTCGCCCTGCACGAACGGCCCCGGCAGCCCGGCCAGGGGCTCGCCTTGAAACAGGGCGAGCGCCTTGGAAGACCAGTCCATTGCGGTGGCCGGGTCGCCGGATGCCTTCGCGCGCTGCGCCTCACCGACCTGCTCGGCCAACTCCGCCACATCGATCCGCACGCCGTCGCTGACGAAGCGGTACCCGCCCCGGCCACTGCGGATCACCGACCCCGCCGGTCCGGCGCCTTCCACGTCGAGCGCCTTCCGCAGCGGGTAGATGTAGCTCGGCAGTACCCGGCGACCGGTCCTCGGCGGCTGCGCGCCCCACACGTCGGCGAGCAACTGCTCATGGCTGACCAGCGTGCCCGGACGCAGCACCAGTGCGGCCAGCACCGCCTGCCGCCGAACCGGCCCCAAATCCAGCGGCGTCCCGTCACACCAGGCCCGCATCGGCCCGAGCATCGCGATCCGAAGCCGCTGAGAAGATTCCCCACCCATCCCGAAGCCCCCCGGTCCCGCGCATCATCGAGATTTCATCCGCATTTCAGCGCCTCCCGCAATGGTTGGCAAGTCACCACCGAGACCGCTGGGAAGCAAGGGGAACGGCGAGAGAGGGAAGCACCGGGTGCGGTGCTCGTCTCACGCCCCATGGTGCACGGGGGCGTCGCACCGTTCCTCCAACGGAGATCGACGGGCCCGCCAACGGGCACGGGCTCGGCCGACTCCAAGGTACCCCCCGGGGGAACTCACCACGCCGGGCGGCGGCCGTCGGGGGAGGGACTTCAAAAGCCGGCACCGATGACGTACCCGAGAGTTCTGCAACAAGCCGACCGTTCTTGCCACTTCCGACCAGGAGGTCATGTTGAGCGAGCACCACTCCACCCGCAGAAGTGTCCTGAAAGCCGTCGGCGGAATCACCGCGGCGATGGCGCTCGGCGGCGCAGGAGTCCTTGCGTCGGCGTCACCGGCCATGGCGGCCGACGACGGCTTCGGGCTGACCATCAAGGACCGCAACGAGGCCGACCCCCGCATGTGGTACTACCGGTTCGCGACCGACGCGATCGGCTGGGAGCCCGCCGTCAACGTCCTGCTCCCCGACGACTACCACACCAGCGGACGCACCTACCCCGTCCTCTACCTGTTCCACGGCGGCGGTACCGACCAGGACTTCATGAGCTGGGACCGGCTGCAGGACGGCGGCATCCGAGCCTGGACCGCCGGCATGCCGATCATCGTCGTGATGCCGGACGGTGGCCACGCGGGCTGGTACTCGAACCCGGTCAGCTCCAACACCGGCCCCCGGAATTGGGAGACCTTCCACATCGCCCAGCTGCTCCCGTGGATCGAGGCGAACTTCCGGACATACGCCGAGTACGACGGCCGCGCCGTCGCCGGGTTCTCGATGGGCGGCTTCGGCGCGCTGAAGTACGCGGCCAAGTACTACGGCCACTTCGCCTCGGTGAGCGCCCACTCCGGCCCGCCCAGCCTGCGCCGCGACTTCAACGCGGTCGCCCATTGGGCCAACGTGTCCTCCGCGGCCCTGGACCTGGGCGGCGGCACGATCTACGGCGAGCCGTTCGACGAGGCCAGGGTCAGCGCCGATAACCCCATGGAGCGCATCGAGAGCTACCGCAACAAGCGGGTCTTCATGGTCGCCGGCACCAGTCCCAGCCCGGTCGACCCGTTCGACCTGCTCAACGAGACCGAGGTGCTCGCCGGCCAGCGCGAGTTCCGAGCCGCCCTCGACCAGGCCGGCATCCCGCACGAGTGGCACGAGGAGCCTGGCGGACACCACGTCCGCACCGAGATGGCCAAGCGCGACCTTGAGGGCATCGTCGCCCGGCTCCGCCAGGCGTAGGCCGGTCGAGCACATGCGCACATGCGCACAGACGTATGCCTCTTACATAGCCGGTTATCTAGCCGGGCGACGGGATCCGTCGTCCGGCTACGTGCTGTCTGTCCTCGTCTCTCCTGAGGACAAACCCTGTTGAGCGTGTTGTCCAGGGGCGGCCGTATACGTCCTGACCAGCGGCGGAGCGGCTCGCTCAGCAGGTTGAGGTCACGAGGCCGCGGCGGTGGGGTGGTTGCCGAGGGCGGCGGCGAGGAGAGCGCGGAGGTGGTCGGCTTCCGGAATCAGCGTGGCCTCGATCTGGTCGTCGGTGCGGCCGGCCAGGGTGAGTTCCTGGATGCGCCGGAACAGCAGACGGTCCGCTGCGGCGATCAGGGCGGCGCCGGCCCGGGGCACGATGGCCGGGGCCGTGTCCGGGGCGGCGGCGGTCAGCGCCGCGGCGAGTGCCTCCTCTCGCAGGTCGTGCAGCTCGCGCAGCCGGGCGGTGAGGGTGGGGCTGTCGGTGACCATGCGGGCGAACGCGGGGCCGGTGAAGCCGACGACGGGGCTGTGCTCAAGGAGGGCGGTGCGGAACGTCCGTCCCAGGGCGGTGAGCGGCTCCTCGCCTGGCCCGCGCTCGGCGACGGTCCGGGCCAGGCCCTCGGTGAACGCCTCGTGGTGGTCGAGGGCCAGGTCTTCCTTGCGGGGGAAGTAGTTGGTCACCGTCTTCTTGGACACGCGGGCCGCGGCGGCGATCTCGGCGATGGTGGTCTGCTCGAAGCCCTGCTCGATGAAGAGCCTGGTGGCGCAGTCGGAGATCAGCTGCCTGGTCTCCTGCTTCTTGGACTCACGGAGCCCCATCTCGGTAGTCATGGAGCAATCTTACATCCGTCATAAAAATAGTCTTGACCGACTGGGTGCCCCTGGTTAAAGTTACGTCCGTTGCAAAATTCTCCTGAGTGAACGGACTTGAATGCGCAAGCTCACTTACTTCATCGGCGCCACCATCGACGGCTACATCGCCGCCCCCGACGGCGACTTCGAGTTCTTCATGCCGCACGTCACGGAGGACTTCCTGCCCTTCCTGACCACCGACTTCGCGGACGCCCTCCCCACGCCGGGCCGCGCGGCGCTCGGCATCGCGGACACGCCCAACACGCGCTTCGACACGGTCGTGATGGGGCGCAGCACGTACGACCCGGGCTTGGCCGTGGGCCTCACCAGCCCGTACGCCCATCTGCGGCAGATCGTCTTCTCCCGCTCGCTCACCACCAGCCCGGACCCGGCCGTCGAGGTCACCGACGAGGACCCGCTCACCCGGGTCCGCAAGCTCAAGCAGGAGGACGGGCTCGGGATCTGGCTCTGCGGCGGCGCCGATCTGGCCAGCCAGCTCCTGCCGGAGATCGACGAGCTGATCGTCAAGCAGTACCCGATCGTGGCCGGCACCGGCATCCCGCTCTTCCGTGCCGACTTCTCGCCGCGCACGTTCCGGCTCGCGGACAGCCGCGTGTTCGAGGTCGGCAACGTCGTCCTCACCTACACCAAGACGTCCGACTAGACCCCGCACAAGCCCAGGACCCCGCACACGATTCACCGCTCGTCCTGCCATGCCCTCACCTGCCATGCCCGTACCTGCCAGGAGTTGCCCTGAACGTCACCGCCGCCACCCTCTCCCTCACCGTTGCCGACGTAGACGCCTCGCGTGAGTTCTTCTGCACCCACCTCGGCTACCAGGTCGCCATGGCCGCCGACGGCTTCGCGTCCCTGACCCGCGGTGATGCCGCCGCCGACATCGTGCTGCTCGGTCTCGGCAACGAGGTGCTCCCGCCCGAGCAGCGCGACCAGCAGGCCACGGGCCTGATCTTCGCGCTCACCGTCACCGGTATCGAGGCCGAGGAGCGGCGCCTGCGCGAGGCCGGCGCCCCGATCACCATGCCGCTGCGCGAAGAGCCATGGGGCGAGCGGCTGTTCCAGCTGACCGACCCGAACGGCATCGTCGTCCAGTTCGTCGAATGGGCCGCGACGGACGAGCCCGCGCAGGGCGAGGAGCCCGCCATGCTCGTGATCACCCCCACCGCCGAGAACGTCACCGAGTCCCCGAACGCCCGCATGACCGGTCTGGCCGCCCCCAGCCGGGGCAGCACGGAACTCAGCACCTGGACCGTCGCCATGGAGGCCGGCCAGACCGGCCCCGAGCACGTCATCAGCCGCGAACAGGTCTGGACGGTGACCGCCGGCGTCCTCGACGTCACCTGCGACGGTCGCACCGAGAAGATCTCGGCCGGGCAGACCTTCGTGCTCCCCCCGGACGTGCTCCGCCAGGTCCACGCCCCGCAGGCCGCCGAGGCACACGTCGTCATGCGTGCGGACGGTGTGGCCTCCGTGCCCGGCACCGAGGGCACCCGCATCCTGCCCTGGGCCCAGTAACAGCCCCGGCGCAGGACCGCCCCAACCCCTCGCAGTCCTCCCCTCATCCTTCCCCTCACCCTTCCCCTGATGGAGACAGCTTGTCCGTACGCATCACCGCCCTGACCGACCCCGAGGAGACCTCCGGCGGCCGCCGCCTGGCCTGGCTGGCCACCGGCCACGACGGCAGTCCCGCCGGGCACGCCTTCCTGCGCCTGTTCACCAGGGAGGGCCAGCGCCACCTCGCCGAACTGGACGTTCAGGTCCACCCCGCCGAACGGCGCGGGCGGGCGGGCACCCTGCTGCTCGACGCGGCCGTCGCCGCCGCCCGCCAGGACGGCCGGAGCAGCGTCATCGCCCAGGCCCCGGCCGGATCCCCCGGCGCCGCCTTCCTCACCGCCAGAGGCTTTCGCACCGCACTGACCCTCACCTACGCCCGGCTGGCGCTGACCGAGGCGGACCTCCCCGCACTCACCGCCGTCGCCGAGACGCCGCACGCCGACTACCGGCTGACGGCGTGGGAGGGGACGGTGCCCGACGAACTCGCCGACACCTTCGTGGCGTCGCGCCGGGCCATGGACGACATGCCGATGGGCGCCGTCGACTACGGCACGGTGGTCTGGGACCTCGATCGGGTACGGGCGGCGGCGACCGCCGTCTCCGCACGCGGCGACATCCTCCACACCGTGGCGGCCATCGACCGGTCGGACGGTGCCATCGCCGGCTTCACCGAACTGGTCGTCCCCGGCAGCGGGACGGGCGACGCCCAGCACTACGGCACGGCGGTGCTGCCCGAGCACCGCGGCCGCGGCCTCGCCCGCTCGATGAAGGCCGCCTCGATCGTCCAGGCCCGCGAACGCCACCCCCGCCTCGGCGGCCTGCTGACCGACACCGCCGACAACAACCCGCACATGCGGCGTGTCAACGACGAACTCGGCTACCTGCCGACGCACACGGCCCACGAGTACCAGCTCGACCTGTAGGCCGACCCCTCCAGCGGGATGAAGAGCGACGAGGGCCGCTGAATGCGGGCCTCGGGGGATCGGCAACAATCGGCAGCAGTGGTGCGCTCCGCTGCCGATCCCCATGGGGCTACCGCTGGGACGGGCCCGGTGCCGTGGTGCGGAATCGGGCCGTGGTGGCGTCGTCGCTCCAGCGCTGCAGTCCGGCCTTTTCGAGTACGCGGACCGAGGCCGGGTTCGACAGCTCCACGTCCGCGTGCACCGTGTGCACGCCCGGTGCGGTCAGGGCGAACTCCACCATGGCCCGGGTGGCCTCGGTGGCCAGACCGCGTCCTCGCCGGGACGCCACGATGCCGTATCCGACCTCGACGGCGCCCTCGCTCGGCGGCCAGAACAGCCCGATCGCGCCGATCACCAGGCCACTCGCCCGCTCGATGATCTGACGTTGCCCGTAAGGCCCCAGCGCGTCCGGCCGGTCCGCGATGAATCCGGCGATGACGCGGCCCTCGTCGGCGGGGAAGTCCGCCGACCAGTGCGACAGACGGACATCACTGAGAACAGCGGTGAGCTCGGCGGTGGACCATGGCCGCAGCACGAGGCGGTCAGTGGTCAGATCCGTACCGGTGGGAGAGAAAGAAGACACGCGACACTCCTGGTCGTTTCAGACGACCGGGCCGCTGGCTATCCTCGCGCGACCCGGACATGGGCATGCTGATGAAGCGTCTGGCGGGCCATATTCATCAACCTCCCTTGTCGCAGCGGTCGCCACGCACCTCGCGTGTCGGCGGAACGTAACAGAGGCGGCTGGGTGCTTCCAGCGCATTTATGACCGGCAGCAGACGGTGGGTTACCACGCCAGGAACGGGCCGCGCAGGCGAAAACCGTTGGACGCTACGGCGCAGAGCGCCCTACCTTCACCGCAGTTGGAGATCCACACGTCCTATGGGGTGCATTTGATGACGGTCCAGGCAACCGCGGCCAGGTTTGACCAGCAGCCTTCCGCGACCTCCATGACCTCCATGACCTCATCGGACACAAGGAATCCCACCAGTGGATCTTCCACGTAGCTTTACCATCCGCGAGAGCAGCCACCGCATCCACAACCCGTTCACCAGCGCCAAGCTCGCCGCCTTGGGACAGGCACTGGACTTGGCGCCCGGGACGCGCGCACTCGATCTCGCGAGCGGATCGGGCGAGATGCTGTGCACCTGGGCACGGGCCCACCGGATCACCGGGACCGGTGTGGACATCAGCAGTGTGTTCACCGAACGGGCTCGCGCCCGCTCCGCTGAGCTGGGTGTCGCCGACCAGGTGGACTTCATCCACGGCGATGCGTCCGGCTACGTCACGGACGAGCCGGTCGATCTCGCCGCGTGTATCGGCGCCACCTGGATCGGCAACGGCGTGGCCGGCACGATCGAGCTGCTGAACCGCAGCCTCCGGCCCGGAGGCATGATGCTGATCGGCGAGCCGTACTGGCGCCACGAGCCCCCGGACCAGCACACCATCGAAGCCTGCCACGCCGGCGACAAAGACGATTTCCGGCTGCTGCCCGACCTGATCGAGCAGTTCGGCGAACTCGGTTACGACACCGTGGAAATGGTGCTCGCCGATCAGGACAGCTGGGACCGGTACAGGGCGGCGCAGTGGCTCAACATCCGCCGCTGGCTCGACCGCAACCCCGACGACGACCAGCTCGCCGCCGACCTGCGAGCCGAGCTCTCCACGGATCCCACCCGCTACGCCAGGTACGAGCGTGAATACCTCGGCTGGGGGGTCTTCGCGCTGATGAGCCGCTGACGGACCAGCAGCGCCGGGTCCGGCGGCATGCGCCGGACCCACTCGCTTGGTCGCCGCGACCACACACGTCGAAGGGCCCCACCGCGAACGGTGGGGCCCTTCGACATCGTGCCCGGTGAGGCACTGGCGGAGGATACGAGATTCGAACTCGTGAGGGGTTGCCCCCAACACGCTTTCCAAGCGTGCGCCCTAGGCCACTAGGCGAATCCTCCGCCGCAAACAATACAAGACGTTGGGGAGTGCTCGCGAACATGATCCGGGGGCGGGGGTCGGCGACGGATCCGGACGGGGGTCCGGGTCGTTTCTTGGGTGGGGGATCGGCTAGTGTGGTGCGCAGCCCCTCACGTGGCGCTATCTGACTGAACTCCCCCAGGGCCGGAAGGCAGCAAGGGTAGGTCGGCTCTGGCGGGTGCGTGGGGGGCGCTTGCGTTTGCGGGCGGGCCGGTTGTCAGTGGGGGCCGATATCGTCGTATGCGTGTCGTCCCTCGCGCTGTACCGCCGCTACCGACCCGAGACCTTCGCCGAGGTCATCGGGCAAGAGCACGTGACCGATCCGCTGCAGCAGGCATTGCGGAACAATCGGGTCAATCACGCTTACCTGTTCAGTGGTCCGCGTGGCTGTGGCAAGACGACGAGCGCGCGGATCCTGGCGCGGTGTCTGAACTGTGAGGAAGGTCCCACTCCCACGCCCTGCGGGAAGTGCCAGTCGTGCGTGGACCTGGCGCGGAACGGGCGTGGGTCGATCGATGTGATCGAGATCGACGCGGCTTCGCACGGTGGTGTGGATGATGCGCGTGAGCTGCGGGAGAAGGCCTTCTTCGGGCCGGCGTCGAGTCGGTACAAGATCTACATCATCGATGAGGCGCACATGGTGACCTCGGCGGGGTTCAACGCCCTGCTGAAGGTCGTCGAGGAGCCGCCGGAGCATTTGAAGTTCATCTTTGCCACGACCGAGCCCGAGAAGGTCATCGGGACGATCCGGTCGCGGACCCATCACTATCCGTTCCGGCTGGTGCCTCCGGGGACGCTGCGGGAGTACCTGGCCGAGGTGTGCACGCGGGAGTCGGCCTCGGTGGAGGACGGGGTGCTGCCCCTGGTGGTGCGTGCCGGAGCCGGGTCGGTGCGTGACTCGATGTCCGTGATGGACCAGCTGCTCGCCGGAGCCGGCGAGGGCGGTGTGACATATGCCATGGCGACCGCCCTGCTCGGGTATACGGACGGGTCGCTGCTGGATTCGATCGTCGAAGCGTTCGCGTCCGGGGACGGGGCGGCGGCGTTCGACGTTGTGGACCGGGTGATCGAGGGCGGGAACGATCCGCGGCGGTTCGTGGCCGATCTCCTGGAGCGGCTGCGGGACCTGGTGATTCTGGCGGCGGTGCCGGACGCGGGGGAGAAGGGGCTGATCGACGCCCCTGTGGATGTTGTGGAGCGGATGACGGCGCAGGCGTCCGTCTTTGGCGCGGCGGAGCTGAGCCGGGCCGCCGATCTGGTCAATACGGGCCTGACGGAGATGCGCGGGGCGACCTCGCCGCGGCTGCAGCTGGAACTGATCTGTGCGCGGGTGCTGCTGCCCGCGGCGTACGACGACGAGCGGTCGGTGCAGGCGCGGCTCGATCGGCTGGAGCGTGGCGCGGGTGCGGCGGCGCTGGGCGGCGTGAGCGCCACGGGACCCGCGGGACCCGCGGGTGGCGGTGGCGTCGGGCCCGGGGCGCCGGTTGTTTCTTCCGGGGGCGGGCCGGCGGCCGGGTACGTACCGGGGCCGGAGGCTCATCCGGTGGCGGCGCCCACGGGACCTTCCGGGCCGGCGGCCGCGCGCGCGGCGGTGCGGGGGGCGACGAGCGGCGGCAGTGGCACTGGTGAGGGCGGGAGCGGGCCTGCGGCCCCGGCCCCGGCTTCGGCTCCTCCCTCGGGCCCGGCCGCGGCTGCTCCCACCCCGGCTGCTCCTGCGCCGGCCGCTCCCGCCCAGACTCCGGATTCCGCGCCGGCCGCTGCCGCCGCAGGCGCGCCCGGCCCCTCCGGTGGGGAGTCCGCTCCCGCGCGGCCCGGCGCCTGGCCGGGGAGCGCCGGGAGCGGAGGCAACACTGGGAGCGCCGGCAGCGGTGCCGCCGGTGGTGGCCGTAAGCCCGGTGGCTGGCCTTCGGCCGTGGCGCCGGGGCAGGGCGGCCAGGGGGCGCAGAGCGGGGCGTCTGCCGCGCCGGCCGCTGCCGCCGGGCCCTCCACCGGAGCGCCCGCGCCCGTGCAGCAGCCGCCGGCCGCACAGCAGCCGCCGCCCGGCGCCGCACCGGGGATGACGCAGGGTGCCGCGCAGGTGCGGCAGCTGTGGCCGGAGATCCTGGAGGCGGTGAAGGGCCGCCGGCGTTTCACATGGATCCTGCTGAGTCAGAACGCGCAGGTGTCCGGGTTCGACGGCACGACCCTGCAGATCGGCTTCCCCAATGCCGGTGCGCGCGACAGCTTCGCCAACGGGGGGAGCGAGGACGTCCTCAAGGACGTACTGGCCGAGAAATTCCAGCTGCAGTGGCGGGTCGAGGCGATCGTCGACCCGTCGGGCGGCGCCAATCCGCCGGCCGGCGGTGCTCCGCGCAGCGGTGGTGGCGGTTTCGGTGGCGGAGGGGGCGGTGGCTTCGGCGGCGGGGCGCCCGCCGCGCCGCAGCAGTCCGCGCCTCAGCCGTCGCCCCGGCAGAGCGCCCCGGAGCACGAGGCCGGCGGCCAGTACGGGCAGAGCGGTGGCGGGGCCACCGGCGGCAGCCAGGGCGCGCGGATGGCGCGGGAGGCCGTCGCCCCGTCGGCATCCGCCGGGGGCGGGCAGAGCGCTCCCGCGGCGGAGCCCTCGTACACCCCGCCGGAGCCGCCGCCGATGTCGATCGAGTACGACATGCCGGCCGAGGACGACCCCGATCTCGTCGACTCCGCGCTCAGCGGCCACGACCTGATCGTGCGGGAGCTCGGAGCGACGGTGGTGGAGGAGTACAACAACGACTGAGCGGGGGAGGGGGAGCAAGGATGAGCAAGGGGCGCCAGGGGCGTAACGGGGGAATGGCGCGTGCGGGGCATATGCGCGGGATGGGTCCGGACGGGCGGAGAAGCGGGGGGTTTCGCGGCCTCCGGCGTACATCCGTGCTCCTCCCTACGGCGTAGGGCGCGCCGCCCGGGAAGCACGTAGGCTCGGGCTACCGCACCAATCGTTGTCGTATGGCAGGAGTCACGTCGTGATCCCCGGTGGTCAGCCCAATATGCAGCAGCTGCTTCAGCAGGCCCAGAAGATGCAGCAGGACCTCGCAGCCGCCCAGCAGGAGCTTGCGGAGACCCCCGTCGAGGGTTCCGCGGGCGGCGGTCTGGTCAAGGCGACGGTGACCGGCTCCGGTGAGCTGCAGGGCCTGGTCATCGACCCCAAGGCGGTCGACGCCGAGTCCGGTTCCGCGGAGGAGGTCGCCGAGACCCTCGCCGATCTCGTCCTGGCGGCCGTCCGGGACGCGAACGCCAGCGCCCAGAAGCTGCAGCAGCAGAAGCTCGGTCCGCTCGCCCAGGGCCTGGGCGGCGGCGGTGGGATCCCCGGTCTCCCTTTCTGAGGCCTCCGAGGATCTCCCCTTCTGAGGAGTAGCCAACTAGCGTACGCATCACGGCAGAAGAGAGAGAAGACGTTCCGTGTATGAAGGCGTGGTCCAGGACCTGATCGACGAATTGGGCAGGCTGCCCGGCGTCGGTCCCAAGAGCGCGCAGCGGATCGCCTTCCACATTCTTCAGGCCGAGCCGACCGATGTCCGCCGGCTCGCGAACGCGCTGATGGAGGTCAAGGCGAAGGTCCGGTTCTGCAGCGTGTGCGGCAACGTCGCGCAGGAGGAGCAGTGCCGGGTCTGCCTGGACCCGCGGCGTGATCCGGCGGTCATCTGCGTCGTGGAGGAGCCCAAGGACGTCGTGGCGATCGAGCGGACGCGGGAGTTCCGCGGCCGCTACCACGTCCTCGGTGGGGCGATCAGCCCGATCGAGGGCGTTGGCCCCGATGACCTGCGGATACGGGAACTGCTGACCAGGCTCGCGGACGGCACCGTCACCGAGCTGATCCTGGCCACCGACCCGAATCTGGAGGGCGAGGCCACGGCCACGTACCTGGCCCGCATGATCAAACCCATGGGGCTGAGAGTGACGCGACTGGCCAGCGGACTGCCGGTCGGAGGCGATCTGGAGTATGCAGACGAGGTCACGCTCGGGCGGGCCTTCGAAGGGAGGAGACTTCTCGATGTCTGATGCCACGCTGCACAACGCGACGCAGGACCCGGACGACTTCGCCGTATCGATCTCCGACTCGATCGAGAGTTTCATCGTCGCCGTGACGGAGGTCGCCAAGGGCGACGAGCCGGACAGCGCGGTGCCGTTCCTGCTGCTGGAGATCTCCCAGCTGCTGCTCACCGGCGGCCGGCTGGGCGCCCACGAGGACATCGTTCCCGATGAGCGCTACGAGCCGGACACCGGCCCGGAGCCGGATGTGGACGAGCTGCGCGAGCGCGTCGCGACGCTGCTCGACCCGGTGGACGTGTACTCCGAGGTCTTCGACCCGTATGTGCCGCGCAGCGAGCCGGTCCCCTGCCGGATCTCCGACGACATCGCCGACATCATCACCGACCTCCGGCACGGCCTGGCGCACTACCGCGCCGGCCGGGTCAGCGAGGCCCTGTGGTGGTGGCAGTTCTCCTACCTCTCCAACTGGGGCCCGACCGCCTCGGCCGCCCTGCGCGCGCTGCAGTCGCTGGTCGCCCACGTACGCCTCGACCAGCCGCTGGACGAGCTGGACGGCCTGGACACCGACAGCGACGCCGGCGCTGACGAGGACCGGCTCGCCGAGGAGGCCGGGAGGGTCATGGCGGCGGAGATCGCGGGACCGCTGGGGCTGCGGCGGGTGTGACCCCGCCACGTTTCCCGGATGTGTGACCTGGGTTACGTTCCCGTGTGCTCCGGCCGGGAGCGGGCATGTGCTTCGCCGAGCGGGCGCGACGATGCGCCGCGCGGATCCACCGCGAGACACGGTGATCGACATGTGATCGGCATGGTGACCATGCTGATCACCAGGTGATCACTTAGTGAGTTTCATGTCTCACGATGTGGTATCTGCGGGGCGGATTCCGCTTGCTCGTTAGACTGAGCCGACCGCAGTACCCCCATTTCCGGGGGTCCGGGAGGAAACTCCCGAAGAGACAGTTGCGAGGAGCGCACGTGGGCCTTGTCGTGCAGAAGTACGGCGGCTCATCCGTTGCGGATGCCGAGGGCATCAAGCGCGTTGCCAAGCGAGTCGTCGAAGCCAAGAAGAACGGCCACCAGGTGGTCGTCGTGGTTTCGGCGATGGGCGACACGACGGACGAGCTGATCGATCTCGCTCAGGGAGTGTCCCCGATTCCGTCGGGGCGCGAGTTCGACATGCTGCTGACCGCCGGAGAGCGGATCTCCATGGCCCTGCTGGCGATGGCGATCAAAAACCTCGGCCATGAAGCGCAGTCCTTCACCGGCAGCCAGGCCGGCGTCATCACCGACTCCGTGCACAACAAGGCACGGATCATCGATGTCACGCCGGGCCGCATCAAGAGCTCGGTGGACGAGGGCAACATCGCCATCGTCGCCGGCTTCCAGGGTGTGTCCCAGGACAAGAAGGACATCACCACGCTGGGGCGGGGCGGTTCCGACACCACCGCCGTGGCGCTGGCGGCCGCGCTGGACGCCGAGGTCTGTGAGATCTACACCGATGTGGACGGTGTCTTCACCGCCGACCCCCGGGTCGTGAAGAAGGCCCGGAAGATCGACTGGATCTCCTTCGAGGACATGCTGGAGCTGGCCAGCTCCGGCTCCAAGGTGCTGCTGCACCGCTGCGTCGAGTACGCACGCCGTTACAACATCCCGATCCACGTCCGCTCCTCGTTCTCGGGGCTCAAGGGCACGTGGGTCAGCAACGAACCGCAAGGGGACCAGCCGATGGAGCAGGCGATCATCTCGGGCGTCGCGCACGACACCTCCGAGGCGAAGGTCACGGTCGTCGGAGTCCCGGACAAGCCGGGCGAGGCCGCGCGGATCTTCCGTGCCATCGCGGACTCCGAGGTCAACATCGACATGGTCGTCCAGAACGTGTCGGCCGCCTCGACCGGTCTGACGGACATCTCCTTCACGCTGCCGAAGGACGAGGGCCGCAAGGCCGTCGCGGCGCTGGAGCGGACCCGTGCGGCGGTCGGCTTCGACTCGCTCCGCTACGACGACCAGATCGCCAAGATCTCGCTGGTCGGCGCGGGTATGAAGACCAACCCGGGCGTCACCGCGACGTTCTTCGAGGCGCTGTCCAACGCGGGCGTGAACATCGAGCTCATCTCGACCTCCGAGATCCGCATCTCGGTCGTCACCCGCGCCGATGACGTCAAGGAAGCCGTACAGGCCGTGCACAGCGCCTTCGGTCTCGACACCGAGAGTGACGAGGCCGTGGTCTATGGCGGCACCGGACGATGATTCCGGCCGAGGCGGGCCGTCCGTCCCACGGTGTGACCGTGGCGGCGGGCGCCCGTACGGCCCGTAAGCCGCACCTCGCCGTCGTCGGTGCCACCGGCGCCGTCGGCGCGGTCCTGCTCGGCATCCTGTCCGCGCGGGCCGACGTCTGGGGCGAGATCCGGCTGATCGCCTCACCCCGCTCGGCCGGCCGCAAGCTGACCGTGCGGGGCGAGGAGGTCGAGGTCGTCGCGCTGAGCGAGGACGCCTTCGACGGCATCGACGTCGCGATGTTCGACGTGCCGGACGAGGTCTCCGCGCAGTGGGCGCCGGTCGCGGTGTCCAAGGGCGCGGTGGTCGTGGACAACTCGGGCGCGTTCCGGATGGACCCGGACGTGCCGCTTGTCGTGCCCGAGGTCAACGCGCATGCGGCGCGGGTGCGGCCGCGCGGGATCATCTCCAACCCGAACTGCACGACCCTCTCGATGATCGTCGCGCTGGGCGCGCTGCACGCCGAGTACGGGCTGAGCGAGCTGATCGTCTCCTCGTACCAAGCCGTTTCGGGGGCGGGGAAGGCCGGCGTCGACACACTGCGGGCGCAGCTGTCGGCGATATCCGGTACGGAGCTGGGCAGTACGCCGGGCGATGTGCGACGGGCCGTCGGCGACACGCTCGGGCCGTTCCCGGCGCCGATCGCGCTCAATGTCGTGCCGTGGGCCGGTTCGCTCCGGGAGGACGGCTGGTCCTCCGAGGAGCTCAAGGTCCGTAACGAGTCCCGCAAGATCCTGGGGCTGCCGGACCTGCGGGTCACCGCGACCTGTGTGCGGGTGCCGGTGATCACCACGCACTCGCTGGCCGTGCATGCGCGGTTCGAGAACGAGGTCACGGTCGCCGGCGCGCACGAGATCCTGGCCTCGGCCCCGGGGGTCGTCGTCAGCGACGACCCGGCCGAGGGCGAATTCCCCACGCCGTCCGATGTGGCCGGGACGGATCCGACCTGGGTCGGGCGGGTCCGGCGGTCGCTGGACGATCCGCGGGCGCTGGAGCTGTTCGTGTGCGGGGACAACCTGCGCAAGGGGGCGGCTTTGAACACGGCGCAGATCGGGGAGCTGGTGGCGGGGGAGCTGGGCGGGTAGGACGCGGACCGGACAGGGGGCGTCGGGTGCCCGCAGTTGGCGGGATTGGCCGTCGCGGGGTGGGCCGCCTGGGGGATACTTTCTGGGACGTGTGAAGATCTTGTGAGCGAATTGTTGGCTCGGGACGCTTGATCTGGGCTGACGGTCTGTTCGACCATTCGCTCCCCGCCGCACTGCAACCGGCAGTCGGGCGGGGAGCGTCTTTGTGGCCACCCCCAGCGGGTGGTCCGGGGTGTCCACGGTTCGCCTTGGGATCCTCGGAGGAGGGGCGAATGCGTCGGGATAAATGGTGCATTGGGGAAGAGCTGGTACGCATGAGGGCATTTGATGCATCGTCAAAAGCGGTGCCTTACGCGTACAACCCTTACAGGGGGAAGCGTGTCCAACAAGCGTGGCAGATGTACTCGGTTTCACCCTCGCCCCAGGGGGGACAGCAGGCGCGGCAGTGCGCCCGCCGCGCCCCCGTGCGTCCGGGGGCATGCCAGTGATCGCCCCCTGGCCCACCACGCGCCCCTCGCAGATTCCTTCTCAGCGCGGGGACACTGACGACGCGATGGCAGCGGGCACCACAGTCGACCACCTCACCGAGACCTACCGCGCGCACTACCGCTCGCTGCTCGGTCTCGCCGCGCTGCTCCTCGACGACACCGCCTCCTGCGAGGACGTCGTCCAGGAAGCCTTCATCCGTGTCCACTCCGCGCGCGGGCGGGTGCGCGACCCCGAGAAAACCCTCGCCTACCTGCGGCAGACCGTCGTCAACCTCTCGCGCTCCGCGCTGCGCCGCCGCATCCTCGGGCTGAAGCTGCTCTCCAAGCCGATGCCCGACATGGCGAGCGCCGAGGAGGGCGCGTACGACCTGCTGGAGCGGGACCAGCTGATCCAGGCGATGCGCGGTCTGCAGCGGCGGCAGCGCGAGGTGCTGGTGCTGCGCTACTTCGCCGATATGACGGAGGCGCAGGTCGCCGAGACGCTGGGGATATCGCTCGGCTCGGTCAAGGCGTACGGGTCGCGGGGCATAGCGGCGCTCCGCGTCGCGATGGAGGCTCCGGCATGAGCAGCAAGCGGTTTGGCTCGTTCGGGCCGTTCGGCTCGTTCGGTGTGTATGACCCGCGCGATCCGTTTCGGCGGAGTGATTCGTTTGACCCGCGAGGGGGCCAAGGGACGCTGGGCGCTGGTGGGTCCCGTCGGGGCCCGGGGGACGTGCGTGGGCTGTACGTGGTGCGTGAGGCGCAGGAGCCGTCGGCTACGGGTCCGGGGCCGGGTATGGGTCCGGGAGACGAGCCCGGAGGCCGTGAGCCGAGTCCCGAGCTGGGCCCCGAGCAGAGCCCTGAGACCGTCTCTGGCCGCGATGGCGGTGCCGAGCGCGGCGCTGACGGGGGCGTCGAGGGCGTAGGCGGCGACGACGAGCGGAGCGGTGACGGGCAGGGAACCGTCACCGGTCACGGAACCGGTGACGGTCACGGCTTCGGCAGCGGCTCCGGCAGTGACTCCGGCTTCGGTTTCGGCTCCGGCGGTGGTCTCGGCGGCGAGGACGAGCTGAGGCGACTGCTGCAGTCCCGCGTCGGCGACCTCGAACCCGCACCGGACGCGCTGGAACAGCTGCGCCGCGCGGTGCCGGCACGTCGTCAGCGCCGCCGGCACGTCGTCGTGGGCGCGGCCGCCGCGCTGCTGCTCGGCGGTACGTCGATCCCGGCCATGGTCCACGTGGTGACCCTCAACGACGGCTCCGAGGACCGGCACGCCAACACCGCGAGCAGCCAGCGCGCCCAGGGCGACGCCGAGGGCTCGCACGGCGAGGGCACCGAGCAGGCTCATCCGCAGCCGACCGGCGAGGGCGGCGGGAAGCCGGGCTCGGGCCGGCCCGCGGGCAACGGCAAGGCCACGGAGAAGGACGGCGCGAGCCATGGGCCGGGCGCCGCCACCCCGGCCCCGGACGCGACCATGGAGGTCTCCTCGCCGGTCTGCGGGCGCGAACAGCTCGGCCAGGGCACCGCCTCGGTCCGCCCGGCGGACTCCGCCGGCCGCGTCTACGGCGCGTTCCGGATGGTCAACACGTCCACCACGGCCTGCTCGGTCCAGGGCGGCGGCACCGTCGGCCTGGTCGCACAGGGCACCACCAAACCCGACCGCGTCCATGTCGTCGACCACACATCGGGCGACGACGCCACCGGGCTGCCCGACCCGGCCAACGTCCCTGACCAGCTGGTTCTCAATCCGGGCGAGGCGTATGAGGTCAAATTCGCCTGGATCCCGGAGGCCGGCGGCGGCACCACCGGATGCGCCAACCCGGGGAGCACACCGACCCCCGCCCCCTCGCAGACGCCGACGGATTCCACGGACAGCGGGTCCGCGACGACGGCCGAAGGCGGCCAGGCGGGCGGCGACGACGGTGCCGGCGGCGGGGGATCGACGTCCGGTGGCGTCGTTCTCACGCATACGCCGGAGGCCGGCGAGCCCGCCGCGGCCGACACCAAGATCACGGATGCGTGCGCGGGAACGGTGTACCGCACGGAGGCATTGGCGGCCGAATAACGGCGGGCCGAGGCCCCGGCGGACCGGGTAGCGGCGGCGCGGGTCACGGCCCGCGGCCCGTCTGCCGGTATCCGTTTGCCGTTCGCCGCTCTTCGTCGCCGTTTTCGTCTGCCGGACGGTGCAGCGGCCGTGGCGGGGCCGTGGTGGGGCCGTAGAGGGGCCGGTGCGGCCCTTCCGTACGCGCCCCGTACCGTTGATGGGGTGTACCGGTTCCTGCTGACCCCGCGGTGGTGGGGGATCAACGTCTTCGCCGTACTGGCGATCCCCTTCTGCATCTTCATGGGCAGCTGGCAGCTGAGCCGCTTCGAGGACCGCGTCGATACGCACCAGCAGCAGGAGGACCGCTCCGCCCGGGCCAAGGCCGCGGCCGCCCGCCCCCTGGACAGTCTGCTGCCGGTCGACAAGGTCACCTCCGGCCGCCAGGCCAGCGCCCGCGGGCACTACGACACCGGACACCAACTGCTCGTACCCGGCCGTACCTTGGACGGCAAGCAAGGCAAGAGCCAGGGCTTCTACGTCCTGTCCCTGTTGCGTACGGACGGCGGCAAAGCCCTCCCGGTCGTGCGGGGCTGGCTGCCCGGCGACGTGAACGCGAAGGCCGACCGGGCGAAGGTGCCCGCGCCGCCGAAGGGCGAGGTCACCGTCAGCGGGGCGCTGCAGGCGTCCGAGAACCAGGGCACCGACGGTGTACAGGCCGACGGTGGGCTGCCGAAGGGGCAGCTCGGCATGATCAGCGCGGCCTCGCTGGTCAACATCGTGCCGTACGACGTCTATGACGCATGGATCACGCTCACCGACACCCGGGCCCCGCTGCGCCCCGTCCCGCCGGCCGCCGCGGAGGGCAGCGGACTGGACCTGAAGGCCTTCCAGAACCTCGGCTACACCGGCGAGTGGTTCGTCTTCGCGGGCTTCGTCGTCTTCATGTGGTTCCGCCTCTTCCGCCGCGAGGCAGAAGCGGCGAAGGACGCGGCGCTGGGGATCCTGCCGGAGGGCGATGCGCCGGAGGGCGATGCGTCGGAGGGTGACGCCGACGGGGTGGAGGGTGGGGCTTCGGGGGCCGGGGGCGCGAGCCCGCCGGTGTCCCGCGCCTGAGCCCTCGCTCCCCTGGGGGCCTCCCCCCCGCCCCGCCCCCTACGACCTCACTCGTTCAGCTCGGCCAAGTTCGTCTAGCTCACGTCCGACTTGGCCACGTCCGACTCGGCCACGTCCGTCTCAGCCGCGCTCGGCTCCGCCGTGTCGCTCCGGGCCTCCGTCACCCCCGCCACATGCCGTCGTGCGAAGTCCAGTTCCAGGCGTACCTGCTTGATGCGTTCCTCTACGACCAGGGAGCCGTGGCCGGCGTCGTAGCGGTAGACCTCGTGGGGGTGGGCGCGGTGTTCCAGGCACTGGACGTAGTTCTCCACCTGCTGGATGGGGCAGCGTGGGTCGTTGACGCCTGCGGAGATGTAGACCGGGGCCCGCACCGCGTCGACGTATGTCAGGGGTGAGGACGCCTCGAAGCGCTCGGGGACCTCTTCCGGCGTGCCGCCGAGCAGGGTGCGGTCCATGGCCTTGAGGGCTTCCATCTCGTCGTTGTACGCCGTGACGTAGTCCGCCACGGGGACCGCGGCCAGGCCGACTGCCCAGGCTTCCGGCTGGGTGCCGAGGCCCAGCAGGGTCAGATAGCCGCCCCACGAGCCGCCCGCCAGCACCAGGCGGTCCGGGTCCGCCAGCCCGGACGAGACCGCCCACTCGCGTACCGCGGCGATGTCCTCCAGCTCGATCAGGCCGACGCGATGCTTGAGCGCGTCCGTCCAGGCGCGGCCGTAGCCGGTCGAGCCGCGGTAGTTGACGCGGACGACCGCGAAGCCGTGGTCCACCCAGGCCGCCGGGGAGGAGGCGAAGGCGTCGCTGTCGTGCCAGGTCGGGCCGCCGTGGATGTCGAAGACGGTGGGGAACGGGCCGGTGCCGGCAGGCTGCTGCACCAGGGCGTGGATGGGGCCTGCGGGGCCCTCCACCCAGGCGTCCGTCACAGGGACCGAACCCGGGGCCTTCATGCCGGGCGGGTCGAGGACGACCTTGCCGCTCGTGGAACGGACCTCCGGCGGCTGGGCCGCCGAGGACCACAGGAATTCCACCGTGCCGTCCGGGCGGGCCGTCGCGCCCGAGACGGTGCCCGCCGGGGTCTCGACCCGGGTGAGGGGACGGTCGGACGCCATGGACGGTTCACTGTCGCAGGCCGGCTCGCCCAGGTCGTAGCGCCACAGTTCGCTGCGTGCCTGGTACTCGTGCTCGATGAGGAGCGCCGAGCCGTCCGGATACCAGTCCGCGCCGACGTCGCCGGGCAGGTCGATCGCCAGGGCCGTTTCCACGCCCGTCAGCGGGTTCCAGATCATCGGCTCCCAGCGGCCCCGACGCTGGTGGCCCACCAGGAGACGGGCGTCGCCGTCCACGGGCACGAAGCCCATCACCGACAGGCCCAGCTCCTCGGTGCCGCCCTTGGTGTCGTCCAGCTCCGCGACCGTCGAGCCGTCCGCCCGCACCACGCGGATCGCGGAGTGCATCGCGTCGCCGTGCTCGGTGTGCTCGATCGCGATCAGCGAGCCGTCGTGCGAGAGGTCGCCCACGCCCGCCGATTCCCGGTGGCGGTAGATCTCGACCGGTGGCTGCCCTGGTCGTGCGACATGGACCGTCGAGCCCTCGTCGTCCGTGGAGCGCCCGATGACGGCCGTGCCGTCCCGGCCGATCGCCAGCCCTCCGGGGTAGGAGGCGGCCAGTCCCGGGGCGGCCGGCTCGTCCGGGCCGCCCGAGAACGGCTGCCGCATCCAGACGCCGAACTCGTCCCCGTCGGTGTCCGAGAACCACCAGATCCACTCGCCGTCCGGCGACAGCGTCCCGTCCGTCGTGCCGTGCGGCCGGTCCGTGGCCTGCCGCTGGCTGCCGCTCGCCCGGTCCCATGCGTACAGCTCGAAGGTGCCGGTGGCGTTCGAGACGAACAGGGAACGGTGCGGGGCGTGCTCCGCCCAGTCCGGCAGGCCGATCCGCGGTGCGCGGAACCGCTTCTCCCAGTCCGGCATGTCGGAGGGCGAGAGGGAGGAGGTGGGGGCGGGGTCGGAGCCTGGCGTCTGGTGAGTCATGGGCCCATTCTGCGCCTGGCGTCGGAATTGCGTTGGCGGGGGCGTCAGGCTGTGGATAACTTCGCGGTATGCGAAGACATACGGGCCCTGACGACTGGCGTGAGGCGAATCGTGCGAGGTGGGACGAGCGGGTCGCCATCCACACCGCGAGCGATTATTACGACCAGGACCAGTTCCGGCACGCCCGAGATGTGATCCGCGACTTCGAGATCGCGGAGGTCGGCGATGTCACCGGCCGCACACTCCTGCACCTCCAGTGCCACTTCGGCCAGGACACGCTTTCCTGGGCCCACCGCGGCGCGGCCCACGTCGTCGGCCTGGACTTCTCCGAACCGGCCATCGAGGCCGCGCGCGACCTGGCCGCCGAGCTCGGCTACGGCCCGGAGCGTGCGTCATTCGTGGCCGCCGACGTCTATGACGCCGCCGAAGCCGTCCCGGACTCTTCGTACGACATCGTCTACACCGGCATCGGCGCCCTGAACTGGCTCCCGGACCTGGTCCGCTGGGCCGAGACCGCCGCCTCCCTCATCGCCCCCGGCGGATTCCTCTACCTCGCCGAGTTCCACCCGCTGTGCGACGCCCTGGACGACGAGACCGGATCGCGTATCACCCACGATTACTTCAGCCGTGACGCCTGGGTCGACGAAACCCCCGGTACCTATACGGATTTGGACGCGCCGACCGTCAACAACCGCAGCGTCGAATGGCAGCACCCGCTCGGTGACGTCGTCTCCGCCCTGGCCGGTGCCGGGCTGCGTATCGACTTCCTGCACGAGCACGACATGACGATGTTCCAGCGCTTCGGCGCGCTGCGGCGCGGCGACGACGGCTACTACAGGCTGCCCGACGACCGTCCGCGCATCCCTCTCATGTACTCGCTGAAAGCCACCCGGCCGGCCCGCTGAGGCGCCGACACGGCGGACACCCTACGAGCCGGGTAAGCGCCGAACCGCCCACACGCCATCACAATGAGAACAGGGAAATTCAGGTACAGATAGCCGCAAAGAGCCCTCAGTCGGCAGGGACGGAAGCGCTGGCATGGCAAAGCTCCAGGAGAACCGCCACTCCGGACAGCAGGCGTCGCTCAACCTGGCCGATGCCGCGGTCGTTCTGCTCGACGCGCACGGGCTCGTCGAGAGCTGGTCCCCGGGCGCCGAGCGGCTGCTCGGCCACCAGGGCGCGGACGTGGTCGGGAAGGCCGTTGCGGGGTTGCTGGCACCGGACGACGCGGCGCGGGTGACCGCGCTCGCCGAGGAGTCCCGGGCCCGCGGCAGCTGGGGCGGTCTGCTCTCGGCGCGGCGCGCGGGCGGTGGCCAGGTCGGCATCGAGGCGCAGGTGGTCCCGGTGACGGACAGCGCGGAGCGGGCGCACTGGCTGGTCCTGGCGGTCGAGGCGTCGCCGCTTCACGGGTGGCAGATCAGCCGCGCCGTCCTGGAGCGGATGGTGACGCAGACGCCCGTCGGCATGGCCGTCGTGGACACCGACCTCCGGTTCGTGTGGTCGAACTCCGCGCTGGAGCGCTTCGGGGGCGGGCCTCCGCAACGCCGTATCGGGCGGCGGCTGGGAGAGATCCAGCCCGGCCTGGACGCCGAGTCGCTCGAAGCGCAGATGCGGCGGGTCCTGGAAAGCGGTGAGCCGCTGATCGGCTACGAGCATGTCGGCCGGCCCCGGTCGGACCCGCACCGCCAACACGCCCACTCGATGTCGTTCGTCCGCCTCGACGACGCGAACAGGCGGCCCATCGGCGTGTGTTACACCGTCATCGACATCACCGAGCGCTACCAGAACCGGCAGCGGCTCACCCTGCTGGACCGGGCGAGCGAATACATCGGCCGCACCCTGGACGTCATGCAGACCGCCCAGGACCTGGCGGACGTGGCGGTGCCGCACCTCGCCGACTTCGTCGCCGTCGACCTCCTGGACTCGGTGATCAGGGGCGGCGAGCCGCTCCCCGGGCCGCTCAGCGACGCGGACATGGTCCTGCTGCGCCGCGGCGGGCAGCAGTCCCTCCGGGAGGGCGTCCCGGAGTCGGTGGTCGAGATCGGGGACATGGCCACCTACCACGCCTGGTCGCCCCCCATCCGCTGCCTGGCCGGCGGCGGATCGTGGCGGACGGAGCGGCTGGACCCGCTGAGCCCGGAGTGGGCCGCCAACATCCCGGGGGACCGGCATGCGCACTTCCTCGACCTCGGGCTGCACACCTCGATGGTGGTGCCGATCCGCGCGCGCGGCATGACCATGGGCGTGACCTCGTTCTTCCGCAGTCAGCACGACGAGGCGTTCAGTGCGGACGACCTCCGCCTCGCGGAGGAATTCGTCGCGCGGGCGGCCGTCTGCATGGACAACGCCCGTCGCTACACCCGCGAACGCGGGGCGGCCCTCGCCCTCCAGCGCAGTCTGCTGCCGCACGACGTCCCCCAGCAGGACGCCGTGCGTGTGGCCTCCTCCTACCGGCCGGCCGACGAGCTCGCCGACGCCGGCGGCGACTGGTACGACGTCATCGCGCTGTCCGGGGCCCGGGTCGCCCTGGTGGTGGGCGATGTGACGGGTCATGGCATCGACGCCGTCGCCACCATGGGACGGCTGCGGACAGCGGTGCAGACCCTCGCCGCGCTGGATCTCCGCCCCGACGAACTCCTCGGCCACCTGGACGACCTGGTCAGCCGGGTATCGGACGAGGCGGCCACGGCCGCGACCAGGGACGCGGCCACGGCAGCCATCCGCCCCCTGGCCGTCCACCCGCCGAGCTCCGACGCCGGGGCGCGCGGCAGCAGCTGCCTGTACGCGGTATACGACCCGCTCAGTCGCTGCTGCACCATGGCCAGCGCCGGGCACCCGGTACCCGCCGTCGTCACCCCCGACGGCAAGGTCCACTTCGCCGACCTGCCCATCGGGCCGCGGCTGGGCGTCGGGGGCCTCCCCTTCGAGGCCATCGAATCGGTGGTACCGGAGGGCAGCGTCCTCGCGTTGTATACGGACGGCCTGCTCACCGGCCGCGTCCCGGGCAAGGCCGGCGACACCGGGCAGCAGCGGTTGCGCCGCGCCCTCGAAACGCCGGGCCGCTCGCTCGACGCGCTGTGCGAGACCGTCATCGAGACTCTCGTGCCCGCGCGGCCCTTCGACGACGTCACGCTGCTGCTGGCCGCCACCCGCAGCCTGGACGCGGACCGCTTCGCGTCATGGGAGTTGCCCACCGACCCGGCCGTGGTCGCCCAGGCCCGTGAGCGGGCGGCCCGTCAACTGACCAGCTGGGGCCTGGAGGAACTGGTCTTCACCACGGAGCTCGTCGTCAGTGAGCTGGTCACCAACGCGATCCGGTACGGCTCCGGGCCGATCCGGCTGCGCCTGATCCTGGGGCACACCCTGACCTGCGAAGTCTTTGACGGTAGCAGCACCTCGCCGTATCTGCGCCATCCCCGTGCGACCGACGAGGGCGGCCGCGGCCTGTTCCTGGTCTCACAATTCAGCCACCGCTGGGGCACCCGCTACACCACCGACGGCAAGATCATCTGGACGGAGCAGCTCCTCGCGCCGAACGATTCCGATGAGCCCGATGAGGGGGTACCGACGGAAGCGGTCGCCTAGGAGTCCCGTCCGGCTGTCTGTCTCGGGCACCCCGGACGAACTGCTTGTACCACCTCGGCGCCGTGATGAGCGCCGGTTGTTGTACCGCCGGGCACTCTTTCACCTCGGGGGCGTTCCCATGATCTCCCATGAGTACACTCGCCCACCATGTGTGAGGCCAGCCGGAAAAGAAATCGGCACAAAATATTTGAATATCGGCCATGCGATGACTCTTCCGTCCGGCGCGGAAGAGCTCTGCGAAGCGCGGCTGCCACCCCGGGCGTGACGTGAGGCGCCGCTCGAACAGACGCCGCCACGCGCAGTCCCGGGACCCGCGCGGGCACTGGCTGCTGCTGATCCTCGTCCTCCCCGTGATGTTCGGCGCCCTGCTCTTCGAGGGCTGGACCACCCACGAGGTCGACGCTGCGAAGACGAAGCGCGACTGCACCACCCCCGTGCCGAAGGCCGTGGACAAGGGCGGCCCGGTGGTGCGCATCGACGGCGGTAAGGTGCAGTCCTCCGCGATGCCCGCCGGTACCGTGGCGCTCACCTACGACGGCGGGCCCGACCCCGTATGGACCCCGCGCCTGCTCGACCTGCTGCGCAAGAACCACGCGCACGCCACCTTCTTCCTCAAGGGTGCCCAGGCGGCCCAGTACCCGGACCTGGTACGGCGGATCAAGGCCGAGGGCCATGAGATCGGCTCGAACACCTACACCGGCGCCGCCATGGGTTCGGCGTCGGACCTCCGTGCCTCGCTGGAGCTGTCGCTCACGCAGAAGGCGCTGGCCGGCTCCGCGGGCATCCACACCGGGCTGCTGCGGATGCCGCAGACCACCGCGGTGGACACGATCTGCGGCGCCGAGTGGAAGGCGGCGCGGCAGGCCGCCGAGGAGGGCTACACGCTGGTCGCCGCCGACCGCTGGTTCCGGAAGCCGTCGCAGGGCGTGATCCGGCAGTTCAGCCAGAACGACGTGGCGTACAACAGCACCGAAAAGCTGCTCGCCGACCGGAATGTGGAGAAGTTCACCACCGTGACGGCCGGGGCCGGGCTGCTCTCGACCGACGAGCCGGTGTCCGTCATCGAGCGCTGGCAGGGCAAGGCCCTGATCTGGGCGAAGGCCGCAGGCCACGCGTTTGTGGGCGCGATGGCCTGGGTGCTCGGGATCGCGGGCGGGCTCGGGGTGCTGCGCCTGCTGATGCTGGTGCTCTTCGCCCGCGCCCATGTCCGGCGTCTGACGCACTTCCGCCCCGGGGCGCCCCGGCTGCGGGAGGTCACCGAACCGGTGACGGTCCTCGTACCCGCCTACAACGAAGAGGCGGGCATCGAGTCCACCGTCCGTTCGCTGCTCTCCTCCACCCACCCCTACCTGCAGATCATCGTGATCGACGACGGGTCGACGGACGAGACGGCGGACATCGCCACCTGTATCGACGATCCCCGTGTGCTGGTGGTCCGGCAGACCAACGCGGGCAAGGCCGCCGCCCTCAACACCGGTCTGGCGCATGCGCGGCACGACATCGTGGTCATGGTCGACGCCGACACGGTCTTCGAGCCGGATGCGATCTACCGGCTCGTCCAGCCGCTCGCCCACCCGGCCGTGGGCGCGGTCAGCGGCAACACCAAGGTCGGCAACCGCCGCCGCCTGCTGGGCAGATGGCAGCACCTGGAGTATGTCTTCGGGTTCAACCTCGACCGCCGGATGTTCGAGGTGCTGGAGTGCATGCCGACGGTCCCCGGCGCCATCGGTGCCTTCCGCCGGGACGCACTGATGGGCGTCGGCGGGGTCAGCGAGGACACCCTCGCCGAGGACACCGACCTCACGATGGCCCTGTGGCAGGCGGGCTGGCGGGTGGTCTACGAGGAGACCGCCATCGCCTGGACCGAGGTCCCCACCTCGCTGGGCCAGCTGTGGCGGCAGCGGTACCGCTGGTGTTACGGCACGCTCCAGGCCATGTGGAAGCACCGTCGCGCCGTCTTCGGGGTGGGCCCGGTCGGCCGCTTCGGCCGCCGCGGCCTGAGCTATCTGACCGTCTTCCAGGTCGCCCTCCCACTGTTCGCGCCGGTCATCGACATCGTCGCGCTGTACGGGGCGCTCTTCCTCGACCCCATGCAGTCGGCCGGGGTCTGGCTCGGCTTCCTGACCCTCCAACTGGCCTGTGCCGGATACGCGTTGCGGCTGGACGGCGAGAAGGTGCGGGCGCTGTGGGCGATGCCTTTCCAACTCTTCGTCTACCGGCAGCTGATGTATCTGGTGGTCATCCAGTCCGTGGTGGCCTTCCTGCTCGGCACCCGGCTGAAGTGGCACCGCATGCACCGCTCGGGCACCGCCGCCCAGCAGATCGGGCAGCCGGTGGCGCACCAGAGCCTGGTGCGGTGACGACGGGGAACCGGCGCAGCCGACGCACCGTCAGAGCCTCTGCCCGGCACCACCGCGCGCGGGCCGGGCAGCGGCCCTTCGTCCATGCGGAGATTTGAGCACCATTTGGTGAGGAGATCATGAACATGCAGACTGCCGCCCATGACTGATTGGCTGGACGGGGCATCCGAGAGGAACAGGTACCGCGGCGAAGTGGGAACGCCGCAGGTCAGAACCGGACAGGTAGGGCGCCAGGCGGAGTACGCGCCTGCTGGGTACCCGTCTGCTGGGCACCCGTCTGCCGGCTACCCGTCTGCCGGGTACGCGCCTCAAGTGCACCCGGCGCGGACCGTGCGTGATGGCAACAACGGTCACAACGGCCGCAACGGCAACAATGGCAACAACGGTCACGACGGCCGTAACGGCCACACCGGCGGCGGAGGCGGCAGTCACACCTCCAGGGGCAGAGCCCCCGCAACCCGCCCCAGCCGGCGCCGCCGCTTCATACGGGCGGCGATACTCCTGACCGCTGTGCTCCTCATCACATCCGTCGGCACATACGTCTGGGCCGACACCAAGCTCAACCGTGAGGTCGACCTCAGCGAGCTCACGGACCGCGCGCCGCAGGGCAAGGGAACCAACTATCTGATAGTGGGTTCCGACAGCCGGGTGGGCCTTTCCGAGCAGGACAGGAAGGATCTGCACACCGGCGGCTCGGCCGACGCGGGCCGCCGTACCGACTCGATGATCCTGCTGCACACCGGCGCCCACGGCACCACGATGATGAGCCTGCCGCGTGACTCCTGGGTGACCGTCCCGCCCTACATACGCCCCGAAACCGGCAAGCACTACGGCACATCGAAGAACAAGCTCAACGCGGCGTTCTCGCTCGGCGGCCCCGACCTGCTCGTACGGACCATCGAGCGCAACACGGGGCTGCGCATCGACCACTACACGGAGATCGGCTTCTCGGGCTTCGTGGGCATCGTGAACGCGATCGGTGGCGTTCCGATGTGCCTGGACAAGGACATCAACGACGAGAAGTCGGGCGCGAACCTGAAGAAGGGCTGCCACACGCTCGACGGCCGCACGGCACTCGCGTTCGTCCGCCAGCGCCACCAGGAGGCCCAGGGCGACCTCGGCCGCAGCCAGAACCAGCAGAAGTTCCTGGCCGCCCTGGCCGACAAGGCAGCCACCCCGGGCATCCTGCTCGACCCGTCCACGGTCTACCCGACCGTGAGCGCCGGGCTGGACACTCTCATCGTGGACGAGGGCACCGACCTGCGGAGCCTCACCTCGCTCTTCGAGGGGATGAAGAACGTCACCTCCGGCAACGGCAAGCGCCTCAATGTCCCCGTGTCCAGCATCGGCTTCCCGACCTCCAAGGGCAGCGCCGTGAAGTGGGACCTGGCCCAGGCGGAAAAGCTCTTCACCGAGCTGCGGAACGACCGGCCGGTGAGCTTCGAGGGGAAGGGCTGACGTGCCGGGGAGCGCGAGGCCCGGTCGCTCACTCCGTGGCAGGCCGGGGTGTGAGCGGGCCCAGACCCGCTGGATGGACCCACACGCAAGGGGCGCGGTACAGGTACCGGCCCGCCCAGCCCGCTAGCCGGTTAGGGGGGTTGGGGGGGCGACGCTGCCGGGGTTCCGTGCCCCAACGCCGATACGAAGAGCGTGGT
>NZ_JBFAIP010000072.1:0-34802 GCF_040654775.1 Streptomyces sp. NPDC050636
GTGCGGCGGCCGCGCCACCCGGTATACCGCTTGCTACCTCACCGGCGTGAACTCGCGGGCGCCGATGTACTCCGGGCGCCGGACCGGCGCCGCGAACGGCTCCGCCGCCGCGTTCTCCACGCTGTTGAAGACGATGAAGACGTTGCTGCGCGGGTACGGCGTGATGTTGTCGCCGGAGCCGTGCATCGCGTTGCAGTCGAACCAGGTCGCCGAGCCGGCCTTGCCGGTGAACAGCCGGATGCCGTGGTCGTCGGCCATCTTCGTCAGGACCTTGTCCGACGGGATGCCCGCGTCCTGCATCTGCAGCGACCGCTTGTAGTTGTCCTTCGGCGTCTCGCCCTCGCAGCCCACGAAGTGCCGGTGGGAGCCGGGCATGATCATCAAGCCGCCGTTGGTGTCGAAGTTCTCCGTCAGCGCGATCGAGACCGACACGGTGCGCATATTCGGCAGACCGTCCTCGGCGTGCCAGGTCTCGAAGTCGGAGTGCCAGTAGAAGCCCGAGGCACCGAAGCCGGGCTTCACATTGATCCGCGACTGGTGGACATAGACGTCCGAGCCCAGGATCTGCCGGGCGCGGCCGACCACCCGCGGATCGGAGACCAGCCTGGCGAACACCTCGCTGATCTTGTGCACCTCGAAGACGGACCGTACGCTCTGCGACTTCGGCTCGACGATGGAGCGCGGGTCGGCGCGCATCGCCGGGTCGAGAACGAGCCGGTCCAGTTCGGCGCGGTACACCGCGACTTCCTCCGCCGTGAGCAGTTCCCCGATGGCGAAGAAGCCGTCGCGTTCGAAGTCGCTCAACTCGGACGGCTGGAACGGTCCCGCCGTGCCGGGCTGCGACCACACCACCGGGTCCTTCCGCGGGGTGATCACCTCAGCGGCCCCACGGGTCGGGTACAGGTCGGCGGTGCGCTCGGGTGCGGTGGTCATGGTGTTGCCTTCCTCTCCTCTCGTACGTGCTCTGCTACGTGCGCGTGGTGCGTGCCTTCCTCAACTGCCGGACGGGGCAGACGGAACGCCTCAGACCGTCTCGGGTTCGGGCTCGGTGAGCAACGGGTAGACGCCGTTCTCGTCGTGGTCCTCACGGCCGGTGACCGGCGGGTTGAAGACGCACACGCAGCGGAAGTCCTCCTTGATCCGCATGGTGTGCTTCTCGTGCCCGTCGAGGAGGTACATCGTGCCCGGCGTGATGACGTGCTTCTCGCCGGTCTCGTCGTTGGTGAGCTCGGCCTCGCCCTCGACGCACAGGACCGCCTCGTAGTGGTTGGCGTACCACATCGATGTCTCGGTCCCCGCGTACAGGGTGGTCTCGTGCAGCGAGAAGCCGACCCGCTCCTTGGCGAGCACGATGCGCTTGCTCTCCCACGTGCCGGACTTGGACTTGACGTGGCGGTCGGTGCCTTCGATGTCCTTGAACGATCGGACGATCACGGTGAGTCGGTGCCTTTCTGTGAATCGGTCGGGAACTCCGCGCCGGTCAGGCGCAGTCGCGGATGGCTCGGGCGAGGGTGCGAAGGCCCTCGTCCAGTTCCTCGGGGGTGGTCGTCAGCGCCGGGAGCAGCTTGACGACCTCGCTCTCCGGGCCGGAGGTCTCGATGAGCAGACCCAGCTCGAAGGCGCGCTTGGCGATCTTGTTGGCGAGGCTCTTGTCGATGCACTCAAGGCCCCACACCAGACCGCGGCCGCGGTACTCGGAGATGGCCTCCGGGTGCTCCTCGACGATGGCCTTCAGGTGCGCCTCGACGATCTCACCCCGGGCCAGCGTCTGCTTCTCCATCTGGCCGTCGGCCCAGTACGTGTCCAGTGCGGCGGCGGCCGTGACGAAGGCCGGGTTGTTGCCGCGGAAGGTGCCGTTGTGCTCGCCCGGCTCCCACACGTCCAGCTCGGGCTTGAACAGGGTGAGCGCGAGCGGCAGGCCGTAGCCGCTGATGGACTTCGAGACGGTGACGATGTCCGGCACGATGCCCGCCTCCTCGAAGGAGAAGAAGGCACCCGTTCGGCCGCAACCCATCTGGATGTCGTCGACGATGAGCAGCATGTCCCAGCGCTTGCACACCTCGGCGAGCTGACGCAGCCACTCGGCGCGCGCCACATTGATGCCGCCCTCGCCCTGGACCGTCTCGACGATCACGGCGGCGGGCTGGTTGAGGCCGGAGCCGGAGTCCTCAAGGAGCCGCTCGAACCAGATGAAGTCGGGGGTCTGCCCGTCGAGGTAGTTGTCGAACGGCATCGGGGTGCCGTGCACCAGCGGGATGCCGGCGCCGGCCCGCTTGAAGGCGTTGCCGGTCACGGCGAGCGAGCCGAGCGACATGCCGTGGAAGGCGTTGGTGAACGACACGATCGACTCGCGGCCCTTGACCTTGCGGGCCAGTTTCAGCGCGGCCTCGACGGCGTTGGTGCCCGTCGGGCCCGGGAACATGACCTTGTAGGGCAGGTCACGCGGCCGCAGGATGATGTTCTGGAAGGACTCCAGGAACGCCCGCTTGGCCGTGGTGGACATGTCCAGGCCGTGGGTGACGCCGTCCCGCTCGATGTAGTCGATCAGGGCGCGTTTGAGGACCGGGTTGTTGTGGCCGTAGTTGAGCGAGCCGGCGCCGGCGAAGAAGTCGAGGTACGTGTGGCCGTCCTCGTCGGTCATGCGGCTGCCCTGCGCGCGGTCGAAGACGGTGGGCCAGCCACGGCAGTAGCTGCGCACCTCCGACTCCACGGTCTCGAAGACGCTCAGGTCGGGCTGGGTGATGGTCACAGCATGCTCCAGGGAGATGAGTGCGAAAGAGGGGAAGTCTGAGGGGCCGGTCGGTTCCGGCCGTGCGGGGGTGCCGGTCCCGCATGGCGCACGCGGCTCGGACGGCCGCGTGGCTCGGGGGGAGGGTCAGTGCCCGGTGCCGGGTGGCGTGTCGAACGGGCCGATGAGGTGCAGTACCTCCGGCTCGTGGCCCTGCTCCGGGAACAGCCCCGCGTCGAAGAGGACCTCGCGCGTGAGCGGCACTCTGTGGCGTTCGGCGAACGACGCGAACAGCCGGTTCGAGGCGGCGTTGTCGGGCGTGATGGTGGTCTCGACGAATCGGATGCCCAGCTCGTGCGTGGTGCGGGTGGTCAGCCCGTCCAGGAGTGCGGCCGCCAGCCCCTGCCCACGGTGCGCGTCGTCGACGGCGACCTGCCAGACGACGAGGATGTCCGGGCGATCGGGGCGGATGTAACCGGTGACGAAGGCGGCCGGCTCGCCCTCCGCGTCACGTGCGACGACGGAGGTGGCGGCGAAGTCGCGACACCACAGGAGGTAGCTGTAGGAGGAGTTGAGGTCCAGCGTCCTGGAGTCGCGGGCGATACGCCAGATCGCGGCTCCGTCCTCCACGCGTGGGGTGTCGAGCTTGAAGCCCTCCGGCAATTCTCTGATATCGCTGTGGGCACGTGCATGGTCTGCTTGTGCGGCGGTCATGGGAATTAAATTTACCCAGGGAAAAAGGAAATTGCATCGCGGGCAGGGGTTACGTGAGTGGCCCGGTTGTGTTATCGCGCGGGGGCGCCCGAGCGCGCGTGCCGACCGCAAGATGTGTCGATTTGACCAGGAGGTTCGGGGTGAAACGGACGCGTTGTGTGGTCGGTCACAGCTCTGTAACGTCGATGAGACGCGTCCGAATTACGGTACTTGACGCTAGCGAAATCTTGGCGTTTGAGGTGCGGAAAACCGGGCAGAAGAATACGGGAAGCTACGCTTCTGAAGAATTGGGAATTCGCAAGTGGAAGGCTTCTCGGAAGGCATCCGAGAAGGAAAGCGGGACAGTCGCGGAGGTTTCCGGGAAACGGCCGGAGATAGCGGCCCCGGGGCCGGGAGGACGGGCCGTGGGGCGGCGGGGGACCAGCCCCGGGACGACCGGGAGAAGGCCGGGTCCGCCCGCGGCGGAGCCCCGCATACAGTGCCTGTATGACGTCCATGAGTGACGGTGCGGTGCTGCACCTCAAGGGGAGGGTCCTGGTCGGGCCGGACGACGTGCGCGACGAGCTGTGGGTCGTCGGCGGTCGGGTGACATACGAGCGGCCGGCCGGGGCGCGGGAGATCACCACCGTCCAGGGCTGGATGCTGCCGGGCCTGGTCGACGCCCACTGCCATGTGGGCCTGGACGCCCACGGCCCGGTGGACGCCGCCACCAGCGAGAAACAGGCGCTGACCGACCGTGACGCGGGCACGCTGCTGATCCGGGACGCCGGATCGCCTTCGGACACCCGCTGGATCGACGACCGCGAGGATCTGCCGCGGATCATCCGCGCCGGCCGGCACATCGCCCGTACCAAGCGCTATATCCGCAACTACGCGCACGAGGTCGAGCCGGCGGACCTGGTCGCCTATGTCGCCCAGGAGGCCCGGCGCGGCGACGGCTGGGTCAAGCTCGTCGGGGACTGGCTCGACCGCTCCACCGGCGATCTGGGCTTCTGCTGGCCGCGTGGCGCGGTCGAGGCGGCCATCGCCGAGGCGCACCGGCTGGGCGCCCGGGTGACCGCCCACTGCTTCGCGGAGGAATCCCTCGCCCCGCTCGTCGAGGCCGGAATCGACTGCATCGAGCACGCCACCGGCCTCACCGAGGACACCATCCCGCTGTTCGCCGAGCGCGGCGTCGCCATCGTCCCGACGCTGGTCAATATCGCCACGTTCCCGCACCTCGCGGAAGCCGGCGAGGTGAAGTTCCCGAAGTGGGCGGACCATATGCGGCGGCTGCACGAGCGCCGCTACGCCACCATCGGGGCGGCCTACGACGCCGGGGTGCCCATCTACGCCGGTACGGACGCCGGCGGCTCGCTCGCGCACGGCCTGGTCGCCCAGGAGGTCGCCGAGCTGATGAAGGCCGGTCTCCCCGTCGAGGCCGCGCTCTCCGCGACGACCTGGCGCGCCCGGGACTGGCTCGGCCGCCCCGGTCTCACCGAGGGCGCCCCGGCCGACCTGGTGGTCTACGAGTCCGATCCGCGTGCGGACGTCCGGGTGCTGGCCGCGCCGCGCCGGGTGGTCCTGCGCGGCCGTGTGATCGGCTGAGGGGGCTGCGGCCCGCCACCGGCGCCGGGCCGGCCGCACGAGCCGGTCAACCCACGTCCCGCGCGGTGTGACGGCTGGGACGTGGGAGAGGTTTTGTGCCACGGGAATCGAATCCAGACACGGAAACCACCCATTGGGATGAATCGACGCCGCGCGGCTGCGCGTTCACTCACAGTGCGGACACCATGTGCTGGTCGAGGTCGTCGGCCCGCGTGATGTCCCCCATTGGCGCGGCCGGCGACTCCATTTCTCTCGTAGGGGTCCCACACTCGTGTCCACCAGTCCCGCCCGTTCCTTCGGCATGCCCATAAGCCGTCCCACCCGCCGGCTTGCCGCCACGTTCGTCGCCACCGCGCTCACGGCCGGTCCCGCCCTCCTGCTCGGCGCCGCGCCCGCGCACGCCACCGGCAACCACGGCACCTCCGACGCCGTCGTCCTGCGCACCGGCCTGAACGTCGGGCTGCTCAACAAGACGGCCGAAGTCCCGCTGAGCGTCACGCTGAACGAGGTGCACGCACCGGCCTCCGCCGAAAAGACCGCGCTCACCGCCAAGCTCGACGGCATCAACCAGGGCAAGCCGTTCAGCGTGCTGCGCGCGGACGTCGCCACCGCGCGCGCCACCTCCGACCGCCACAAGGCCGAGGGGTACGCCAACCTGGTGCACGCCAAGGTGCATCTCCCGGGCCTTCCGCTGCTGTCCCTGGTCGAGGTCGAGCAGGTCACCTCCAAGGCGGTGTGCGAGGCGGGCAAGCGGCCGCGGGCCGAGTCGAACGTGCTGGGCACCGTCCGCGTCCTGGGCAAGAAGGTCACACTCCGCGCCGACGGCACGACGGACGTCAAGGTGCCCGGCGTGGGCGAGGTGCGGCTCGACCTGTCCAAGAAGACCGTCACTTCCAAGAGCGCCGCGGCCACCGCGCTCGACCTGAACGTCTCCGTCAACCCGCTGAAGCTGAATGTCGCGGACGTCAAGGGACGGGTCACGCTCGCCGAGGCCCGCTGCACCGCCGCCAAGGGGTCCGACGACGGTGGCACGGGCGGCAGCACCGGTGGCGAGACGGGCGGCAGCACGGGCGGCGAGACGTCCGGCGGGCAGACGGGTGGCGGCGACACCGCCGGGCAGACGTCCGGCGGGCAGTCCGGCGGCAACGGCAACGACGCGCACCCGCAGACCGGTACCAAGCCGGGCGGCGGCGACCTCGCGGAGACCGGCGGCAGTTCGACCACCCCGTACCTCGCCGGTGGTGCCGCCCTGCTGGTCGTCGCCGGCGCCGCATCGCTCGGCTTCGCACGCCGGCGCCGTAACGCCGCGCAGGGCGGCCGCGGCTGACCGACCCCGTACACCGCGCCGGTGCCGTGGGGGCGCCGCGCGCGGTGTACGGCCCGAGGTGCGCTGTACGACGCGCCTCACCCCTCGCCGGGGCCTCGTCGAAGCGTGGTTCGACGAAGCCCCGGCGAGGTCCTCGGAGCAGAGGTCCGGGACCTACCCGGCTACCCGGCCAGGCCGTGCTCGGCGAGTACCTCGGCCAGGGCGGCCACGAAGCGGTCGGTGGTGGCCCGGTCCCGGACCGCGAGCCGGAGCCAGTCCCGGCCCAGGCCGGGAAAAGTGTCGCCACGGCGTGCCGCGAAGCCGCGGGCCCGCAGCCCGGCCCGTACCTCCGCCGCCCGCGGTAGCCGGATCAGCACGAACGGCCCCTCGGCCGGCCCGACGGCCCGGATCGCCGGGAACTCGCCCAGCCGGGCCAGCAGATGAGCCCGGTCCCCGGCGGTCTTCCCGGCCGCCGCGGCCGCCTCCGCGAGCGCCGCCGGCTCGCAGCACGCCTCGGCCGCGGCCAGCGCCGGGCCGGAGACCGGCCACAGCGGCTGCGCCCGCTCCAGAGCCGCGACGGTGCCGGGCGCGGCCAGCACATAGCCGATGCGCAGGCCCGCCAGCCCCCAGGTCTTGGTGAGGCTGCGCAGCACGACCAGACCCGGCAGATCCGTGCGCCCGGCCAGCGACGCCCGCTCACCGGGCACCGCGTCCATGAACGCCTCGTCCACCACCAGGGTCCGACCGGGCCGCGCCAGCCGGGCCAGCGCCCCGGCGGGATGGAGGACCGAGGTGGGGTTGGTCGGATTGCCGACGATGACCAGATCGGCGTCCTCGGGAACGGCGGCCGGGTCCAGCCGGAAGCCGTCCCGCTCGCTGAGCAGCACCCGCTCCACCTCGTGCCCGGCGTCCCGCAGCGCCGCCTCCGGCTCGGTGAACTGAGGGTGCACCACCACCGGCCGGCGGGCCCGTACCGCCCGCGCGATCAGTACGAACGCCTCCGCGGCGCCCGATGTCAGCAGCACCCGCTCGACCGGCAGGCCGTGCCGTACGGCGACCGCCCGGCGTGCCGCCCGGCCGTCCGGATACGCGGCGAGGCCGTCCAGCGACGCGGCGATCCTGGCCTTCAGCCAGTCCGGGGGAGTGCCGGCGCGGACATTCACCGCCAGATCCGTCAGATCCGTCAGATCCGGCAGACCCGTCAAACCGCCGTCGGTATCCCGGACTTCGGCGTCGCCGTGATGCCGCAGGTCCGGTTCGTGGGACGGGTCGGGCTCGGCGGACGGCGCCGGTTCCCGGAGCCGCGCGGACTCACTCGTCTCAGCGGGTGCCGGCATGCTCACCGTGGCCACCGCCGCCCAGCACTGCGCCGTTCCGCCGCGGCACGCCGCCCGTCCGCCGGGCGTCCGCCACCGTCTCCAGGTAACGCTCCATGACCGCCTCGGCCAGCTCCGGCTCCGGGCCGATCACGGTGGCGCCGAACACCTCGGTCCCGGGGTGCGCCGCTGCCCAGCCCTCGGTCTGCATGCAGAGCCGCTCCAGCAGGCCGCCGGCGAAAAGGAAGTAGGGCACCACCACGATCCGCCGCGGGCCGCTCGCTCCGGGGGCCGCGGCGGCCAGCGCCGCGCACCGGTCGAGACCGGCCGGCACGTCGGGCCACGCCTGCGAGACGAACGCCGTCTCCACGCCCGCGAAGCCGCGCCCCTCCCACAGCAGCCGCGCGGCCCGCGCCACCTCGGCGTTGGCCTGCGGCTCCGAGGAGCCGCGCCCCACCAGCAGCACCGTCGTACGGGCCCGGTCCTCAGGTCTGCGGGCGCCGCTGCCCAGCGCCTCCTCCAGCCGCCGCTCCAGCGCGTCCAGCAGTCCCGGCCCCGGCCCCAGCTCGGCGGCGCAGGCGTAGCCCAGACCCGGGTGGCTCTCGCGTGCCCGTTCCAGTGCCTCGGGGAGGGCATCCCGTACGGCCTCGGTCGGGGCGAGCAGCAGCGGTACGGCGGCGAGCCGGGTCGCGCCCCGCTCGACGAGCCCGGCGATGGCCTGGCCCAGCGGCAGCTCCGACGTCGCGGGGCCGAAGAACCCGCCCGCGACGGGAACATCGGGATGGCGCTCGCCGACCGTGCGCACCAGCGCACGCAGGGCCTCGGCCCCGCCTTCGTCGCGCGTGCCGTGACCGGCGATGAGCAGAGCGGGAGGGTTGGTCACAACAACTCCTTGTTACCGGGTGTTTCGCTGTCGGGCTCGGCACCGGGCGACGGTGTCCGGCGTGGGGCGGAGTGGGGGGAGGTCATGACGATATCCGCAGTGGCCGCGGGAGCGGCGGCCGCTCCCTGCGTGCTGCCGGTAATAGCGGGACTTTCCGGACCGGTCGCCGCGGCGATGGCGCAGGTCGCCCGCGCCGGCCGCCCGCGCGGCGCCGACTTCCGCTTGCCGACGACCAGTTCGGCACCCGGCCCGGCGGCCAGCAGCGCGGCCGCCTCCGCGACGCTCGGTGTGCCGACGGCGGCCCGTACGGCCACGGACGGATCCGGCACCCGTACGGCCGCCAGCGCCTCCGCCGGATAGGACCGCAACGGGACCCCGAGCCGCCGCGCCGCCCCGGCCAGCCCCGGTTCGTCCGCCTTGGCCGCCACCGTCGCCAGCGCGGTGACCGAGCACGGTGCCGATCCGGCCAGCGCGAGCGTGGCCGCGATCAGCTCCAGTACCTCCTCCAGCGGCACGCCCCGGCTCGCCCCGACGCCCACGACCAGGCGTCTCATGCCGCTGTGCGCCGTCTCATACGGCGACGGCTCCCCGCCCGAAGGCCACCGGACCGGGCCGGCCCTCCAGGACCGCGGCAGGGCCGGGCGCTGCCGTCATCGGGCCGCGCCCGGGGCGGGCCGGAGCGCATACCGCGCCGCGCTCTCGACCAGCCGCCCCGCCAGCGACGGCTCAGCGGCCCAGTGCACATGCAGATACGAGGCGTGCACCCCGCCGCTGACGAAGCCCTCCACCCGGCGCTCCGGATGCGTCATCCCCCACGCCGGGCTCTCGCCCGCGCCCGGCTCCAGCGTCGTGCGGTGGAACTCATGGCCGCGCACCCGCGTCCCGGCCGCCGCCAGCGCGTTGTCCGCCAGCGCCACCGCCTCCCGGTAACCGAGGGTGAGCCGCTCCGTCATCCGCGCCTCGGCGGGCAGCACCCCGCACATCGGCTTCCCGTCGATGGACCGCGAAAGATAGAGCAGCCCGGCGCACTCGGCGGAGACCGGCGCCCCGGAGGCCGCCAGCGCGGCCACCGCCGTACGCAGCGGCGCGTTCGCCGACAGATCCGGCGCATACATCTCGGGGAACCCGCCGCCGATCACCAACCCCTGGGTCCCGGGCGGCAGTTGCTCGTCCCGCAGCGGGTCGAAGGGCGCCACCTCGGCGCCTGCGGCGGCCAGCAGCTCGGCGTGCTCCGCGTACGAGAAGGTGAACGCGGCGCCGCCCGCGACGGCGATCAGCGGTTTGCCGGACGCCGTCGTTCCCGCGGCAGGACCCAGCTCAGCGGCCGCATCCCACGGCGCGTCCGGCAGCTCCGGCACGCTGCGCGCCAGCGCCAGCAGCGCCTCCAGATCGCAGCCCTCGCGTACCCGTGCGGCGAGCGCGCGCACCGACTCCAGCGCCTCGGCCCGGCGCTCGGCGACCGGCACCAGGCCCAGATGCCGGGACGGCGTACGCGCCTGCTGGGTACGCCGCAGCGCCCCCAGCACCGGCACCCCGGAGGAGCCCATCGCGTCGCGCAGCAGCTCCTCGTGCCGGTCCGAGCCGACCTTGTTGAGGATCACCCCGGCCAGCCGCACCTCCGGGTCCCAGGACGCGAAGCCGTGCACCAGCGCGGCCACCGACCGGGACTGCGAGGACGCGTCCACCACCAGCACCACCGGCGCCCGCAGCAGCTTCGCCACCTGCGCCGTCGACGAGAGCTCGCCCATCCCCGACGCCCCGTCGAACAGCCCCATCACGCCCTCGACGACCGCGAGATCCGCGCCCGCCGCGCCGTGCAGGAACAGCGGCCCGATCCGGCCCGGACCGCACAGATAGGCGTCGAGATTGCGACCGGGACGGCCGGTGGCCAGGGAGTGGTAGCCCGGGTCGATGTAGTCGGGGCCCACCTTGTGCGGGGACACCGACAGACCGGCCTCGGCGAACGCCGCCATCAGGCCGGTGGCCACCGTCGTCTTCCCGGCGCCCGACGACGGCGCGGCGATCACCAGCCGGGGCACTGCGGTTGCACTCATGCGCTGCTCACCATTCGATGCCCCGCTGGCCCTTCTGGCCGGCGTCCATCGGGTGCTTGACCTTCGTCATGTCCGTCACCAGATCGGCGAAGTCCATCAGTGCCTGCGGGGCGTTGCGGCCGGTGATGACGACATGCTGGGTACCGGGACGGTCGCGCAGCACCGACACCACCTCGTCCGTGTCGATCCAGCCCCAGTGCATCGGATACGCGAACTCGTCCAGCACCAGCAGCTTGTAGGTCTCCGCGGCGAGATCCCGCTTGACCTGCTCCCAGCCCTCGCGCGCCGCGTCCTCACTGGAGGTGATGTCGCGCTGCACCCACGACCAGCCCTCGCCCATCTTGTGCCAGGCGACGCTGCCGCCCTCGCCCGTCTCGCCGAGCACCTTCAGCGCCCGCTCCTCGCCGACCTTCCACTTCGCCGACTTCACGAACTGGAACACCCCGACCGGCCAGCCCTGGTTCCAGGCCCGCAGCGCCAGCCCGAAGGCCGCGGTGGACTTGCCCTTGCCCTGGCCCGTGTGGACGAAGACCAGCGGGCGGTTACGGCGCTGGCGGGTGGTGAGTCCGTCGTTCGGTACGACGGACGGCTGTCCCTGCGGCATTACGCGGCCTTCCTGTTGCCTTGAACGGACTTGCCATGAACGGCCTTGCCGGGTGCGGACCTCTCATCACCGGACCGGCCTTGGACGGGCCTGCCCTGAACGGTCCTCACCAGCGCGGAGACGCTGTCCGCGCGCAGTTCGTCGAGGGTGACGGCGGTGCCCTGCAGCGCATGGGCCAGCTCGCCGGCCAGCCCCAGCCGGACCGGGCCCGACTCGCAGTCCACGACCACCGAGGCGGTGCCCTCGCCGGCCAGCAGCCGGGCGGCGCGGGCGGCCCGCACCACCGGGTCCGGGCCCCCGGTCGCCCGCCCGTCGGTCACGACCACCAGCAGCGGCCGCCGCGAGGCGTCCCGCATCCGCTCCACCCGCAGCACCTCATGGGCCTTGAGCAGCCCCTCCGACAGCGGCGTGCGGCCGCCGGTCGGCAGCTTCTCCAGCCGCGCCGCACCCGCCTCGACCGACGACGTCGGCGGCAGCGCCAGCTCGGCGCCCTTCCCACGGAAGGTGATCAGGCCGACCTTGTCGCGCCGCTGATAGGCGTCGAGCAGCAGCGAGAGCACCGCGCCCTTGACCGCGCTCATCCGCTGCCGCGCCGCCATCGAACCGGACGCGTCCACGACGAACAGGACGAGATTGCCCTCCCGCCCCTCGCGGACCGCCTCCCGCAGATCGTCGCGGCGCACCACGAGCCCCCGCCCGCTGCGGCCCCGCGCCCGCTGATGCGGCGCCGCGGCCTGCACGGTCGCCGCCAAGTGCAGCTTGCCCAGGGTGCCTTGGGGCCGCCGGGCCCCGGTCGTCCGGCCGTGCGCGGTACGCGCCCGCGACCGGCGGCCGTCCGCGCCCTCGCCGAGCCCCGGTACGTCCAGCCGCCGGGTCTTGAACGGCTCCGTCGCGCCGACGGCCGCCCGCTGCCCTCCGGTGCCCCCGGCGGGCTGTTCGGCGGGCTGCTCCTCCGGGGCCGGGGCGTCGGCATCGGGCGTGTCTGCCGGGTCGGGCGCGCCCTGGTCCGCCTCGTGGCGGGGCGGCGCCTGCTCCGGCACCCCGTGCCGGTCGTCCTGCGGCGGCTGCCCACCGGGGCCGTCAGGGCCGCCCTCGGGGCCGTCGCCGGGACCGTCTGGGCCGCCGTCCGGGCCGTCCGGCTCCGGGTCGTCGTCGCCGTCCTGCCCGCCGAACTCCTCCAGCGTCTGGTCGAGCTTGTCCTCGTCGAGGCCGGGCGCGTCGAAGGGGTTACGGCGCCGACGGTGCGGCAGCGCCAGCAGCGCGGCCTGCCGGACGTCCTCCTCCAGGACGTCCGTACGCCCCGCCCACGCGGCCAGTGCGGTCGCGGTGCGGGCCATCACGATGTCCGCGCGCATGCCGTCCACTTCGAACGCGGCACAGGTCGCGGCGATTTGGCGGAGCGCCGCATCCCCCAGGGACACGCTCGGCAGCAACGCCCGTGCCGCCACGATGCGCTCGCGCAGCTCCTCCTCCTCGGCCGCCCAGCGCGCCGCGAAGCCCGCCGGGTCCGCGTCGAACGCCAGCCGCCGCCGCACGACCTGAACCCGCTGGTCGGGTTCGCGCGAGGCCGCGACCTCCACCGTCAGCCCGAAGCGGTCCAGCAACTGCGGCCGCAGCTCGCCCTCTTCGGGGTTCATGGTGCCGACGAGGAGGAAGCGCGCGGCATGCCGTACGGAGACGCCCTCGCGCTCCACGTAGGAGGCGCCCATGGCGGCGGCGTCCAGCAGCAGGTCGACAAGGTGGTCATGCAGCAGGTTGACCTCGTCGACGTACAGCACACCGCGGTGCGCGTCCGCGAGCAGTCCGGGCTCGAAGGCCTTCACGCCCTCCGACAGCGCCCGTTCGATGTCCAGGGCACCCACCAGCCGGTCCTCGGAGGCGCCGACGGGCAGTTCGACCATCCGCGTCGGACGGTCCTCGGACGCGCCCGCCTCGTGCGGACCGTCGGGGCAGCCGGGGTCGGGGGCGGCGGGGGCGCAGGCGAAGCGGCAGCCGGTGATGACGTCCACGGTCGGCATCAGCGCCGACAGCGCACGCACCGCGGTGCTCTTGGCGGTGCCCTTCTCGCCGCGCACCAGCACACCGCCGACGGCGGGGCTCACCGCGTTCAGCAGCAGCGCGAGCCGCAGATCGTCCATGCCGACGACAGCGGTGAAGGGGTACTGCGGGGTCGTGTTGTGCGCGATGGTCATGCCTTGTCGTCCTCCACGTCGTCCTTCACGTCGTCGGCCGGCTCCCGGTTCGTCCCTTGCGTACCCCTCATGGCGCTCCCGGAGGCACGAACGGCAGTCCCTCCGGCACCCCCTTCTCGATCAGCCGCAGCAGTGCGTCGGTGTCCGCATGCTCCTCGATCAGATCGCCGAGGCGGTCCAGCTGCTCCTCGCGCAGCGTGCCGAAGGCGGTGTCCGGGGCCGGTACGAAGGCCCGGCCCGCGTCCGCCGCGACCCGCCGCAGGAACGCCCGCCGGAAGCCGTCGCTCTCCAGCGAGCCGTGCCAGTGCGTGCCCCATACGGAGCCGACCCGGCAGCCGTCCAGACTGTGCCCTTGGTCATCGGACATGAACGCCTCGTCCCCGCCCGTGACTTCGGCGACCCCGTGGTGGATCTCGTATCCCTCCACTGGCTCGCCCAGCGCCTCGCCGACCGGCCGCGCCAGCGTCTTCTCCGCCGCGAACCGCACCCGCACCGGCAGCAGTCCCAGCCCGTCGACGGTGCCCGCCTTCGACTCGACCTCGTCCTCGATGCGCTCGCCCAGCATCTGGTACCCGCCGCAGATGCCCAGCACCGGACGGCCCTCGGCGGCCCGCCGGGCGATCGCGGCCGCGAGACCGCGCTCGCGCAGCCACTCCAGCGCCCGCACCGTGCCACGCGTCCCCGGCAGCACCACCAGATCCGCGTCGGCCAGCTCCTCGGCCCGGTCCACGAACCGCACCACCACGCCCGGTTCGGCGGCCAGCGCGTCCACGTCCGTGAAGTTCGACATCAGCGGCACGGCGGCGACCGCTACCCGCAGCACGTCCGCGCCGTGCGGCTGGGGGTACCTCCCAGCGTTAGCTGGGGGAGCCACGACCGACTCCCGTACGGCGCCGCGCATCGACACGCGCAGCCCGTCCTCCTCGTCGATGCCGAGGCCGTGCTGGAACGGCAGCACACCGTACGTCGGCCGCCCGGTCAGGTCCTTGAGCATGTCCAGTCCGGGCTCCAGCAGCGTCACATCGCCGCGGAACTTGTTGACCAGGTAACCGGCCACGAGAGCCTGGTCCTCGCGGCTCAGCAGCGCCGTCGTACCGAAGAAGGAGGCGAACACCCCGCCGCGGTCGATGTCGCCGACCACGACGACCGGCAGCCGCGCCGCCCGCGCGATGCCCATGTTGACGATGTCGGTGCGCCGCAGATTGATCTCCGCCGGACTCCCGGCCCCTTCGCAGATCACCGCGTCATACGTGCCCCGAAGCTCCTCCAGGCACTCCACGACGGTGCCGAGCAACTGCTCCTGGCGCCCGGCGTGGTACCCCCGCGCGCTCAACTCACCCACCGGCTTCCCCAGCAGCACCACCTGGCTGCTGCGGTCGCTGCCCGGCTTGAGCAGTACGGGGTTCATCAGCGCGGTCGGCTCCACCCGCGCCGCGGCGGCCTGCATCGCCTGGGCCCGCCCGATCTCGGCGCCCTCGCGCGTCACAAACGAGTTCAGCGACATGTTCTGCGCCTTGAACGGCGCCACCCGGACGCCCTGCCGGACCAGCCAGCGGCAGATGCCCGCCGTGACCACACTCTTGCCCGCGTCGGACGTCGTACCGGCGACCAACAGGCCACCGCCGACGGCCCCGCCGGACGCCTTGAACCGCCCGTTCACCGGGTCCTCCTCATCTGCCGGGAACCCGGCTCACGGTGCGCCGCGCGCAGCGCCGCGCCCACCGCCAGCCGCCCCGCGACCGTTGTCGCCAGCGCCAGCACACTCACCCGCTGCGAGAGCCGGACCGCCCGCTCGATATCGGGTACGCCGGGCGGCGGCGCCCCGCCGTTGAGCACCGGACGGTGTTCGACCCGCCCGCCGTACGCCAGCGTGCCGCCCAGCCGGATGCCCAGCGCACCCGCGAACGACGCCTCCACGGGGCCCGCGTTGGGGCTCGGATGCGCGCCGCCGTCGGCCCGCCAGGCCCGCAGCGCGCCGCGCCGGCCGGGGCCCGCGAGCACCGTCAGCGCGGCGGTCAGCCGGGAGCCGGGCCACCCGGCCACATCGTCGAGCCGCGCCGAGGCCCAGCCGAACCGGCGGTAGCGCGGCGACTTATGGCCCACCATCGCGTCCAGGGTGTTCACCGCCCGGAACGCCACCAGGCCGGGCACACCGCCCAACGCGCCCCATACCAGGGCACCCACCACCGCGTCCGAGGTGTTCTCCGCGACCGACTCCACCACCGCGCGGGCCATCTGCGGCCCGTCCAGCGCCTGCGGATCGCGCCCGCACAGATGCGGCAGCCGCTCCCGCGCCACGTCCAGGTCACCCGCCGTCAGCGCACCGCCGACGGCCCGCGCCTCCCGGCCGAGCGAGGTGCCGCCCAGCACGGCCCAGACAGTGGCCGCGGTCAGGGCGATCCGGGCGGACGTACGCAGGGGGGCGGAGGCGGGCCCGGAACCCCGTACCGCGCGTTGCAGCGCCGCGGCACCGACCGCCGCGCCGCCCGCGCACAGCACCGCATGTGCCGCTCCGTACCCGCGGTGATCGCGCCACAGCCGGCGCTCGACGGCGCCCGCGGCCCGGCCGAACGCGGCCACCGGATGCCCGCGCCGGGGATCCGCCGCGATCAGATCGCCGAGAAAACCGAGGACCGCGCCGCACGCGTACGTCGCGTGTTCGCCGCGCACCGGATCAGACCGCCGTCAGGCCTCGAAGGGCCGCTGCGACGGCACTTGGGGCAGGAGTCAGGGAAGATCTCGAACTGTGGCCGGGCATGGCGGTATGTCCTCACTCAGGGTCCGCGCCCTGGCTCGACGTGTCGGCGACCAGAGTCTCCTGGCTCCCCGGATCGGCGCTTCCCCCGGCCTTCCAGTCCGTACGCACCCTGCCCTGCGGGCAGGCGCGAAGCGGACCGTGACCTTCGCTGGAGGAACGCTCCCCGGTGACAGTGGCGGGACCGCGCCGGATTCGCACCGGACTTCCTCAACTGTCGCCGAATGGCCCGGGCAGTCCACCACGCCCCGCGAATGCCCGTCAACTCACCCCTGACCTGCGACGCAGCCCTGTGGTGGAGGGTGTGGTCAACGCCACAGGGTGGTGGTCGTGTCACGGAGGGTTGCCCAGGTCCCTGATCTCACGTCAGTATCTGTTGCACGGTGGGCAATGGGGCCGCCGGAAGGGGGCCGGGGGATGCCGGAGAGCGCTGACCGCCAGGAGATCCGTATCCGGATCACGGGCACGGACAATCCGCACCAGGACATCGAGGATCTCAAGGCGTGGCTGGAGCGCGAGCCATGGCTGCGGCACCAGGGACACGACTGGACGGTGCGGCCGGCGCCGGCGGACGCGACGCACGGCACGGACGAAACGGACCTCGGGGACATGGCCGTCGGCGTCGACGACCTGATCCTGGTCATCGTCGGCGCGGTCGCCGCGGAGCTCACCAAGAGCCTGAGCATCGCCCTGCGGGAGTGGCTGCGGCGGCGCAGAGAGGAACGCGCCGAAGGCGAGGAGCCCGCCGTCGTCGTCATCGGTGACGCGGGTCGGCCGGGCGAGGCCCCCCAAGCCCCCGACCCCGGCGGCCCGGCGGACGAGGGCGGCAGCACCCGGCAGGGCTGAACCCGATGTCGGAATACGACGCGCGGGGCAAGGTCAACCGGGCGCTGCTGATCTGTGTCAGCGAGTACGAGAACCTGCCGGACCTCCCCGCGGTGGAGGCCAACGCGGACGAGCTCAAGCGCGTTCTGATCGACCCCGGCACCGATCTGTTCACCGGGCCCGAGGTCGTCATCTGCCGGCCCCGGGAGCCGTGGGAGCTGGAGCAGGCGCTGGACGCCGTCACCAAGGAGGCGCGCGGACTGCTGCTGGTGCACTTCTCCGGCCACGGTTGGGTCGGCCGCGACGGCGGCGACCTGCAACTGATGGTCGGCGTCTCGGCCACCCGGCAGCGTCACAAGACCGTCTCCTGGCAGGACATGGTGCTGTCCTACCTCGACAACGCACGGGCCGACCGGATCGTGATCGTCCTGGAGTGCTGCTACTCCGGCAACGCCGACGAAACCTTCCACTCCCGCCGCAAACCCATGTCGCTGCTGATGGCCGCACAGCCCAACCGCCGTATCTTCAGCGGCGACGAACCGGCCGGCGGCTCCCTCTTCACCCGTGCCGCGGTGCAGATCCTGGAATCCGGCATACCCGGCAAGGGTTTCGTCACCTTTGAGGATCTCGTCCGGGCGCTGCGCGAACGGCTCGCCCACGAGCAGACCCCGATGGGCGACGTCTGGGAGCCCCGCTCGGCGAAGCAGAACACCGTCGACGACGTCATCCTCTCCTTCGCCACCCCGGAGGTCCGGCCCCGGACCCCGCTGCGGATCCGGTTCCGCCGCCGGGCGAAGTCGCACTTCCAGCACTGGCTGAGGCTGCTGCTCGTCCTGGCGATCATCCTCGTACCGGCCACCGCCGGCGTCGTCCTCCTGAACCTCCAGGGCGGCGAACCGACCTGCCCGCCCGCCCTCGAACTGCGGCTGCTCACCGCCCCCGAGGCCGAACCCGCCCTCCGCCAGGCGGCGTTCACGTACGAGATGTCCGACCTCAACACCCGCCCCCTGAACGGCGAGGGCGGTCTCCCCGACGGCTGCCGGCGCGCCCAGATCACCGTCTACTCCGCGGCCAAGGACCAGGTCGACCAGGGCTTCGCGGCCGCCGACCGCTGGCAGGGCCAGGCCCACGGCTCCGGGGCGGGGTCCGGCAAGGGGCAGCAGGACGACGAGGGGATCGACCCGCTGCACCGGCCGGGACCGCAGCCCGACCTGTGGATCCCCGAATCCACCGCCGACTACGAGGAGGCCCGCCGCGGAATGCCCGCGGACGGCTCCCCGGCGACCCTGCGCAACACCGGACCCGTCGCGTACACCCCGCTGGTCGTCGGCATCCCGGCGAACGCTCGGCCGGCCGACGTCGAACGGATCGGCGCCTCCTGGCAGGACCTGCTCACCGGGACCGACAGCGACCACGCCGATCTCAAGCTGCTGCGCCCCAGCCCGGTGCTGTCCGGCACCGGCCTGCTGCACACCATCGGCCTCTACCTCGCCAACAACGGCTCTCAGATCGGCTCCGCGGGCCCGCCCGACGCCCAGCTCGCCCAGGACGCCGAGGGGCGGCTCTCCGCCCCGGGCAGCCAGTACGCGGGCAGTACGGAGCTGCTGTGCTCGCTGCGTCCGGCCCCGGCCCCGGGCCGGCCCGGCGGCGGCCGGCACACCCGGTCGGCGCCCCTGGTCTCCGAGAAGTCCCTCGCCGACTTCAACCTCGGCCGCGCCATCGGCAGTTGCCCGGCCCTGGACGCGCCACTCGCCCCCGGCAACCGGTACGCCGCCTACTACCCCAAGAACGTCCCGGCGCTGGACCACCCGCTGATCCGGGTCGACTGGGACGGCGCCGCGGACGCCACCCCCCGGCAGGCCGCGGTCGACCGCTTCGCCGCCTGGCTCCGCTCCCCGGACGGCGGCCAGCGCACCCTCATCGCGCAGGGCTACCGCGGGGTGCCCGGCGAGGACGGTGGCATGCCCCGTCCGCAGCACGGCTCACCGCTGCTCAACAGCCGCGCCGACGCCGATCTCGACGCCCCCGTCATCCCGTTCACCGCGGGCGGCGACCAGGTGGCCCGGGTGCTGGACGGCTATGCCAAGGCCCAGAAGTCCAGCCAGGTGCTGATCCTCTTCGACACCTCCACCTCCCTCGCGGAGGGCGGCAAGCTCCCGGTCGCCCTCAGCGCGGCCGGCCGCGCCCTGGAGATGGTGGGCGCCCGCCACACGTACGGCCTGTGGACCTTCCCGGACCGTACGCGCCCCACCGACCCCGAAGCGGTAGGTCGGGCCGTGCCGCTCGGCAGCGCCGACCCGGCCCCCGGCAAGGCCGCGCTGGACCGGATCGCGAAGGGCGAACTCGTCGAGCACGGCGCCGCGATGGAGGAGGCGCTGACCGCCGCCGTACGGGAGATGAAGGAATCCGCCGCCACCAACAAGGCCATCGTGCTCATCCTCGACCAGGACGACGGCGGCCCGCGGCGGGCGGCGGGCGTGGAGAAGACCCTCACCGCGCTCCTCAAGACGGCACCCGACGTGCCGGTCCTGACACTGGCGTTGGGCACCGACGGCTGCGACACCTTCACCCTCCAGGGACTGGCCGACGCGTCCAAGGGCCGGTGCGTGCCCGGCGGTCCCGACGCACCCGATCAGCTGGCCGGACTCGTCGCCTCCATCGGCACGGCCGGGATGGGGGACCGATGAGAGCTCCGCGTGCCACCGTGCCCGCCGCCCTGCTGTGCCTGACGCTGACGGCGGCGGCGAGCGGCTGTACGTCGGGTCCGGGGCCCGAGCCCGAGAAGGGCGCGATCGTCCTGGCCACCGGCAGCGACCTCAGCAGCTCCGGAGTCCGCCAGGACCTCATCCGGGCCTGGGAGAAACGCACCGGCCGCACGGTCCGGATCGTCAAACTCCCGGACACCGCGGACGGCCAGCGCAGCCAGCTGCTGGCGGCGGGCCAGTCCGGCGACACCCACTACGACGTGCTCAACATCGATGTGGCCTGGACCGCCGAGTTCGCCGAGGCGGGCGTCATCCGGCCCTGGGGCACGAGCCTGGACGGCGATTTCCTCGACAGCGTGGTCAAGACGGCGGAGTACGACGGCAAGGTGTGGGGAGTGCCCTTCAACACCGACGCCGGGCTGCTGTACTACCGCAAGGACATCCTCCGCGAGTACGGGTACAACCAACCCCCGTCCAACTGGGGCGAGTTGAAGAATGTCGCCGCCCAGGTCGCGGACGCCTACAACCGCAAGGCGGCAAAGGCCGCCAAGGCCGGTAAGAAGGGCCGGACCCCGCCCACGATGTACGGCATGGTCGCCCAGCTGCGGCCGTACGAAGGGCTCACCGTCAACACCCTGGAGTCCGCCTGGGCCAACGGAGGCGACCCGGAGGCGACCAGCTTCACGAAGGGCGAGCAGGTCGGCGCGCTCCAGCAGGGCGTCGCCGACGTCAAGGACCGGCTGGACTCGATCATGCCGCACGAGGCCACCACGATGGACGAGACGGAGAGCCGCCGCTGGTTCGCCGACGGCCGCGCGCTGTTCATGCGCAACTGGCCGGTGGAGTACGGCTCGGTCGCCGAGAAGCTCAAGGAGGGCGTCCAGTTCGCCGTCGCCCAGCTGCCGGGCCGGCCCACCGACGGCAAGCGGATGTCCGTCCTGGGCGGGCAGAACCTGGCGATCTCCGCCGGCAGTACCCGGCCGGAGGGCGCCCGCGCGCTGATCGCGGCGCTGACCAGCGCGGGCAGCGAGCGCTGTCTGCTGGAGCGGGGTTTCGCCGCGACCCGCGACTCGGCGTACCGGGACGCGGCGAAGGCGCCCGACTGCCCGCTGCCGCCCGGGGACGCCGAGCGCGGTGAGCAGGGCGCCACCCAGCGGCCGGCACCGGACCCAGGCGAGGAACCGGCCTACACCCGGACGCTGTACGCGGCGCTGCGGGCGGCCGCACCGCGCCCGCGCAGCGCCCACTACCAGACCTTCAGCAAGGTCGTACAGATCCGGGTCTCGGAGTACCTCAACAGCCGTGGCGGCACGGCCATCGCGGACGCGCTGGCCAGAGAAGCGGACGAGGCGCTCAGCGGTCACGGCTGATGCCGCGGTCCGCCGAACGCCTCGTCCGGTCTCTGCGCGTGTGTGCCTGCGCGTGTGTGTCTGTCGCTTCCGACTACGCCGTATCCGACTACGCCGTTTCCGGCTGTGCCGTTTCCGGCTGTGTCAGCCGGCGACGATCAGATAGATGCCGTACGCCACGGCCGCCGCGCACAGCGCGTAGGCCACCATCGCTCCGGCCCGCGCGCCCGCGGCGGGCGCGATGGTTGCGGCCGCACTTTCTTCCGCGCCTGCCGGGTTCGGCTTGCGGGACGTACCGACGATGCCGACGGTGAACAGGCCCACGATCCCGACCGTCACCGTGAGGCTGACGCCGAAGACCTGGCCGAGAGCTGCCCAGTCGATGCTCATGTACGTGTTCCTTAGGTGAGGGCCGCTAGGAGGTGGCCGTCGCGGCCTTGGCGCGCCGGGCTGCCGGGGTCGTGGAGGTGTCGGTGGCGGCCGCCGGGGCGGTCGCCTGGTCGCCGTCGGCTTCGGCCGCCTGCGGTTCGACGGCTTCCGCTTCCGGGGTCCGGGGAGCCGGAACGCCCGCCGGGGGAGGGGAGACGGTCTGCAGCGCGGCGGTCACCACACCGACCGGCTCCGCGGCCGGGCCCTCGTTGACGTTGGTGTGGTCGATCGGCTTGCGCCGGGAGGCGGCCCAGATTCCGCCGCAGATGGCGAGCGCGAGCACGGCGACCGTCGTCACGCCCCAGTCGCCCTGCCCGGCCAGGAACGCGGCACCCGCCGCGACCAGACCGGCGGCCGGCAGCGTCAGACCCCAGGCGGCGACCATCCGGCCGGCCGTGGACCAGCGCACCACGCCGCCCTTGCGGCCCAGCCCCGAGCCCATCACGGAGCCGGAGCAGACCTGGGTGGTGGAGAGCGCGAAGCCGAGGTGGGAGGAGGCCAGGATGGTGGCCGCGGCGCTGGTCTGGGCGGCGAAGCCCTGCGGCGGCTGGATGTCGGTGATGCCCTTGCCCATCGTGCGGATGATCCGCCAGCCGCCCAGGTAGGTGCCGAGCGCGATGGCGAGACCGGCCGAGACGATGACCCACAGCGGCGGGTCGGCGTGCGGGGCGACCACACCGCCGGTGATCAGCGCCAGCGTGATCACACCCATCGTCTTCTGTGCGTCATTGGTGCCGTGGGCGAGCGAGACCAGGGCGGCCGAGGCGATCTGGCCGGCGCGGTAGCCCTTGGCGGTCTCCGCCTCGTCGCGGTTGCGGGCGAGCCGGTAGGTCAGCCGGGTGGCCACCGTCGCCGCGAGTCCGGCGACGAGGGGGGCCGCCACGGCCGGGATCAGTACCTTCATCACCACGGCCTCGCCGTGCACGCCGTTGGTCCCGACGGACACCAGGGTCGCGCCGATCAGACCGCCGAACAGGGCGTGGGAGGAGCTGGAGGGGAGTCCGGCGAGCCAGGTGAGCAGGTTCCAGACGATGGCGCCGACCAGGCCGGCGAAGATCACTTCAGGTCTGATGCCGGCGCTCTCGTCGATGATTCCGCCGGAGATGGTCTTGGCGACCTCCACCGACAGAAACGCTCCGACGAGGTTCAGCGCCGCAGACATCGCCACCGCGGTCTTGGGTCGCAAGGCGCCGGTGGAAATGGTGGTGGCCATTGCGTTGGCCGTGTCGTGGAAGCCGTTCGTAAAGTCGAACACCAAGGCCGTGACGATCACGATCCCGATGAGAAGCGTGATGTGTTCCATTCACCCAGGCAATCAGTTCGATGGTCAGTGACGCTCGGAACGTACGGAGGGTTGGTGAACGGAAGGTGAACTGGAGCGGGCCCGGTGATGACACCACCGCATTGTTCGCGAGGAGGTACCTCTCCCGTCACTTCCGCATCACCCTGTCGCAAACTTCTTGAGCTCTGCCGGCGAGCCGATCCAGCGGTCCTGATCACCCGGCAGCGGGCCGTGTCCGGCGCACTGCCAGAAGCTCAGGAACGACCAGCCGGCGGGCAGCCGCCCCGGTGAGGAGTGCCAGCTCGCCAGCCACAGCGGGTGGGTCGCGCCGAACTCCCGGCTGCGGCCGGTGCACCGATTCCACCAGTGCGTTGTGGTGTAGATCACCGGCCGCCGGCCGGTGCCCCGCCACACCTCGTCGCTGAAGGCGCGGATCCAGCGGACCATCGCGGCCCGGCCCAGTCCGTAGCAGGGCTTCTCGGCGTTGTACGGGTTGTGCTCGACGTCGAGGGCGGGCGGCAGCGTCCAGCCGTCCGGCTTCCAGTGGCCGCCGTGCCGTAGGAAGTGCCGGGCCTGCGCGGTGCCGGACGACGTGTCCGGGAGCGCGAAGTGGTACGCGCCGTGCAGCAGGCCGGCATTGCGGGAGCCGCTGTAATGCCTGCCGAACCGGGGGTTGCGGTAGGAGTCGGACTCGGTGGCCTTGACGTAGACGAACCGCGCGCCCTTCGCCCGGGCGGCGGACCAGTCGATGTGCTTCTGGTACGAGGAGACATCGTGCCCCCGGGGCCGGTTGTCTGCGGCGGCGGGGATTCCGGCGAGCGCGGCGCCGGCGAGGGCGGCGGCGGTGACGCCAACGGCTATCAGGCGGTGGGGGGTGCGGTCACGGGCCATAGGTCCCCCTGAATGGCGACGTGCATGACAATCACCACGACGTTAACGGGTCGCCGGCACAAGACGGTCGAACTCCGGCCAATCGCCCTTAGCGGGCCTGCTGCCCCCATTTGGCGGATACCGGGATGATGCGCCCTTGGCGTACAGTGCCTCGGCCTGCCCGTACGGTGTCGCGCACCGCATCCGCTTCTGCTGCCACCGCGCCGGAGGACACCATGAAGGACCAGTCCGACCGCCTCGCCGCCGCCTGGGACGAGCTGGTCGACACCGCCCGCCGAACGGTCGCCGACGGTCTGGTCGTCGGCACATCGGGCAATGTGTCGGTCCGGGTCAGAGACCTGATCCTGGTCACGCCCAGCGGGGTCCCCTACGACCGGCTCGGACCGTCCGACACCACCGCGGTCGACCTCGACGGGCGCCAGATCATCGGCCGGCTCCGGCCGACCAGCGAACTCCCCATGCACCTGGCGGTGTACCGCAGCACCGCGGCCACCGCCGTCGTGCACACCCACGCCCCGCACGCCACGGCCGTCTCCACCCTCGTCCCCGAACTCCCGCCGGTCCACTACATGACCGCGGCGCTCGGCGGACCCGTCCGGGTCGCCCCGTACGCCCTCTACGGCAGCGAGGAGCTGGCCGCGAACATGCTCGGTGCGCTGCGCGACCGCACCGCCTGTCTGCTCCAGAACCACGGCACCATGGCCTACGGCGACAGCCTCGACCAGGCGCTGGACCGCACCGCCCAGCTGGAGTGGATGTGCCGGGTCTGGCTCACCGCCGCATCCGTCCCCGGCTGTACGCCCAGCCTGCTGTCGCCCGGTCAGCTCGACGCGGCCGGCGCACAACTGCGCGGCTACGGCCAGCGGAAAGACCCCCTGGACTGAGTCCGGCAGCCGCCTGCGCTCCGCTCCTGCCGCCCCCGTCACCCGCCCGCCCCCGCCCGCTGGCCGTGACCGGCACCCCTCCGCACACTGAGGAGGTGCGCCTGCGTACTGCGGCGGCTGCGGCCGCCACCACCGTGATCGGTGCCGGGGCGGCCGCCGTGGCGGTCGGCCGGTACGCCAGCGACATTGCCCTGAAACCATCGCCCGACCACCCCTTGCCGGGCGACTCCCGTCTCACGGTTCACTCCGCCACCGACGACCTGATCACCCTGACCCGAAGCCTCGCGTCCCTGCGGCCCGGCGTCTACGGGCTCACCGGAGCCGGCTGCCATGCGGTGCTGGGCCCCGTCGTACACGGCAGCCCGCAGGCCGCCGACACGGTCGTACGCCGGCTCACGCGGGTCACCCACGGCGTCCTCACCCCGGGCGCCCGGATGCGCATGACCCCGCAGGTCCACATCGGCAACCCCCGCGACGCCCTCGGCGCCGACAGCGCCGACATCGACATCCCCGGCGAACTCGGCGCCCTCCCCGCCTGGTTCGTCCCCGGCGTCCGCGACACCTGGGTCATCACCGTGCACGGCCTCGGCACCACACGTGAGCACCCCATGGTCGTCATGCCGTTCCTGCGGCGGCACCAGGTCCCCATCCTCGATCTCGCCTACCGCAATGACCTCGGCGCCCCGCGCACCGCCGACGGCGTCAATCACCTCGGCGACTCCGAATGGCGCGATCTGGACGCCGCGATCCGCTACGCGATCCGCTACGGCGCCCGCGACGTCGTCCTGCACGGCTGGTCCACCGGCGCCACGATGGCGCTGCGCGCCGCCGTCCACTCCGCGCTGCGCGACCGGATCAGCGGCATCGTGCTGGACTCACCGGTCCTCGACCGGCATGCCACGGTCCGCGCGCTGGCCGCCGCCCGGCGGGTCCCGCGCGCCCTGCTGCCGCTGGTCGTCCGCGCCGCCCAGGGTGTGACGGGCGTGCCCGTCGACCACCCGGCCGACGCCGTGGACCCCGACCGGCTGACCGCGCCCGTACTCCTCTTCCACGGCCCGGACGACACCATCGCCCCCTGGGCCGCCTCCCGCTCCCTCGCCGCCCGCCGCGCGGACCTGATCACCCTGCAACCGGTCCCGCACGCACCGCACGCCGCGATGTGGAACGCCGACCCGACCGGCTACGAAGAGGCACTCCGCCGCTTCCTCACCCCACTGCTGTAGAAACCGGTCCGCACCTGGCGCGACGGCCCCCGCCGCACCTGCCGCCCCGATGACGCGCGGGCGTACAGGGGGACAACTCCCCACATCAGGGATGGGTCGCCAAGGTGACGCGGCCCGCCGAGATCGCAAGCCGGGTTCCGATTGGGCTTTCGGGCCGTCAGAGGCAAGACTGCTCCTGTGACGTCCCGTACCCCGCGCGACTCCCGGCTCCGACTCGTCCCCCGTCAACCGATTGCGGCCGCCCGCCGGGCGGTGAGCACCCGGGCCGCCCGCCCGGCGCCCCGCCCGCCGGAGGGCACCCCGCCGCCCGCGGAACTGGCGCGGCAGGCCCGCACCGTCCTGGCCGGTTCGGTCCGGCTCGCCCGCTGGGCCGACGGCGCCGGCGGCCAGGCCGCCGGCGCCGCCCTGCGGGCCGGCCCGGACGGAGCGCTGCCGGCCGCCGACGCGGAACGCGCCGCCGAGGCCCTGGGACTGACGCCGCAGCAGGTCCGCGCCGACTGGGACGGGGCCAGGCTCGCCGGACTCATCGAGCTGCACGGCGGCGTCGCCCGCCCCGGCTGGCGGCTGCGTGCCTGGGACCGCGACGACACCGCCGCGCTGCGCGGCTGGGTCGCCCTCTTCGACGCCTGGTCGCTGGCCCGCCCCACACCGGACGGCGCCGGGCCGACGATCGTCGCCGAAGTCGTCGAGGCCGTACCGCAGTTGCTGTCGCTGCTGCACCTGTCCGCCGGACCCGTGCGACTGCCGGTCCTGCTGGACATGCTCGACCAGCGCGTCGCCGAACTGCGTACGGAGCGCTGCGAGGTGCCCTACGGGCAGGACCCGGCCGCCGACACCGACGGAGGGGAGAGCGACGCCGCGGGGGCGTCGCTCGCCGAGCTCCTCGGCTGGGCGCTGGACGCCCTCACGGCGGTGGGAGCGCTGGTGCCGCCGGACGGCGCGCGCGACGGTGGATACGAGAGCGGCCACGCCGGCTACGACGGCCCCGAGGCGCAGCTGACGCCGCTCGGCAACTGGTCGGTGTGGGTCAAGCTGGAGCAGATCTGTGTGGCCGCGCAGAGCCCGGCCGGCCATATCGAACAGTCCGCGGAGGCGATGCTGCGCGGCTGCGCCCGGCTGACCCCCGGCCCGGCCCGCACCGAATACCGCGCCTGGCTCGCCGCCCGCTCCGTCGGCGCCGCCGTCGAGGAGCTGCTGACCGTGGCCCGCGGCGAGGACGCGCTGCTGCGCGGGCTGGCCTTCGAGGCGCTGCGCGCGGTCGGCGCCCCGGCCGAACCCGCCGTACGCGCGGCGGCCGATGAGCCGGGGCTGCGGCCGTACGCCCTGCTGTGGCTGGTCGAGCACGAGGGCGGTGACCCGGAGGACGCGCCCGATGTGCTCACCCGCGAGGAACTGACCTGGCTGTGGGTGGACACCGCGGCGGCCGTCGCGGACCACGGCGAGACCCAACTGCTGGTCCGGCACCTCGACTCGGCGGTCCAGGGCTCCGTACCGCGGCTCCTGGCGGAGGTACGCGCAGTGGGTCACCCGCGCACCGTGCAGGTGCTGGTCGCGCTCGCCGCGGCCCATCCCGACCCGGCGCTCGCCAAGGCCGTACGCCGTGCGGCGTTCCAGGTGCACACGGGCGGAGCCTGAGCGACGCGGCGGGGGCGGCGGGTGCATCAGGCCGAGGCGCCCGGGACGTACGTCCCGAAGCTCCAGATGTTGCCCTCGCCGTCCCGCGCCATGTAGTCCCGCGAGCCGTAGTCCTGGTCCGTGGGCGGCATCAGGATCTCCACCCCGGCCGCCTCGGCCCGTTTGAAGTGCGCGTCGGTGTCCTGGACGACGACGTAGACGCCGGTCGGCCCGGCATCGCCCATCGCCGTGTCGAAGACGCCGCCGTGCCCCTTGGAGCCCAGCATCACCCTGCCGTTGCCGTACGACAGCTCGGCGTGCAGCACCGCGCCGTCCTCGCCTTCGTACACCGCCTCCTTGGCGAAGCCGAAGGCATCGGTCAGCAGCCGGATCGCGGCCTGGGCGTCCCGGTAGAGCAGCGTCGGGTAGATCGTGGGCGCACCGGAACCCGGGGTCGCGTTGGTCATGAGGGTCACCATCCCTGCACAGAGCCCGACGAAGATCATCGACTCGACGAACCCGATGAAGGGGTGATCGGAGGTCACCGGGCAACCCCTTCACCGAGCAGCTTCTTTGAGACCTGCATCACAGTCTCGCAGCCGGGTCTGACATCGCATCCGCAGCTGCCGGGCGCCTTGCCGCACAACGCGCCTCCCCGACCGACGTCTTCGACGGCCGCCCGGAAATAAGTGCTTGCACCGCACCGTTAGACTGCCTGTATGGCAGTTCTCCTCTGGGTTCATTAGACGGCGTAGACCGCTCTCGGACCGTCCGTCCAACCCGCCGTCTTCCTGCCCTGGAGTTTTTCCGTGATCACCGCCTCAGGCCTTGAGCTGCGCGCCGGCGCCCGAATCCTCATCGAGTCCGCTTCCTTCCGTATCGCCAAGGGCGACCGCGTCGGCCTGGTCGGCCGCAACGGCGCCGGCAAGACCACCCTCACCAAGGTGCTCGCCGGCGAGGGCATCCCCGCCGCCGGCACCGTCGCCCGCTCCGGCGCCGTCGGCTACCTGCCGCAGGACCCGCGCACCGGCGACCTGGACGTGCTCGCCCGCGACCGCATCCTGTCCGCCCGCGACCTGGACTCCGTGCTCCGCAAGATGCGTGAGAACGAGGACCGGATGGCGAACGGCAAGGGCGCCACCCGCGAAAAGGCGATGAAGAAGTACGAGCGCCTGGAGACCGAGTTCCTGACCAAGGGCGGTTACGCCGCCGAGGCGGAGGCCGCGACCATCGCCGCCAGCCTCGGCCTGCCCGACCGCATCCTCGGCCAGCCCCTCCATACGCTCTCCGGCGGTCAGCGCCGCCGCGTGGAACTGGCCCGGATCCTCTTCTCGGATTCCGACACCCTGCTGCTCGACGAGCCGACCAACCACCTGGACGCCGACTCCATCGTCTGGCTGCGCGACTACCTCAAGACCTACCGCGGCGGCTTCATCGTCATCTCGCACGACGTCGACCTGGTCGAGACCGTCGTCAACAAGGTGTTCTATCTCGACGCCAACCGCTCGCAGATCGACGTCTACAACATGGGCTGGAAGCTCTACCAGCAGCAGCGCGAGGCCGACGAGAAGCGTCGCAAGCGCGAGCGGGCGAACGCCGAGAAGAAGGCCGCGGCCCTCAACAGCCAGGCCGACAAGATGCGGGCCAAGGCCACCAAGACCGTCGCCGCGCAGAACATGGCCAAGCGCGCCGACAGGCTGCTCGCCGGGCTGGACGCGGTGCGGGTCTCCGACAAGGTCGCCAAGCTGCGCTTCCCGGACCCGGCACCCTGCGGCAAGACGCCGCTCACCGCCGAGGGCCTGTCCAAGTCCTACGGCTCCCTGGAGATCTTCACCGACGTCGATCTGGCCATCGACAAGGGCTCCCGGGTCGTCATCCTCGGCCTCAACGGCGCCGGCAAGACCACCCTGCTGCGGCTGCTCGGCGGTGTGGAGACGCCGGACACCGGCGAGGTCCGCCCCGGGCACGGACTCAAGCTCGGCTACTACGCCCAGGAGCACGAGACGCTGGACCCGGACCGCACGGTCCTGGAGAACATGCGCTCGGCCGCCCCGGACATGGACCTGGTCGCCATCCGCAAGACGCTGGGCTCCTTCCTCTTCTCCGGTGACGACGTCGACAAGCCCGCCGGCGTGCTCTCCGGTGGTGAGAAGACCCGCCTCGCCCTGGCCACGCTGGTCGTCTCCTCCGCCAACGTCCTGCTCCTCGACGAGCCGACCAACAACCTCGACCCGGCCAGCCGCGAGGAGATCCTCGGCGCGCTGCACACCTTCACCGGTGCGGTGGTCCTGGTGACGCACGACGAGGGAGCGGTGGACGCGCTGCAGCCGGAGCGCATCATCTTGCTGCCCGACGGCGTCGAGGACCTGTGGGGCCCGGACTACGCGGACCTGGTCGCGTTGGCCTGATCAAGGCCGTATGGATCATTCGGCCGACGGGTGATCCATCATCTGAGTGAGAACGGCTCATACATCGGCGAGCCTGCGGCGAACGGCCGGGTCCCCTGGGGCCCGGCCGTCCCTTTTTCGGTCGCATATCCCCTGACCTGCCCGTTCTCGGAGAAAGTGACGCCCGGACGGCCCGCGGGACAGTCGGAATCTGGAATTCCGGCCGCTGTCGCCAGGCGTCCGGCGGCAAAGGATGTCGCACGGACCTTGGGGAAGGGGTGGCCAGGAAGCCGGGTAGGGGTGATCATGAGAGTCCAGAGCGCACTTCCCACGAGGAGGCACGGGTGGCCGAGACTCTGAAGAAGGGCAGCCGGGTAACCGGCGCCGCGCGCGAGAAGCTCGCGGCAGACCTGAAGAAGAAGTACGACTCCGGTGCGAGCATCCGGGCGCTGGCCGAGGAAACCGGCCGCTCCTATGGATTCGTGCACCGGATGCTCAGTGAATCCGGTGTGATCCTGCGCGGTCGGGGCGGAGCCACGAGGGGCAAGAAGGCCGCCTCGGCCTGACGATCGCGACTCCGAGTGCAGCGGTGCCCCCGGTCGGTCGAGCAGCCGGCCGGGAGGTTACCGTTCAGTCACTTACGCACGCAGGTGTGCGGCTGGCTGACTCGGAGGCGCCCCATGACTCTGCTCGACAAGGACGGTGTGCGGCTCACCGTGGACGACGCGATCGCCACGGTGACCCTCGCCAATGCGGCCAAGCGCAATGCGCAGTCGCCGGCCATGTGGCGGGCGTTGGCCGAGGCGGGTTCGCTGCTGCCGGGAAACGTACGCGTCGTGGTGCTGCGCGGTGAAGGCAAGTCCTTCTCCGCGGGCCTCGACCGGCAGGCGTTCACGCCTGAAGGGTTCCCCGGCGAGCCGTCGTTCATCGATTTGGCGCGCGGCTCGGACGGTGAACTCGACGCCACCATCGCCGAATACCAGGAAGCGTTCACCTGGTGGCGGCGCAATGACCTGGTGTCCATCGCCGCCGTGCAGGGGCATGCGATCGGCGCGGGCTTCCAGCTCGCCCTCGCCTGCGATCTGCGGGTCGTCGCGCAGGACGTGCAGTTCGCCATGCGCGAGACCAGCCTGGGCCTCGTACCCGACCTGACCGGTACGCACCCCCTGGTCGCGCTGGTCGGCTACGCCCGTGCGCTGGAGATCTGCGCCACCGGGCGCTTTGTGCACGCCGACGAGGCCGAGCGGGTGGGCCTGGCCAATCTCGTGGTGCCCGGTGACGAACTCGACGGCACGGTGGCCGACTTGGCGGCCGCGCTCACCGCTGCGCCGCGCGACGCCGTCATCGAGACCAAGGCCCTGCTGGCCGGCGCCGCAGGCCGCACGTACGAGGAGCAGCGCACCGCGGAACGCGCCGCCCAGGCGCGCCGGCTGCGTGATCTCGCGGGCGTAGGGGAGTAGTTGCGTGGTCGAACACATCCCGTAGGGGGTGAAAGGTCCCCCTGCGGGGCCACAACGCGGGGGCGCCGGGCAGGTATTCCGGTGGCTCACAAGGTGAGCGGCAAAGACGCCACCCAGGGCGTTACTCGTCTAGGGCCTGTCCGATGGGTCAGGGTCGGACAGGCCCTAGCCCCGCTCCACCGCCGTGACCAGCACGGCGACCGTCAGCGGTGCGGGCAGTGCCGCTGTCACCGCCGCCCGCACCGCGCCGGTGACATCCAGCGTGCGATGGCCGGCCGTGGTCGCCAGCTGGATCAGGGCGTGCCCTTCGGCGAGCCGTACCGGGCGGGACAGGCCGCCGAGTGCGGGCGCGAGGCGGGCCACGCCCGGGACCGCCAGCGCCGCGGCGGCGGCTCCTTCAGGACTGGCCTGGGTGGAACCCGTCCGGCCGTCCGGAGCGACGGTCGGCGTTCGGTCGGCCGTGGGTGTCGCGGGCGTCGGCGGGGAAACGGCCGCCTCGCCGGCCTCGTCCGCCTCCAAGAGCCCGCTCACCCGCAGATCCACCGTGCTCACCACCAGCCCCAGCTCCCGGTCGGACGCAGTCAGCAGCGCCGCGCGCAGCCCGTCGGCGATGGCGGGCAGCGGGCGGTCGGCGACCGCGGCGAAGTCCGCCTCGATCCGTAGCGGGCCGGGCGGTAGCGCGCTCGGCGGTGCCGGTACCGCCGGTTCCGGGGCGTCGTCGGGCTCCGCGACGGACAGCCGCAGCGTGCCCACCCGCACACCGGTCCGCGATCCGACGGCCGTCCGCAACACCTCTGTGGCCGCCTGCTCGGTGATCCAGGCCCCGTCCGCGGGCCCACCGAGCGGCAGCACCCGGCCGATCCCGAGCTGCTGCCGCACCGTCTGTGCCAACTGGTTCGCGGCCACCGCACACCCCTTTCCCGGACTCTGCTCCCAGCCTGCCGCAGACCGGCCCGTACGGCAGGAGGTGTGCGGAGCTGCACCGGACGGAGCACTCCGCTGCCGCATCCCTGGAGCGAGCCCCGGTAACCCGACCTACTGTGGGGAACGGAGCGGGCAGCCCGCATTTCCCCGCGGAAGGGACGAACGTCGATGACCGAGACCCCGCAGAATCCAGACGCGAAGACACTCAGCAGCAAACGGGGCGGCGGCGACCCCGCGGTCCGGGGGCGTACCACCATCGCCGACGGAGTCGTGGAGAAGATCGCCGGACTCGCGGCCCGCGATGTCGTCGGCGTCCACGCCATGGGCAGCGGATTCGCCCGCACGCTCGGCGCCGTCCGGGAGCGGGTGCCCGGCGGCGGCAAGGGCTCCTCGGCGACCCGCGGGGTGAAGGCCGAGGTCGGCGAGGTGCAGACCGCGCTGGACCTGGAGATCGTGGTCGATTACGGCGTCTCCATCGCGGATGTCGCGCGGGCCGTCCGGGAGAACGTCATCGCCGCCGTCGAGCGGATGACCAGCCTGGAGGTCGTCGAGGTCAATATCGCGGTCAGTGACGTCAAGCTGCCCGACGAGGAAGATGAAGAAGAGGAACGGGAGTCGCGGCTTCAGTGACCCGGGCCGTACGAAGTGGCAGCGAAGGAGCGCATGATGAGCATGGCCGTGGTCGGTCTTGTGGCCGGTATGGCGCTGGGCTTCGCCGGATACTTCGGCGGTTTCGGGGCGTTTGTCCTGGTGGCGGCGCTGGGCGCCATCGGGTTCGTGGCGGGTAAATTCGTGGACGGCGATCTGGAGCCGGGCGATTTCTTCCGTACCCGCACCGGCGACCGCGACGACCGGCGGCGGTGAGACCCGGTGGCAGCCGTCTGCCAGGGGGCCTCGGCCGCCGCTGCCTCTCCCGTACCGGCGGGGGAGCGGGGCGCGACCAGGATCGCTGACCGGGTGGTGGCGAAGATCGCCGCTCAGGCGGCGCGCGAGGCGCTGCACAAGGCGGCCCCCACCGCGCCCACCGACGCCCATGCGACGGTGACCGTGCACCGGCGGGACGGCCAGCAGCACTTCGGCGAGGCCCGGGTGCGGGTGGCCGTGGAGCTGGGCTACCCCTCCGACATCGGCGCGCAGTGCGGCGACGTGCGTCGCCAAGTCACCGAGCGGGTAGGGGCATTGGCGAGTATGGAGGTGTCGCACGTCGCGGTGGACGTCGAGCGCCTGCACTCACCGCTGCTGGACACCACGGACCGGGGGAGGGTGCTGTGAGCGAGCGCAGCGTGGGGGTCCCCCCGGCCGGAGGCTGGGGGAGAACCGTGGAGAGGTGCGCGCCTCGCGAGTGCGGGGCTGAACGCAGCGAGGTGTCGGCATGAGCGATGACGCGGAGCCGTCGGACACCCGGCGACTGCCGACGCTCGACAAACGGCCGGGCACCACGGACGGGTGGGAGCAGTCGACGTCGTCCGCGGCCCATACGAGCACCGAGGACCACGACCGGGCCGGGCGGTTCTGGTCGGCCCGCAGTGTGCCCGCCGCCCTCGTCGCCGCGGTGCTGCTCGGCGCCGCGGGCCTGCTGCTCTACGACGTGGTGGCAGTGCGCGCCGGCCACCACGCGATGACCTGGCGCCGCTGGCTCGCCGACCAACTGGCCACCCGACACCTCGACTCCGTGTGGCTCGTCGTGATCGCGGCGGCCGTCCTGCTCATCGGGATCTGGCTGATCGTGCTGGCCGTCACCCCGGGACTGCGCCAGGTGCTGCCGATGCGGCACACCGCTCCCGGTGTCCGGGCGGGCTTGGACCGTTCGGCAGCGGCGCTGGTGCTGCGCGACCGCGCCATGGAGGTCGCGGGCGTCCAGTCCGTACGGATGACCGTCACCCGTCGCAAAGCCACCGCCCGGGTCGTCTCGCACTTCCGTGAGCTGGACGAGGTCCGCGTCGACCTGGACGAAGCGCTCGGCGAGGGCCTGCGGGAGCTGGGTCTCGCGCAGCGGCTGGGTCTGTTCGTCGATGTCCGGCGCCCGAAGAAGAGGTGAGCGCACGATGCGCCAGGTCCGAAGAACCGCCAACCGGGTGCTGCTGGGCCTGACCGGCGTGGTGCTGCTCGGCACCGGCGGGACGGTGCTGCTCGGCGGGCTGGGTCTGGCCGCGCGGTGGAACCTCGATCTGCCCGACAACTGGCCCTGGGCCGAGCCCGACGACGTACTGCTCAGCGAGCAGAACCGCACCCGCTGGACGGACACCGGCTGGTGGTGGCCCACCGTCATCGCCGCCCTCGCCGTCATCGTCCTGCTCCTGCTGTGGTGGCTGCTGGCCCAGCTCCGCAGGCACCGGCTGAACGAGATCCTCGTTGACAGCGGCGACGGCGAGGGCGCCCTGCTGCGCGGCCGGGCGCTGGAAGCCGTCCTGGCGGCCGAGACGGAGTCGCTGGAGGGCGTCGAACGGGCCGACGTACGGCTGACCGGACGCCGGACCGAGCCGCGGGTACGGGCCGTCCTGACGCTCGCCCCGCACGCCGACCCGGGCACCGTCCTGCTGCGCCTCGCCGACGAGTCGATGGCGCATGCGCGCGGCTCGGCGGGGCTCGACCGGCTGCCGGTGGACGTCCGGCTGCGCGCGGTGCGCCACCGGGCGGAGAGGGTCAGCTAGGGCCTGTCCGATGGGTCAGGGTCGGTCCGGCCCTAGGGC
>NZ_JBFAIP010000073.1:0-33225 GCF_040654775.1 Streptomyces sp. NPDC050636
GAGCGTCGAGTGGGTGGAGGGGCGGGGGGGGCGGGGGGCGGGGGGGGGAGGCTCCCCGGGTCAGCCGCGGACGCCGCGTAGCGCCATGGCCACCGCCGCCTCCGTGATCTGCTCCGGGTTCTCGGCGGCCCCGAGTTCGATGCGGCGCACCGCGGCGTCCACGACGCCCTGCAAGAGCATGGCCGCGAGTCGGGGTTGTTCGTGGCCCAGAGCGGCAAGGGCCTCGACGATCATGGCGATCAGTCCGCCGTGCGCCGCGCGGATCTTTTCGCGCGCGCCGGCGTCCAGCTCACCGGCCGAGATGGCGACGACGGCGCGGTGGCGGCGGTCACCGACCAGGGCCAGCTGCTGTCGTACGTACGCCTCGACCTTCTCCTCGGCCGTATCGACGCGGTCCATCGCCGCCTCGACCTCCGCGGCCCACACCGGGAAGTCGACAGCGCACAGCTCCTCGACGACGGCCGCGCGGGAGCGGAAGTACTCGTATACGGAGGAGCGCGCGAGTCCCGTGCGCTCGGCGAGGGCGGGGAAGGTCAGCGCTTCCGTTCCGCCTTCGGACAGCAAGGAGCGGGCGGCGTCCAGAAGGGCGCCGCGCTGCATCGTCCGGTGCTCGGCCACAGAGGCCGCTCGAATCCTTGGCACACCACCACTCTACGGATGGCAGGCACGCCGTGGCACTCCGCATGGCGACACGGCGAGACGAGGCTCAGCGTCCGACGTCGGCCAGTTTCGCTCTGAGCTGCAGTACGGACTTGGTGTGGATCTGGCTGACCCGGCTTTCCGTGACGCCGAGGACATTGCCGATCTCAGCGAGCGTGAGTCCCTCGTAGTAGTAGAGCGTGACGACGGTCTTCTCGCGTTCGGGGAGGGTGTTGATGGCGCGCGCGAGCAGTCGCCGCAGCTCGCGGTCCTCGGCGATCTCGACGGGGTTGTCGGCGGCCGTGTCCTCCAGGGTGTCCATCAGGCTCAGCCGTTCACCGCCCTCGCCGCTGACGTGGAGGAGCTCTTCCAGAGCGACCACGTTCGCCAGGGACAGCTGGCTGAACACACTGTGGAGTTCCTCCAGCGCGATGCCCATCTCGTCCGCGACTTCCGCTTCGGAAGGGGTGCGGCGCAGCTGCGCTTCGAGCGTGGCGTAGGCCCGTTCCACGGCGCGGGCTTTCTGCCGTACCGATCGCGGGATCCAGTCCAGCGCGCGCAGCTCGTCGATCATGGCGCCGCGGATGCGGGTGATGGCGTAGGTCTCGAACTTGATGGAGCGTTCGGGTTCGAACTTCTCGATGGCGTCGATCAGTCCGAAAACTCCGGAGGAGACGAAGTCGGCCTGTTCGACGTTGGGGGGCAGTCCGACGCTGACCCGGCCGGCGACGTACTTGACCAGGGGCGAGTAGTGGAGGATCAGCTGCTCCCGCAACCGCCCGTCGCCCGATGCCTTGTAGGAGCGCCACAGCTCGTTGAGCGAGGTGGGCGCGGCGGGGCGCACGTTGCCGCGCGCGGCGGGAGGTACTGCCGCGCGGTCAGACCCGGAGGTGTGCTGGGGCATTCGTCGCCTTGAGCCGTTCTGCCGAGACACTGGTCGGTGGATGTGTGCGGGTGAATTGTCTGTGAGCGTAGCGTGACTGCCGCGTCGCGGTGTGCGAGGAAGCAAGGTTGGCGGTACGCAGATACGTTCCGCTGCCCGCACCTCGGGGTTACCTCGTACGGTGTGACGACACGCGTACGTCGTGCCGGACGCGAGGCCCCGAGGGGCAGTGCGACCGGGCGGGGTGACGCGGCGTGCGGTCTTCCGTGCGTCCGCTGCGCCACTTCACGGTCTCCTTGTGGGCCGGCCCGGCGCGCCGAAGCATGGCAAACCTGGATTCTGCGGTCATTCCCCTCACCCTTTCACCCGTTCGCCCCAGGTCAAGTACCGCCTCGCCGGAATGCGCCGGCGGACTCGGCGCGTCGCGCCAACTCCCAGCCTCCACCGCACTTTTGAACGAATCCGAGGGATTGCAGCTCAAGGAGCTTGCCCTGCGTGATGTCGCGGGGCGTGCCCGACTCCCGTGCCAGGTGGGCGGTGTCCGTTCCGCCACGCGCGGGCAACGCCTCCAGGACGCGGGTCGCGACGGGGTCCAGGAGGTCGCGGGTGAGGGTCGGACCGCGCCGCTCCGGGGCGAGGTCGCCGATGCTGCCGACGAGTTCGACGACCTCGTCGGCATGGGTGACCACCAGGGCCTCGCCGCGCAGGAGTTGGTGTACGCCGGCGGAGAGTCCACTGGTGACGGGTCCCGGCATGCCCATCGTGAAGCGTCCGAGGGCCAGCGCTCGGCGGGCGGTGACCAGGGAACCGCTGCGGAGTTCGGCTTCCACGACCACGGTGCCTCGGGTGAGTGCGGCGATGACGCGGTTCCGCTGGACGAAGCGGCTGCGGGTGGGGTGGTCGCCGGGCGGTAACTCGGCTACCAGCAGGCCTTGTTCGGCGATGCGTCCGATCAACTCGGTGTGTCCGCGCGGGTAGGCGTAGTCGACGCCGGAGGCGAGTACGGCGACGGTCGCGCCGTCCGCGGCCAGCGCCCCGCGGTGGGCTGCGCCGTCGACCCCGTACGCCGCGCCGGATACGACTGTCCAGCCCCGGTCGGCGAGGCCTGCGCCGAGGGTGGCGGCGAGGTGGGCGCCGTAGTCGGTGCAGGCCCGCGCGCCGACTACGGCGACCGATCGCAGCGCCCAGAGCCGGAGGTTCGCCGGGCCGCGCACCCACAGGCCGATGGGGCGGCCGTCGCCGAGGTCGTCCAGTTGTCGGGGCCATTCTTCGTCTCCGGGACTGATGAAACGGCCGCCGAGCGCGGCGACGGCGGCGAGGTCCGCGCCGGGGCCGCTGGCTCGTGCGGCGCGCAGCCGCAGGCCCTCGACCTTGGTCGCTGACGCGCCTTTGGGCGGAGCTGCGTCGCCGGACAACGCGCGCCAGAGGGATTCCGGACCCATCTCGCGCAGCCAGCGGCCGGCGGTTTCATCGCCTGGTTCGAGGATGCGGGTGAGGGCCGCGCGCGCCATGCGCTGTGGCTCGTCCGGGGCTTGCTGTGCTGGCTCTTCCAGGTCAGTCGTACGTGTGGTGCGGTGCGGCTCGTCTCTCGTACGCGGCACATGCCGCTGCTCGGGCGCTGCCGTAGCGGTGGCGCGGCTTTGGTTGTGCACGCCGTCGGCTGCCCCGCCCTTGGCGAATCCCCACAGGTCCGTCCCATTCATCGTTTCCCCCTGCTCGTGGTGCGGCCGTGCGGTCGGCAGCCTGCGTCTTGCGCTTCGACCAGGCCGCAGCAGCGATCCCTCCTCCCTCTCCTCCCAGCGCCCCCCGGCCTATCGCCCTCCCACGGCCGTCACCGTGCCGCGTCGTACGCCGGTGCGTAGTTCCAGTGCCCAGTTGACGTCTTCGGTTGTGGGGCGGTCGCGGGCGGCTAGGTCGGCGGCTGTCCAGGCGACGCGGAGGACGCGGTCCAGGCCTCGGGCGGTCAGCAGGCCGCATTCCAGGTCGCGTTCGGCCTGGGCCAGTGCGCCAGGGTGTACCTGCCATCGGGTTCTCAGTTCATGGCCGGGGACCTCGCTGTTGGTGTGCCAGGGGGTGCCGGCGAAGCGGGCTGCGGCGCGTTCGCGTGCGGCCCGTACGCGTTCGGCTACTTCCGCGCTGGTTTCGGCGCCACGGCCGAGGGCGATCAGTTCGGAGCGGGCGACCGGTTCCACGGCGATCCGCAGGTCCACGCGGTCCATCAGGGGACCGGAGAGCCGGGCCTGGTAGCGGCGGATCGAGGACGGGCGGCATTCGCAGCCGCCACCGCTGGTGCCGTGCCGCCCGCAAGGGCAGGGATTGGCCGCGAGTGCGAGCAGAAAGCGGGCGGGCATGCGCATCATGCCGGCGGCCCGGGCGACGACGACGTGGCCGGATTCCAGCGGCTGGCGGAGTGCGTCCAGGACCTTTGCGCTGCATTCCGCGGCCTCGTCCACGAACAACACGCCGTGGTGGGCCAGCGATACGGCTCCGGGGCGGGGCAGTCCGGTGCCGCCGCCGACGAGGGACGCCATGGTCGCGGAGTGATGCGGGGCGCAGTAGGGCGGCCGGTCGACGAGTGGTTGCCCCGGCGGGAGGGTGCCGGCTACCGAGTGGACGGCGGTGACCTCCAGTGATTCCTTGGGGGACAGGGGCGGTAGCAGCCCTGGGAGACGTTCGGCGAGCATGGTTTTGCCGGCTCCGGGCGGGCCTTTGAAGAAGATGTGGTGGCGTCCGGCGGCGGCTACCTCCAGGGCGCGGCGGGCGTTGTGCTGGCCTGCGACATCGGACAGGTCGAGGGTGCGGTCTCCGGGTGGCAGCCCTGCACCGACGCCTGTGCCGGGGACGACCAGGCCGGCCAGGAGAGGGTCGGGGCGGCCTTCTTCCAGCGTCTCGTCCTCGTCCGGGACGGGTTCGTCGGTGAGGACGGCGATGAGTTGGCGCAGGCTGCGCACGCCGAGGACGGAGACGCCGGGGACGAGCGAGGCTTCGGCGACGGTCTGTTCCGGCACGACGACCTGGCGGTATCCGGCGTCGGCGGCGGCCAGGACGGCGGGCAGCACTCCGCGTACGGGGCGCACCCGGCCGTCCAGTCCGAGTTCGCCGATCATCATCAGGTCGGTGAGCTCGCGGGGGTCGAGGCGCTCGGCGGCACCGAGGACCGCGCAGGCCACGGCGAGGTCGAAGCCGCTGCCGCTTTTGGGGACGGATGCCGGGCTGAGTCCGACGGTGAGTTTCTTCTGCGGCCATTCGGCGCCGGAATTCGCCACCGCCGCGCGCACGCGGTCCTTGGATTCGACCAGGCTCTTGTCCGGCAGCCCGACCAGGGTGAAGTTCGCGACGCCGGGCTCCAGGTCGGCCTGGACCTCGACGACGACGCCTTCGACGCCGACCAGGGCGACGGAGCAGGTGCGGGCGAATCCCATCACGCCACCCCCCGTACGTGTTCGACGACGGGTGCGCCGCGGGCGGGCAGGAGCACACCGACGACATCGATGCGTACGCCGCCGGGTGGCGGGCCGCCGTTTCGTTCCAGCCAGCGTTCCGCGAGCAGTCGTAGTCGTTCGGTCTTCTCGGCGCGTACGGCGGCCATAGGGTGTTCGTACGACCCGGCGCGGCGGGTTTTGACCTCGCAGACCACGAGTGCGTCACCGTCTGCGGCCACGATGTCGATCTCGCCGTCGCGGCAGCGCCAGTTTCGGTCCAGGATCCGCATCCCGGCCTCGCTGAGCCGCCGGGCTGCCAGGTCCTCGCCGTAGCGGCCGAGCGCACGCCGAGGGTCGGTCGACGTGCGGGCGGGGCGGCGCTCGGCGGTGTCGCCCGGCTTGTGACGCCGCGGTTTTTGTCGACGGCCGGTGCGCGCCCTGCTGCCCGGCCCGCGGGCCGACTCGCTTGCCGGCCCACTGGCCGATGCTCTCCCCCGCGCCGCGCGCCCGTCCCGCTCCGCGCCGTCCGCGGCCTCGGCGGCTCCCGTGCGCGTGTGGGTTCCGGCCTCTGGCCCGGCCGCAGCGGCCTTCGTCCGTTCCTCGGCCTCCGCCCGGCACCCGGCTTCCGCCCGGCCCCCGGCCTGCGTCGTGTCCCCGAGCTGCGTCGGCTTCCCGGCCCCCGGGCCGGCCTGCATGGCGTTCATGCGGCACCACCTCCGGCACCGACTCTGACGCCCCCGCCACCATCTATTGGATCTTGGTGCACAACCCGTCGGTTGTGGATAACCCCGTCACCCGCAGGCGGTACGGCGGCGGCGTGGCCGGGGGAAGGAACTGACCCCGGTCACGGTCGGTCCTCAGCGCACGTCTCCGTGCCGGGCCTCACCCACGTTGAAGCCGCCGCGGCGCGCCAACCACGCAGCCACCACACAGCCGCCGCGCAGCCCAGCCCAGCCCCAGCAGCCCAGCCCCAGCAGCCCGGCCCTCAGCTCCCCGGAAGATCAAGGTCGCTCTTATTGAGCTCCTCGATATTCACATCCTTGAACGTCAGCACCCGTACTTGCTTGACGAACCGGGCCGGGCGGTACATGTCCCAGACCCAAGCGTCGGCCATCGAGACCTCGAAGAACACCTCGCCCTGGACCGAGTGCACCTGCATCTCGTAGTCATTGGTGAGGTAGAAGCGGCGCTCGGTCTCGATCACATATTTGAACAGCCCGACGACGTCGCGGTACTCCCGGTAGAGCTTCAGCTCCATCTCGGTCTCGTACTTCTCGAGGTCCTCGGCGCTCATGGCAGATCCCCTTCAGCCGTGCGTCCCCCTATTGTGCGTCAGACCCTCTCGGTCTCCAGGAGCACCGGCGCACTCGGGGGCCCTTCGTCGAGCAGCGTGCGCAGCAGCTCGGCGAGTCTGGTCGGATACACCGTCTCATGCGAGGCGGACAGTTCCGCCGAAGTCCACCACCTCAGTCCCGAGACGCTGCGTCGCTCCAGGTCCGTCAGCCCGCCGGTGTGAGTGGCGGTGCGGTCGGTTCGTCCCAGGTAGTACCACTCGTCCTGGTCCCAGCGCCGCCCGTCGAACGGAAAGGAACAGCGGCGTTTCCACAGGACAGGCCCGATGACGGCGTCTGTGATGCCGGTCTCCTCAGCGAGCTCGCGACGGGCCGCCGCCTCACGGCTCTCGGTGCCTTCCAGGCCGCCGCCGGGGGTGAACCACCAGGTGTCGGTCGGGTCGTCCGGTTCGAAGCCGTGCAGCAGCAGGATCCGGTCGTCGGGGTCGAGGAGCACGACGCGGGAGACCTGCCGCACCTCGGTCGGCTCGTCGGGAGCGCCACCGCCCACACCCTCACTCATGCCGTCTCCCGTTTCCCTGCTCACGCCTCGACCCATGCCACCACCCACGTCGCGCACCTCACGCACTCTTACGCCTCTTCCGTCGGGTGATCGGCCCATGGGCCGCGCCGACCAGGATGAGAACCGCGCCGGCCAGGACGGCGAAGGTGAGAGGTTGCACCGGGCCGGGCTGTGAGGTGCCGCCCGGCAGCTCCGTGAAGGCCGCGGGGCGGTGCATCATGCCGATGCTGCCGAGCGGCCAGGCGCTGGCGTCCACTCGGGCCTGCACGGCGCTGCGCGGTACGGAGCCGTCGTCGCCGTCGGTGAGGTGGACGCGGGAGTCGAGGGAGTCGTTGCGGTGGTCGCCGAGCAGGAAGAGCTGGCCGGTGGGGACGGTGGCTTTGAAGCCGGTGGGTGAGGCGGGTCCGTCGCCTTGCAGATACGGTTCCTCGATGGGAGTTCCATTGACGGTCAGGCGGCCGTCCTTGGTGCAGCACGCGACCTTGTCGCCGCCGACGCCGACGACGCGCTTGACCATCGGCAGGTCGCCCCACACCTTGTCCTTGAAGACGACGACGTCGCCGCGGCGTATCGCGGAGCCGTCGACCCTCTCGGCCAGCACCCGGGCGCCGGCGGAGATCGTCGGCGACATCGAGTCGGTCGGCACCGTGTACGGGCGGTAGACCAGTGCCCCCCATACGAAGCCGCCGAGGAACAGCGCACAGCCTGCGGCCACAGCAAGACCGGACAGCACACTGCCCGTGGTCCGGCTGCGGGCAGTGTGCTGTCCGGTCTGGCGTTCCGTACTGCTGCTCATCCCAGCGCTCCCACCCCGCGGGCGCGGCCCGCGTCGAAGATCTGGGACGGCACCCTACCTGGGGGTACGTTCTCCGGTCAGCCTCCGGCGGCGCCACAGAACGATCGGTACGGCGCCGGCGAGGCCCAGCGCGGCCGGAGCCGCGGCCAATGTCTGGTTGATCCCGGCCTGGTCGAACGTGTCGGGCACCGGGAGGGTCGCCCAGCGGTTGATCGGCCAGGCGACCGTGAAGGCGCGGCCGACGACCCGCTCCACGGAGACGGTGCCGCCGCCCTTGAGATTCTGGTGATAGCGGGAGTCGAGGGAGTCGTCTCGGTGGTCACCCATGACCCAGATCCGGCCCTTGGGGACGTGGATCGGGCCGAACGGCCGGTCGCCGCAGGGAGTGGCACCGGGGTAGATGTAGGAGTCTTCCTTGAGGGCCTTGCCGTTGACCTTGACCGGGCCGGTCCCCTTGCATTCGACGGTGTCGCCGCCGACCGCGATGACCCGCTTGATCAGGTCCTTCTCCTTGGACGACGGCATCAGGCCGATGAAGCTGAGGACCTCTTGGACGACGTTGGGCTCGGCCATCGGCACCTCGTTGAGCCAGCCGCCGGGGTCGTGGAAGACGACGACCTCGCCGCGCTGCGGCTCCGACCCGAACCACGGCGTCAGCTTGTCGACGAGGACCCGGTCGCCGCGCTGCAGGGTGTCCTGCATGGAGTCCGACGGGATGGAGAACGCCTGCACCAGAAACGTTTTGATCAGCAGCGCGAGCAGTAGGGCGATGCCGATGAGGATGGGCAGCTCTTTCCAGAAGGCGCGTGGCTTCTTGCCCTTCTTCACGCTGCCGCTCTCCTTCTGGTCCGCGGGCCCGTCGGTCTGTGCTGACCGCTGTGGCTGCGCCTGATGCACGGAACTCGTCACCGGCTCCGGGGACTCAGCCTGCCCCGCCGGCTCTTCGGGCTCTTCGGTTCCGGACCGCGCGCCGACCGCCAAGTCCCCCACATCTGCTCCTTACTCCACGCTTTCGCCCACCCGAAAATCGGTGCAGGCCCACCACTCCCATAACGAGCGGGAGTTCCGCAGGGGTCGGGAGTACAGCCAAAGTCTCGGGGGACACCCTATGCGGCGCTCCGGCGGCCGTCGTCTTCGCGCCCGGCGCGTCGCGCACGGTCGCAAAGGTGTCGTTCTCTTCGAGGTGCCGCCAGTGGCTGAACGGCCAGGCGATCACGGCGGCGCTGCCGACGACGTTCTCCTCCGAGACCGTGCCACGGTACGGCTCGTCCAAGTGGAAGCGCGAATCGGCGGAGTCGGAGCGGTGGTCGCCCATGACGAAGATCCGCCCGGTGGGGACGTTGACGGTGAACTTCAGTTGGGAGGGCGGGTTGCCGGGGTGCACGTACGCTTCGGTCAGGGGGGTGCCGTTGACGGTGACGCGGCCCTGTTTGTCGCAGCATTTGACGGTGTCTCCGCCGACGCCGATCACCCGTTTGATCAGGTCCTGTTCATCGGCAGACGGCAGCAGCCCGATGAAGGCCATGAATTCCTTGAACTGCTTAACGACCGGCCCGTCGTCGCCGATGCGGGCCTTCTCGGCGGGCGGCAGCCAGTTTCCGGGGTCCTTGAAGACGACGACGTCGCCGCGCTCGGGTTTCGAGCCGAACCAGGGGGTGAGCTTGTCGACCAGCACCCGGTCGCCGATCTTGATCGTCTGCTCCATGGAGCCCGACGGGATCACGAACGCCTGGACGAGGAAGGTCTTCAGGACGAGGGCGATGGCCAGCGCCACGCCGATGAGGATGGGGATTTCCTTGAGGTAGGAGCGCTGCCTGCGGCGTTTGATGCGCCGCGCCTGGCGGCGTCGCTCAGCCCGCCCGCCGGTCGCCGGGCGGCCCCCGGACGAGCCGTCGGCCTCCCCCTGCCCCCCGGTGCCGCCGTGCGCACGGCGGGCGCCGCGGCCCCGTCCCGTGGCGCTCTGGCCCCCGTGGCGGGGGCGTCCGCGGTTACCCATGGGGACCTGCCGGCGCGGGTATGCCGTCGTAGGACCGTGGGTGGTCGAGGGTGGTCCAGCGGCTCACCGGCCAGCTGATCCAGTCCGCCCGGCCGATCACCTTGCCGACCGGGACGGTGCCGCCGCCCGGCTCGCCGAGGTGGTCGCGGGAATCGCTGGATCTGGCGCGGTGGTCCCCCATCACCCACAGCTTTCCCTCCGGCACCACGATGTCGAATTCCACCGAGGACGGCGCGTCCCCCGGGTAGAGATAGCCCTCGGTCACGGGCTTACCGTTCACTTTGATCCGCCCCCGTTTGTCGCAGCAGGTCACACGGTCACCGCCGACGCCGATCACGCGTTTGACGTAGTCGGTCTCGGCGGGCCGGGCCAGGCCCAGCGCCGCGCCGGCGCCGCGCAGCAGTCCCGTGACGGGATTCTCCCCCGGCTCCCTGTGAACGAAAGACCCCGTGCCGTCGAATACCACGACATCGCCCCGGCGCGGCTCGCCGCCGAAACGGTACGCCAGCTTGTTGACCAGCGCTCTGTCCCCGATCCGCAGGGTGTTCTCCATGGAGGAGCTGGGGATCAGAAAGGGCTGCATCACAAAGTTGCTGAGAAGCAGCAGAAAGGCCAGACAGAGCGCGAGGAGGGTGACCGGCCGGTGCCGGAGGCCGGCGAAACCTGCGAGGAAACGCGCGGAGCGCGACCGCTGCTCCGGCCCCTTGGTGGGGGCGGGAGAGTGGTCGCGCTCCGAGAGCTGTGCGTCAGTGTCCATCGGGCCCTGAGCCTAACCGGCCGGGCCCGGACGCCCGACGCGAGCGTCGCCAAGCGTTGCCCCGGCGCAAAAAATCGCGGTCCGGGGCGGAGCGGCTCAGCGCTCGCGCTTCTCCTTGATCTTCGCGGCCTTGCCGCGGAGGTCACGGAGGTAGTACAGCTTGGCGCGGCGGACGTCACCGCGGGTCACGATCTCGATCTTCTCGACGATCGGGGTGTGCACCGGGAAGGTGCGCTCGACGCCGACGGAGAAGCTGACCTTGCGGACCGTGAAGGTCTCGCGCACGCCGGCGCCCTGACGGCGGATGACAACGCCCTTGAACTGCTGCACACGGGAGCGGTTGCCCTCGATGACGCGGACGTGGACGTTGACGGTGTCGCCGGGGCGGAACGCCGGGACGTCGCTGCGCAGCGACGCGGAGTCGACGGTGTCGAGCAGGTGAGACATTGCGTCTGCTTTCTTCGCTGATGCCACAGGTCATCAGCGGAATGTCGTAAGAAGGGTTTCGGATGCCGTTCCGTCGGGCGGGCGTCGTTCCCCCTGTGGCAGGGGCGCGCGCCGGACGCACACAGCAGCGGCCTATTCTTCCACGGCCTCGCTCGTACGCCCAAATCGGCCGTCCGTTCCCTGCGACCAGCCCAGTGCCGCGAGGATTTCGCGGTCCTTCTTGTCGAAGACGGCGGGGTCGGCGCGCCCGATCAGATCGGGGCGGTTGCGGTCGGTGCGACGGAACGCCTCGTCGCGGCGCCAGCGGGCGATCTTCCCGTGGTGGCCGCTGATCAGCACGTCGGGGATGCCGCGGCCACGCCACTCCGGTGGCTTGGTGTAGACGGGGCCTTCCAGGAGGTCGGCCATCGCCCCGGGGGCGAAGGAGTCGTCCTGGTGGGAGGCGGCGTTGCCGAGGACACCGGGCAGCAGCCGGGCGACGGCCTCGACCATGACGAGGACCGGGGCCTCGCCACCGGCCAGGACATAGTCGCCGATGGACACTTCGCGGACGTCGAAGCGGTCGCCGTACTCCTCGATGACGCGGCGGTCGATGCCCTCGTAGCGGGCCGGGGTGAACACCAGCCAGGGCTTGGCGGAGAGTTCGACGGCGAGCTGCTGGGTGAAGGGCTTGCCGCTGGGGGTGGGGACGACGATCACCGGCCGGGCGTCGCCCTCCCCGGACCCGACGACGGAGTCCAGCGCCTCGCCCCACGGCTCCGGCTTCATGACCATGCCAGGGCCGCCGCCGTAGGGGGTGTCGTCGACGGTGTTGTGCTTGTCGTGCGCCCAGTCCCGCAGGTCGTGGATGCGCACATCGAGCTGCCCCCGGGCGCGGGCCTTGCCGACGAGGGAGACGTTCAGCGGCTCCAGGTACTCGGGGAAGATCGTGACGACGTCGAGCCGCATCAGCTGTCCTCGCGGCCGGTGGCGATCTCCGCCTGGTTCTCGTCGAGGAGGCCGGGCGGCGGGTCGATGACCGCGCGCTGCTCCTCAAGGTCGATCTCCGGGACGATCTCGCTGACGAACGGCACCATGACCTCGCTGCCGTCGGGCCGCTTGACGATCAGCAGGTCCTGGTAGGGCAGATGCGAGATCTCCAGGATGCGGCCGACGGCAGTGCCGTCACGGGTGACCACATCGAGGTCGATCAGCTGGTGGTCGTAGAACTCCTCGGGGTCCTCCGGGACTTCCTCGGGGTCGACCTCCGCGATCAGCAGGATGTTGCGCAGCGCCTCCGCGGCCGTACGGTCCTGGACGCCCTCGAAGCGCAGCAGCAGCCGGCCGCTGTGCACCCGCCCGGTCGCGATGGTCAGCGGTCCTGCGGAGGAGGGGTCGGTGGCGAGCACCGCACCCGGTGCGAGCCGCAGCTCGGGCTCGTCGGTGCGCACCTCCACCGTGACCTCGCCCTTGATGCCGTGGGCTCGGCCGATCCGTGCCACTACCAACTGCACGCTAAGTACTCCCTTACGTGTGCCTACGGCATGAGTCCGTAGACGACTACGGGCCGGGGCGGGCCCAAGGCCCTCCCCGGCCCGAGCCGGTGTTCAACTGTCAGCGAACCTGGTCGACGTCGACGAGGTCGACGCGGATGCCCCGGCCGCCGATGGCGCCCACGACGGTCCGCAGGGCACGGGCGGTACGGCCGTTGCGGCCGATCACCTTGCCGAGGTCGTCGGGGTGGACCCGGACCTCGAGGACGCGCCCGCGGCGCAGGGTGCGCGAGGCTACCTGCACGTCATCGGGGTTGTCGACGATGCCCTTGACGAGGTGCTCGAGGGCTTCCTCGAGCATGCTCAGGCCTCGGTCGACTCGGAGGTGGACTCGGCCGCAGCCTCATCCGCCTTCTTGTCAGCCTTCTTCGCCTTCGGGGTGATGGCCTCACCCTTGGGCTCGTCGCCGGAAGCCTTGGCAGCGGCCTCGAAGAGGGCGCGCTTGTCGGCCTTCGGCTCGGCGACCTTCATGGGCGCCGGGGCCGGCAGGCCCTTGAACTTCTGCCAGTCGCCGGTGACCTTGAGGATGGCCATGACGGGCTCGGTCGGCTGCGCGCCGACACCCAGCCAGTACTGGACACGCTCGGAGTCGACCTCGATGCGCGAGGGGTTCTGCACCGGGTGGTACAGGCCGATCTCCTCGATGGCCCGGCCGTCACGGCGGGTACGGGAGTCGGCGATGACGATGCGGTAGTGAGGCGCGCGGATCTTGCCCAGGCGCTTCAGCTTGATCTTGACTGCCACGGAAGTGGTGTCTCCTGGTCTTGACGTGGTTGGGCACAACGGGATGCCACGTGGGGTTGCGGTACTCGGAGTGCCCGATGGACGCGTCAGCCGGAGGAGAGAGGGGTCCTATGCGGCTGTCGAGTACAGCTGTTCATTGTGCCACACGCCGCACGGTCAGCCGACCGCGGCCACCTCGGGGATACGGAAGGGCTTGCCACAGCCGCCGCAGACGATGGGCGCCTGCGCCAGCACCGACGGAACGACCCGGACATTGCGCCCGCAGTCGCAGACGGCCTTGACGCGGACGCCGCCCCCGGAGGAGCCGTGCCGGGCGGCCGGGCCGCGGAAGCTGCGGGTGGTGTCGGTGGCCGTCGCGGCGGTGTGTGCCTTGAGGGCTCTGGCCAGTCGCTCGATGGTGGGGCGGTAGCGCCTTCTGGCGTCGGTGCTGAGCGTGACCAGGGAGAAGCCGCTACTGGGATGGGGCTCGTCGACGTGGTCCAGGCCCAGCTCCTCGGCGATCGCCAGGAACCGGCGGTTGTGGTAGCGGCCTGCGCGGGAGGTGTCTCGGATGCCGCGGGCGGCGGCGATGCCATGGACTGCCTCATGGAGCAGCCGTTCGAAGGAGAGCTCGGCGCCGCAGGCGGACGAGGACTCTCCGATCAGGGACTCGGGCGCGGCCAGGTCCGGCAGCTCGGGGTGGTGCCGTTGAATATCGGCCCACGCGAGCGCCAGCTCGGCGGCGAGGACTGGTGGTGTCGTGCTCACGTCGTGACAACGAGCCGGGGTCGCCCAGTGTTCCGATTCCGGGGCATCCCAAATATTTTGCACGTACCAGTCAGTTTCTGGTCATGGGTTATGCCGTGGGAGTGGTGCGTCGATCTGCGGAGAAGCCGCTCAGCGCCACTCAAGCCGGTACGTACCACCGCGTACGCCGCACGATGGAGGCCGATCGTATGCCGGGGCAACGATCACCGCGGCGATGTTACTGGCGTGTTGCCTGCCTCCGGCACCGGCCCTGTCGCGAGACTGTCCGGCGTCGCCCCGGAATCATCCCGGTACGGCCCACCGTAGGGCCAGGGCGCACGGGCCGACGGCCGTTGCATGGCAGAAGCACGCGCGCCGGGGCACCCTGGAACGGCGCTTCGGGGCGCGGCCCGGCGCATACGGGGGCGCGCGGGAGACAACCCCGGCGCATCCCCTGGACGCCCGGACGGATGAGCAGTTGTCTGGATTACGGGGGCGCACAACGCGCGAAAACATCGGGGGCGGACGGCACTGATCAGCTTCGGGTTCTCGGCGAATAGGGGCGCTTTCGATGTCACCCACGCTCGTGCGGCAGCAGCTTCCGACTTCCGTATCCATGGATTCCGACGGCCTTCCGGAGGCGGTCGGCTCACGGGCGCGCGCCCGTGACTGGGCGGAGATCCAGGAGCGGATGCTGGTACCGCTGTATGAAGCCGCGTACGACCGTTTGGGTGTCGGTCCCGGCACCCGGTTGCTGGGGCTCGGCTGTGGCTCGGGGCTGGCGCTGCTGCTGGCGGCGGCGCGCGGTGCGCAGGTCAGTGGTGTGGATGCGGACGAGTGGCGGCTGGAGCTGGCGCGTGAGCGGCTGACGCCGGACCGCGGGCCGGAGCCGACCCGGCTGATCAGCGGCGGGCCGGAGGCAGCGGCGTCCGGCGATGCCGCCTTCGCCTCTGCCTCCGCGTCCGCGTCCGCGTCCGCCTACAACGTAGTGACCGCATTTCATCCGGTGGGCTGTGTGAGCAGTGTCGAGGGGCTGACGGCGTCGCTGACCGCGGCGACCCGGCTGGTGGAGCGGGGCGGCGCGGTGGTGCTGGGCGGCTGGGGCCCGGTGGAGCGGTGTGCGACGGCCGGAGTGCTGCGGGTGGCGCAGCGGCGGCTGGCCGATGCGCCGCGGGAATCCGTCGTCGGCTCCGCGGGATGGCGGCCGACCCACCGGGACGACCTGGAGGAACTGGCGGAGCGGGCCGGGCTGCGGCCGGACGGGTCGGGCCGGGTGGCCTGCCCGTTCGGGTACGCGGATCTGGCGAGCGCGGTGCGCGGGCTGCTGTCGACGGGGCTGTTCGACAGGGCTCTGGAGGCGACCGAGCAGCGGCTGGTGGAGAAGGAGCTGGGCGAGGCGCTGCATCCGCATCAGCGGGCGGACGGCACGGTGTGGATGCCGAATGTGTTCCGGTATCTGATCGCGAGGACGCCATAGGGCTTACTCGTCCGGGTGGCGAGGGTCCCTGGGCGGCTGCGGGAGGATCTGCGTCTGCCAGCGGGTGACGGACGGCGCATGGGCGGCGGCACCCAGGGGGAGAATCCAGATCCCTGGCTACTGTCCCGTCGAGGGAAGGGCGGCCGCCCATGGAATCCCCACTCGCCCGGCGCATCCGGATCTTCCGTGAGAGCGGCCGGGTGCGGCCGGAGGTCGCCGCGTTCGTGGCGGACGAGTTGGAGGCGCTGGCCGCCGAGGGGCGGCGGGTCACCGAGGACAGTGCGGGGATGCTCACCAGCCATCTGCTGATGGCGCTGACCCGGCTGCTGGACGGCGAGTCCGTCGAGGAGTTCCACACCGACGCGGCGGTGGCCGCGGAGCTCGCCGGCCATCCCGAGGCGGTCGCCCGTGCCCGTGCCGTCGCCGTACGGGCCGGCCGGGAGCTGGGCGCCACGCTGCCCCGCTCGGAGATCAACTTCCTGGCTCTGCACCTCGCCGTCCTGCGCGCGGAACCGCCCGCGCGCACCGGCCCGGCGGTGCGGGCGGACGCCTCGTCGCGAAGGGACACACCATGACGAAGATCCTCACCGGCGGCGTCGGCAAGTCCGAGGTCGCGAGCGCGGTGACGGGCCTCGGGCTGCCGGGCGTCGAGATCGTCGTCAGCAGCGACATGGACGCGGCGGTGCAGCTGCGGGCCGGGCGGGCCGACTACTTCCTCGGCACCTGCCACACCGGGGCCGGTGCCTCGCTCGGTGTGCTGGTCGGCCTGATGGGCGCGGCCGCCTGCCACACCTTCGGGCGGTCGGTCCCCAGCGGTGCGCAGATCGAGGCGCTGCTGGACGAGGGCAAGAAGGTCTTCGGTTTCGCCGTCGACCAGATCGACGCGATCACGCCCGCGCTCGCCCGCGCCCTCGCCGCCCGTACCGCCTGACACCCCGTGGGCGCCCAACTGGCCGCCGCGGCGGGCGGACTGGACTTCACTCCGGCGCAGCGGCTGACGGTCATCGCCCTGTGTGCGCTGACCGCGTTCGTCTCGCATCTGGCGCTGGCGGTCTTCAACGACGGCGTACGGCCGTTCATGCTGGACTTCGTCCAGGGGCGGGCCAGGCGCGGTGCGACCACCGCGGTGTCCTTCGGGCTCTCGGCGGGGTTCGTCTTCGGGCTCGGCGCGCCGATGGCGCTGTCGTCCGGGGTGCTCAATCCCTGGCTGGTGTTCCTGCCGACCGACGTTCTCGGCATCCTCGCGCCGCGGAAGTGGCTGGCGCCGGTGCTGGGCGGCGCGTGGGGCGCGGTGGTCGTCTTCGGTCTCAAGGGGGCCGACGACGCGGCGCACCGCCTGCCGGTCGACTTCCTGACGGCCATGCAGCAGATGGCGACGCCGATTCTCTTCCTGTTCGCGCTGTTCCCGGTGCTGGCGGTCAGCAAGCAGTTCGGCAGGGCGCGGGGCGCCCTCGTGGGCGTGGTGGAGCTGGTGCTCGTCGTGCTGACGATGAAGCTGTGGCCGAAGGTGTTCGCCGGGTCGTTGGCGATGGCGGCCGGTGTGCTGATGCTGATCGGGTTCGCCGTGGCCAAGGACCTGCGGGAGCGGCGGGCGGGCGACCGGGACGGGGCGATGCCGGACGAGGAAGGCGCCGATGACCCGATGGCGTCGCTGTTCAGCGCGAGCGCGGCCCGACTGCGGCGCCATCTGCCGCTGTTCATGGTGCTCGGCGCCGGTGTGTGCCTGCTGTCGCAGACGCACATGTTCGGGGGCGGTGAGGCGACCAGCTTCCTCATCGCCAAAGGGCAGTACGCGGAGGCGGCGCAGGTCGACTTCTACCGCGCGTTCGGGTTCCTCCCGCTGATCGCCACCACCGCGCTGGCCTCCGGCGCGTACGGCATCGCGGGCTTCACCGTCGTCTATCCGCTCGGCTATCTGCTGCCGAACCCGTGGCTGGCGCTGGTGTGCGGTGCGCTGGTCTTCGCCGTCGAGGTGCTGGCCCTCAGCGGGATCGGCCGGGTCCTGGGCAGGCTGCCGTCCGTACGCGACTCCTCGGAGCGGCTGCGGGGCGCGATCGGCGACACCCTTCAACTGGCCATCCTCTTCGGCTCGTTGATGGCCGCCAACGCCATGGGTGGCGGCCTCGGCATCCTGGTCGTCGGCGGGCTGTACCTGCTGAACGAGGCGATGGGGCGGATCGTGGTCCGGATGGCGGCGGGCCCCGCCGCGGTCATCGCCGGCGGCGTCCTCCTCAACGTCCTGTACTGGCTGGGCCTGTTCACCCCCCTCACGTCCTGAGCTCGGGTACCCCGCCCGGAGCGGGGCGCGGCCGCGTACGACACGGCCGGGGAAGGACCTCCATGACCGACCTGCACGCACCCCACGACCCGCACGTCAGGCACGACAGGCACGACCTGCTGCGCACCGTTTCGGGTCCGCTGCCTGTGTGCGCCGTACGCGGGCCGGTGCTCGCCCATGAGCATCTGGCCCTCGATCTCACCCGCGGCACCGACCCGGCGGCGGTCCTGGCCGAACGCCACCGGCCCGCCGTCACCGCCGAACTCGCCGTGCTGCGCGAGGAGTTCGGGCTCGCCCTCGTCATCGAGCTGACCTGCCGGGGCATGGGCCGGGACGTCCGCGCCCTGGCCCGGATCGCCGAGGCGTCGGGCGTGGCGGTCGTCGCGGGCACCGGCTGGTACCACGAGGCGTTCCACCCGCCGGGGGTCGCCACCGCGGACACCGGGCGGTTGGCCGCGGCGCTGACCGACGAGATCGAGCACGGGTGCGGCACCACAGGTATCCGTCCGGGTGTCGTCGGCGAGGCCGGCAGCCACGGAGACGCGCCGAGCGAGCCGGAGACGCGGACGCTGGCCGCCGCCGCCCGCGCGGCCGCCGCTACCGGCCTGTCGCTGGCCACCCACGCGCAGCTCGGCCGCGGCGGTCTCGCCCAGCTGGAGCTGCTGACGGCGGCCGGGCTGCCGCCGCACCGGATCAGCATCGGCCATCAGGACCTGCTCGACGACCCGGCCGTCCACCGGAAGGTGGCGGCGGCCGGCGCGTATGTCGCCTTCGACACCGTCGGCAAGGAGCGCTACCAGAGCGACGCGGTACGGCTGCGGCTGCTGTTGGCGCTGCTGGAGGCCGGGCACGCGGACCGGGTGCTGCTCAGCTGCGATGTCTCCCGGCACGGCTATCTGACCGGCGAGGGCGGCGGCGGGTACGGGCACCTCTTCCGGTTCTTCCTGCCGCGGCTGCGGGCGGCCGGGGCGGACGAGGAGCTGATCGACGGGCTGACGCGGCGCAATCCGCTGCGGTTCCTGACGGGAAGGGCACCGAGGTGACCGCACTCCCTATGGACCCCACAGGTCCCACACGCATGACAGGCCCTACAGGCCCTACAGATCCCACACGCACGACAGGCCCCACAGGCCCCACGGAACCGGCCCGTCCGACGGACCCGCCGCGCCTCCCCCGCACCTTCCCGCTCCCGGCCGTCGCCCTCCCCGACGCGCTGACCCGCCAGTTCCGGCTGCTGGAGTGCACCGCCCGGCACTTCGAGGGCCAGCAGCTCTTCGAGGCGGACGCCGGGGTGGTGCCGGGGCTGGGCCGGCCGCGGAGCACCGCCGGGGTCGAGGCGGTGCTCGCCGACTTCTTCGGGGCCGAGGCCGCGGCGCTGGTGCAGGGCGCGGGCACCGGCGCGATCCGGGCCGCGCTCGGCGCCGTCCTGGAGGCGGGCGATCCGCTGCTGATCCACCGCGCGCCGGTCTACCACACCACCGCCGTCACCCTGCGCGGCCTGGGCGTCCGGGCCGTGGAGGCGGACTTCAACGACCGGTGGGAGCTGGCGCGGGCACTGACGTCCGGGCGGTTCGGATGGGCGTATGTGCAGCACACCCGGCAGCGGCCGGCCGACTCCTACGACCTGGGCGCGGTGCTGGCGGCGTGCCGGGCGGCGGGGGTGCGCACGGTCGTGGACGACAACTACGCGGTGCTGCGGGTCCCCGCGTGCGGGGTGGAGCTGGGCGCCGACGCCTCCTGTTTCTCGCTGTTCAAGCTGCACGGCCCGGAGGGCGTCGGGGCGGTCGTCGGCGGCGCGGACCTGGTGGCGCGGGTGCGGGCGGACAACTACTCCGGCGGCGGCCAGGTCCAGGGCCACCAGGCGCTGGACGCGCTGCGGGCGCTGACCCATGTGCCGGTGATGTGGGCGGTGCAGTCGCAGGTGGCGGCCGAGGTCGCGGAGCGGCTGACCGCCGGTGAGGTTCCAGGGGTCGCCGAGGTGGCGCTCGCCAATGTGCAGGACCGCTGTCTTCTGGTGCGCCTGGACCGGCCGCTGGCCCGTGCGCTGCCGGCCGCCGCCGCGCGGCACGGCGCCGCCCCGTATCCGGTCGGCGCCAACTCCCGCTACGAGATCGCCCCGCTGTTCTACCGGCTGTCCGGCTCCGCGCTGGCCGACGTCCCCGAGCTCGCCGACTGGACCGTACGGATCAACCCCATGCGGGCCGGCGCGGATCTCGTTCTGGGCATCCTCCGCCGGGCGCTGGACGACCTGTGCGAGCACGACGACGCCCACCGCGACGGCTGCAACCCCAGGGACTGACCGTGTTCCTCGACACCGTCCTCGCCCGCAATCCCCGGCTGGCCGCCTGTGCGACCGAGCTGCACGAGTGCGGCGCCATTCCGCCGGACACCTATGTGCTGGACCGGGACGCCGTGGCGTCCAACGCCGCGCTGCTCGCCGCGGAGGCCGGGCGTCTGGGCCTCTCCCTCTGGCCCGTGGTCAAGCAGGTCGGCCGCAATCCGGAGCTGATCCGGGCCATCGCCCGGCACCTCCCGGTGTTCGCCGCGATCGACGCTCCGGAGGCCCGGGTGCTGCGGGCGGCAGGCGCGCGCGCCGGGAACCTCGGGCATCTGGCGCAGATCCCGCTCCGTGCGCTGCCGGAGCTGCTCGCCTGGAGGCCGGCGGCGGTCACCGTCTACGACCTCGCCAACGCCCGCGCCGTCTCGGACGCGGCCCGCCGTCTCGGTCTCGTCCAGGACATTCTCGTCCGCGTCGAGGGCGCGCCGGGCGCCGTCCATCCGGGGCAGGAGGGCGGAGTGCCGCTCGCCGGTCTGGACGCCTTCGCCGCCGGGGCCGCACGGCTTCCGGGCGTACGCATCGCAGGTGTTACGGCCTTCCCGTGCCTGGCGTGCGATCCCACCACAGGCCGGCCTTCCCCCACCCAGAACTTCCAACTGGCCCACACCGCCAGGGAGTTGCTGGCCAACCGGGCCGGGATCACCCCCGGCCGGCTGACCCTGAGCGCCCCCGGCGTCACATCGATGGCGAGCCTGCCGCTGCTGGCCCGTCTCGGCGCCACCCACGGGGAACCGGGGCACGCCCTGACCGGCACCACTCCCCTGCACGCCGTCGACCCGAGGCAGCCGGAACGGCCCGCGTATGTCTACGTCACCGAGGTCGCGCACACACTCGCGGACGGCCGCCCGGCACTGTTCGGCGGTGGCTTCTACCCACGGGCCGCCATCAGGTCCGCACTGATCCCACGCACCGGCGCGCGCCTGGCGGTGCGGGACGCGCCTGCGGAGAACATCGACTACCACCGGCTGCTGGAGCCGGGCGACGCGCGGCCCGGCGATACGGCCGTGCTCGCCTTCCGCACCCAGGTCTTCGTCACCCGCAGCACGGTCGCCGTCGTCTCCGGCCTGTCGTCCGGCGCACCGAGGCTGACCGGCTGCTACGACCCGTGGGGACGCCCCCTCCCGGAGCTGTGACGCCGGACCCCTGGGCGGGTGCAGTGGCTCGGATCGGCGGGAGCAGGCCCCTGCCGACGGCACGCGCGAGCCCCCGGCCACAGCGTGACCGGGGGCTCGCAGCTATAGCCGTACGGCTCAGCTCATGAACTTCTTGAACTCGTCGGGGAGTTCGAAGTTCTGCGGGTCCTGGCCGCCCTGCGGCAGGCCCAGCGGGTTGCCGGCCTCGGCGGCCTCGCGGCGGGCGGCCGCGGCCTCCTCCTCGGCCTTGCGCTTCATCGGGTTGCCGCTCTTGCGCTTGCCCTTGGCCTGCTTGACCTGCTTCTTCTTCCGGGCGGCGCCGCCACCCATGCCCGGCATCCCCGGCATGCCCGGCATACCGCCGCCCTGGGCCATCTTCGACATCATCTTGCGGGCCTCGAAGAACCGCTCGACGAGGTTCTTCACCGTGCTGACGTCGACACCGGAGCCCTTGGCGATACGTGCGCGCCGCGAGCCGTTGATGATCGTCGGCTCCTGGCGCTCGGCCGGGGTCATCGACTTGATGACGGCGGCCGTACGGTCGACCTCACGCTCGTCGAGGTTGTTGATCTGGTCCTTCATCTGCCCCATGCCGGGCAGCATGCCGAGGAGCTTGGAGATGGAGCCCATCTTCCGGACCTGCTCCATCTGGGCCAGGAAGTCGTCAAGCGTGAACTCCTTGGGGCCCTTCTGGAGCTTGGCCGCCATCTTCTCGGCCTCGGCCTGGCTGAAGGTCTGCTCGGCCTTCTCGATGAGCGACAGCATGTCGCCCATGCCGAGGATGCGGGACGCCATGCGGTCCGGGTGGAACGCGTCGAAGTCGTCCAGCTTCTCGCCGTTGGAGGCGAACATGATCTGCTTGCCGGTGACATGCGCGATGGACAGCGCGGCACCACCGCGGGCGTCACCGTCGAGCTTGGAGAGCACCACACCGTCGAAGCCGACGCCGTCGCGGAACGCCTCGGCGGTGTTGACCGCGTCCTGACCGATCATCGCGTCGACGATGAAGAGGATCTCGTCCGGGCTGACCGCGTCGCGGATGTCCGCGGCCTGCTGCATCAGCTCCTGGTCGATGCCCAGGCGGCCGGCGGTGTCGACGATGACGACGTCGTGCTGCTTGCCGCGGGCGAATTCGATGGAGTCCTTGGCGACCTTGACGGGGTCACCGGTGCCGTTGCCCGGCTCGGGCGCGTAGACCGCGACGCCGGCGCGCTCGGCGACGACGGAGAGCTGGTTGACGGCGTTGGGGCGCTGGAGGTCACAGGCGACGAGCAGCGGGGCGTGGCCCTGCGCCTTGAGCCAGCGGCCGAGCTTTCCGGCGAGGGTGGTCTTACCGGCACCCTGGAGACCGGCCAGCATGATGACGGTCGGCGGGGTCTTGGCGAAGCGCAGCCGGCGGGTCTCGCCGCCGAGGATGCCGACGAGCTCCTCGTTGACGATCTTGATGACCTGCTGGGCGGGGTTCAGCGCCTGCGAGACCTCGGAGCCGGTGGCCCGCTCCTTGACCTGCTTGATGAAGGCGCGGACGACGGGGAGGGCGACGTCCGCCTCAAGCAGGGCGATACGGATCTCACGCGCCGTGGCGTCGATGTCCGCCTCGCTCAGGCGGCCCTTGCCCCGGAGGTTTTTGAAAGTACTCGCCAAGCGGTCGGAAAGCGTATCGAACACGGCGGTCGTCGATCCTCGGGGTCGGGGGCGGAGGTAATCGCCTCCTAGGGTATCCGGCTCGGCAAGCGGGCCACCGCGGACCGCCGGTGTGCGGGCGGCCGGCGGGCAGCGGGCGCGGTGACGCCGGTCACTCCAGGGCGCTCTGCACCCCGCGGGCGACGGCCGCGGCCTGGTCGGCGGGCAGCGGAGCGCCCTTGGTGTCCGTCACATAGAACGCGTCCACCGCGTTCGCTCCCAGCGTGCTGATGTGCGCGCTGCGGACGCTGACGCCCGCATCCTCCAGCGCCCGCCCGATCCGGTGCAGCAACCCGTGGGCGTCCTGCGCGCGGACCTCGATGACGGTCGCGGTGCGGGACGTCCCCGGGGCGACGGCGACGCGGGGCGGCGGGGCGAGGACCGCGCGGGAGCGGCGGGCGTAGGCGCGTTCGCGTTCGGCGAGGCGGGCGGAGATGTCGAGGGAGCCATCGAGGGCACGGACCAGATCGGCGCGCAGCCGGACGGCCTGGGGCAGCGAGCCGTATTCGGCGGCCACCCGCCAGCTGAGGAGCAGGACCGGGCCCTCGCCGATGGGGTCGAGGGTGCGCAGGTCGGCGGCGCGGACGGTGAGGCGGTGCACGGCGAGGACGCCGGCCGCGGCGGCGAGGACGCCCGGCTGGTCCGGGACGGCGATGAGCAGTTCGACGCCGACCGGTTCCTGGCCGCTATCGGGCGCCGGAGCGTCGTCGGCGGGGGCCTCGTCGCGGGTGTGCAGGGCCAGGACGGGGCCGCCGGTACGGGCCGCCTCGATCGCCAGCCGCTCCTGCTCGGCGGTCGGCTCATCCGTCGTCCGGCCCTCCGGTACGGCCTCCCCGGCGAGCTGCGCCGCGACGCGTTTGACCAGGTCGGCGACGAGTCCGCCGCGCCAGGCGGACCAGGCAGCGGGCCCGGTGGCGAGCGCATCGGCCTCGGTCAGGGCGTGCAGCAGTTCCAGGGTGCCCACGCTGCCGACGGCGTCCGCGACGGCGCCCACCGTCTCCGGGTCGTCCAGGTCGCGCCGGGTGGCGGTCTCGATGAGCAGCAGATGGTGCCGTACGAGGGTGGCGATCACCGCGACATCGCGGGTGCCGAAGCCGAGCCGGGTGGCCACATCGCGGGCGATGGTCTCGCCGGCCACCGAGTGGTCGCCGGGCCAGCCCTTGCCGATGTCGTGCAGCAGGGCGGCGATGAGCAGCAGGTCGGGGCGGTGCACCCGGCGGGTCAGAGCGGACGCCCGGACCGCGGTCTCGACGAGGTGGCGGTCGACGGTCCAGGTGTGGACGGGGTTGCGCTGCGGGCGGCAGCGGACGCGTTCCCAGTCGGGCAGCAGCCGCGTCACGAGGCCCTCGGCCTCCAGGGACTCCCATACCGGCACGGTGTGCGCGCCCGCGCCGAGGAGCGTGACCAGCTGCTCACGGGCCTCTGCGGGCCACGGCACGGGCAGCGGCCGGGCCGCGGCGGCCAGGTTGCACCGACGGATCGCATGCACCGCCAGCGGCAGTCCGGCCTGCGCGGCGGCTGCCGCGGCGCGCAGCACTAGCACCGGGTCCCGCTCCGGGCGGGCGGTGCGGGCCAGCACCGCCTCGCCGTCGAGTTCGACGACGCCCTCGGCGAGCGGCGAGCGCTCCCCCTTGCCGGTGGTGCGGCCGTTCAGCAGCCCCCGCAGCAGGGGTTTCACGGACCGGGCCCGCAGCACCCGGCCGACCTCGCGCCAGGTGACATCGGCCGCGTAGGAGATGGTGCGGGCGGATTCGTAGGTCTGCCGCAGCAGGGCGTCGGCATCCAGCAGGCCGAGGGCGTCGGCAACCTGGGTCTGCTCCTGGAGGGAGAGCCGGTCGGTGGCGCGGCCGGTGACCAGGTGGAGCGCGTCACGGGTGTCGAGCAGGCGGGTGCGGGCGGCTTCCAGGCCGCCGCGCGGGGCGTCGGCGAGCCAGGACGCGGCGACCGCCCGGAGCGCGGTGGCGTCCCGCAGTCCGCCCCTGGCCTCCTTGAGGTCGGGTTCGAGGAGGTACTGCAGTTCGCCCTGCCGCTCGGCGCGGTCCTGGCACAGATCATGGAGCTCGGGCAGTCGTTTGGGGGCGGTCTCGCGCCAGTCGGCGTACGCGGCGGTGCGCACCGCCGCGGTCAGTTCGGGGTCGCCGGCCAGGTGGCGGGCGTCGAGCAGACCCAGCTGCACCTTGAGGTCCTCGCGGGCCGCGGTGCGGGCCTCGGCGGGGGTGCGTACGGAGTGGTCGAGGTCCAGGCCGAGGTCCCAGACGGGGTACCAGAGCCGGTCGGCGAGAGCGGCGACCGCGCCGGCGTCGGCGCGGCCGTCGTGCAGCAGGAGGAGGTCGAGGTCGCTGCGCGGGGAGAGTTCGCCGCGGCCGTAGCCGCCGACGGCGACGAGGGCGGCGCCGTGCACGCCGGAGGCGGTGGCGGCGCCGGCCAGGAGGGCGGCGAGCCAGCCGTCGGTCAGCCGGGCGAGGGCGGCGCGGCGGTCCGGGCCCGCCGGGGCGTCGTCCTGGAGGAGCCGCAGCCGGGCCGCGGGATAACCCCCTTCGGGGGCGGCCCCGGTGTCGGTGTACTGGCCCGGCAGTCCGGCCGGTCCTGCCGTTTCCTCGACGCTCTCCGTCAACTCGGGCGCTCCTTGGTCGTGTTGTCCCCCGCGGTCACCGCTGCCCCGTCATCCCCGTGGGGCGCGCACCGCCGGCCTGTCCCCGTAGGTACTCCGGCTCCGGCCCCCGGCGGCGATTGCCGCGCCGGAGGCCGGAGCCGGGTCACTCGGACGACTCGGGCGTCGTCGGTCCAACGCTGTTACAGCGCGTCCGGGCCACGCTCGCCCGTCCGTACGCGTACCGCCTCGTCGACGGGCACGCTCCACACCTTCCCGTCGCCGATCTTGCCGGTGCGGGCCGCCTTCACGACGACCTCCACCAGCTCGTCGGCGTCCGCGTCCTCGACGAGCACCTCGATCCGGACCTTCGGCACCAGATCGACGGTGTACTCGGCGCCGCGGTACACCTCCGTGTGCCCGCGCTGCCTGCCGTAGCCGCTGGCTTCGGTGACGGTCAGACCGTGCACACCGAAGGCCTGCAGGGCGTCCTTCACCTCGTCCAGCCGGTGCGGCTTGATTACTGCCGTGATGAGCTTCACGCGTCCACCTTCTTCGTCTTGCCCTGCTTGCCGGCGGGCCCATTGGGTTCAGCCGTGGCGCCGCCGGTCGCGGGGATCGCTGCCGTACGGGCCACCGAGCCGCCGCCCGCGCCGGTGAAGTCATATGCCGTCTCGGCGTGCGCGGCCTGGTCGACGCCCGAGATCTCCTCGTCCTCGCTGACCCGGAAGCCCATCACCAGGTCGATGACCTTGGCAAGGATGAACGAGACGACCAGCGAGTAGACCAGCACGGCCGCCACTCCGATCGCCTGCTTGCCCAGCTGGTCGAGGCCGCCGCCGTAGAAGAGGCCCTTGGCCTCGCTCTGCACACCGCCGGTGGCGAACAGGCCGATCAGCAGAGATCCGACGACACCGCCGACGAGGTGGACACCGACGACGTCGAGCGAGTCGTCGTAGCCGAACTTGTACTTCAGGCCGACGGCCAGGGCGCACAGCACACCGGCGATGACACCGATCGCGATGGCGCCGAGCGGGCTGACCGAGCCGCAGGCGGGGGTGATCGCGACGAGTCCGGCGACCGCGCCGGAGGCGGCGCCCAGCGTGGTGAACGAGCCGTGCCGGATCTTCTCGTACGCGAGCCAGCCGAGCATCGCGGCGGCCGTGGCGACCTGGGTGTTGACGAAGGCGACAGCGCCGATGCCGTCGTCGTTGCCGAGCCAGGAGCCGGCGTTGAAGCCGAACCAGCCGAACCACAGCAGCCCGGCGCCGAGCATCACCAGGGGCAGGCTGTGCGGCCGCATCGGGTCCTTCTTGAAGCCGATGCGCTTGCCGACGACCAGGATGACGCCGAGCGCGGCGGCACCGGCGTTGATGTGCACCGCCGTACCACCGGCGAAGTCGATGACCTCAAGCTCGAAGAGCCAGCCGCCCTCGGCCCACACCCAGTGGGCGACGGGGAAGTAGACGACGGTGACCCACAGGGTGATGAACAGCGCCCAGGCGGTGAACTTCACCCGGTCGGCGAGCGCACCGCTGATCAGCGCGGGCGTGATGATCGCGAACATCAGCTGGAAGGCCGCGAAGACATAGATGGGGATGGTGGTGGAGCCCCACAGCTCGGTCAGGCCGATACCGCTGAGCCCGGCGAAGTCACCGTCCCAGCCGATCAGGCTCCCCTTGTCGGTGCCGAAGGTGAGCCCGAAACCGTAGAGGACCCAAAGAATCGTCACGATGCCCAGGCTGATGAAGCTCATCATCAGCATGTTGAGCACGCTCTTGACCCGGACCATGCCGCCATAGAAGAAGGCGAGACCGGGCGTCATGACCATCACCAGTGCGGAGCAGATCAGGATGAACCCGGTGTTCGCCGGGCTGAGTGTCACCTTGTCTGCTGCAAGCGTCAGGATGCCTGGGGGCATCGGCGTCTCCTCGTCGTCGATGCGGCCCGTGCGGGCGTATTTCTGGTGGGCCGACTTGGCCATGAGGTTGTCGCAGCGTGGTTTCGGCCAAACCTTGCCGGTGTTTCACGGCAGTGACGAAGGCGGCGTCAGTGTTACGCCCCGGTGAACTGCAAGATCAGCGAACGCCCACCCGTTTTAACCCCCCGAAACCATCAATTGAGCAACCCCCACGGCGCGCAACCACCTTCGCGAGAGCGGCGCCGGTTCAGGCGCAAAGAGGGGCGGCGCCGGTTCAGGCGCAAAAGAGAGCCCGGCCACGGCTTCCCACCCTCGTGACCAGGCGCGGGGGAGCCGAGTCGGGCTGTACGGGGTGGGTGGCCGTGGCCGGGGGTCTTGGGGGCGCGGTCAGCCGACCTCCGCCGCGCTTTCCGGCAGCTGACGGGAGAGCTCGTCGCCCAGCTGGATCACCTCGGCGACGCCTCCGAATTCCCGCGCCGCGGTGTCCACGGTCTTGCGCAGCCTGGTGTTGACCCGCTCCGAGCGGACCTGCCTGGCGAACGGGATGGCCTTCTGCGCCATCTCCGCGCAGGCCTCCGGCTCCTTCTGCAGCAGCCGTACCGTGGCCATCCCGATCAGATTGAGCGCATACGAACGCTGATGCTCGGGGTCCTCACGGAAAAGCTCCACGGCGCGCTCCATGACCGGCTCGGCGAGCGAGGCGTACGTGGGACTGCGACCGGCCACATACGCCAGGTCGCGGTACGAGTGGGCGTTCTCGGCGTTCAGCTCCGCCTCGGAGAAGAAGCGGATCCAGTCCGGCTCGGGCTCGCCGGGCATCGCGTCGGAGAAGGTGTCCTCGGCCATCCGGACGGCCCGCTTGACCTTGCTGGGCTGGCCCATCCCGGCGTACGCGCGCGCCTCCATCGCATACAACATCGCCTGGGTGCGCGGAGTGGCCGTTTCACGACTGCCGTACTGGGCGAGATGGATCAGCTCCAGCGCGTCCTCCGCCCGACCGAGATGGATCATCTGGCGGCTCATGCTGGAGAGGATGTACGAGCCCAGAGGGCGGTCGCCTGCTTCCTTGGAGGCGTGCAGCGCGAGCACGAAGTATTTCTGGGCGGTGGGCTGCAGCCCGATGTCGTAACTCATCCAGCCGGCCAGCTCGGCGAGCTCGGCAGCGACCTTGAAGAGCCGCTTGGCCACCGCCTCGGGCTGCGGCTCCTGGAGGAGGTCGGTGACCTCGTGCAGCTGGCCGACCACCGCCTTGCGGCGCAGCCCGCCGCCGCACTGCGCGTCCCACTGCCGGAACATCGCGGTCGTCGACTCCAGCAGATCCAGCTCCGGCTTGGACAGCCGGGCGGCACGCCGCGCCCGGTCCGGCGGCGCATCCCCGCCGCCCTGCCCGGCGGGCACCGGCACCAGCCAGCGCTGCATCGGCTCGATGAGGGTCGGCCCGGCGGCCAGCGCGAGCGAGGTGCCCAGGAAGCCGCGGCGCGCGAGCATCAGGTCGCTGCGTGAGAACTCGCTGATGAGGCTGACGGTCTGGGGCCCGGCCCAGGGCAGGTCCACACCGGAGACGGACGGGGACTGGTGCGCCGAGCGCAGCCCGAGCTCCTCGATGCCGACCACACAGCCGAAGCGCTCCGAGAACAGCTCGGACAGGATCCGCGGAATGGGCTCGCGCGGCTGCTCGCCGTCCAGCCAGCGGCGCACCCGCGAGGTGTCGGTGCTGATGTGGTGGGCGCCCATCTGCCGCGCCCGGCGGTTGACCTGTCGCGCCAGCTCGCCCTTGGACCAACCGCTGCGTACGAACCATGAACCCAACTGCGTGTTGGGACGTTTGACGGCGTCGGTGCCGCCTGACCCGCCGGAACCGGCGGTGCCGCCGTTGCCGCCCACTGGAACGCCCCCATTCCTTGCTGCCGCCGAAGCCTCGTTGCGAACCACCCACAGGATGCCGCCTGTTGCGACGCCTGTCCGGGGTACATCTACCCGATGCCGGATTCCGGCCACACCTCCAGCCGGTGAACTACCGGCGGGTTGCCACCGGCATACCCGTGCGAACGATGCCTCTCCGGGGTTCGTGCACTGAAAGTAATCCTACGATCACGCCCCTCGCGAGTGCGATTGCGGAAACGCCACCATTCGCCACCCCTTCGAGGGAACTCCCCGGCGGCCTCTCGCGATTGACTTGACACAGGTCGACAGGCCGGGCGGAGCGAAGCACGCGAGGGCGTGCACACCGCCCTGCACCACCCGGCGCACGACACCACATCACCGGCACCGCGGAGCGACGACGGAGCGTCAACACCGCTCCTCGTCAACCCGCCGACTCGTAACCACAGGCACGCACCACCCGTTGGAGGGGGCATGGGCTTCACGATCGGCGGCATCCGGGAGCGTTCCGGCTCGCGGCGCCGCGCCCGCTCGACCGAAGGCACGGCGGTGGCGGAGTACTCCGGACTGTGGAGCTGGGACGTCGTCCCCGGCGCCCGCGCGGTCCGCGCCGGCAGCGGCCGTACGGACTGCTCGTGCGGCGACACCGACTGTCCGGCGCCCGGCGCCCACCCGCTGGGCTTCGGCCATGAGCTGGCGGCCGGGGCGACCTTGGAGAAGGCCGTGGACGCCTGGGCGGAGACCCCGGGGGCGGCCGTACTCCTCCCGGTGGGCCGGTCGTTCGACATCCTCGATGTGCCGGAGACCGCCGGCCGGTGCGCGCTGGTGCGCCTGGAGCGGATGGGGCTGCCGCTCGGCCCGGTCGCGGCCACCCCGACCGGCCGGGCGCTGTTCTTCGTCGCGCCCGGTGCGGCCGCCGACCTGCCCGGACTGCTCTACCGGATGGGCTGGGACGACGCCGATCTCGATCTGCGCCCCCTGGGCCACGGCGACCACATCACCGCGCCACCGTCCGACCTCGGCGGCCACGGCCCGATGCGCTGGCTGCGCCCGCCCACCCTGGACACGGCCGGACGTCCGCCGGAGGCCCGGCTACTGCTGGGCACCCTGGCCTATTCCTTGCGCCTGAGCCGGCGCCGCCCCCTCTGCGCCTGAGCCGGCGCCGCACCCGCGGAGGTGGCTGATCGCCGTCGGGGGTGCTCGATTGATGGTCGCAGTAGAGGCGAAGGGCCCCACCGTTCTGACTTCCGTTCTAGTGGTCGTTGCAACACCCCAGCTCAAGGGGTGCGATGGACTTCAAGATCCGGGAGAACCGGCAGCAGCCTCAGGGCCGCAAAGCCCTGGTCCGTGAGCGCGCGGAATACTTCCGGCTCATGGACCAGGGCTTCAACAACACAGAGGCTTGCCGGATCGTCGGCATCAACCGGCGGACCGGCAAGCGGTGGCGGCATGGCCGCCAGGCCACGGGGCTCAAGCGAAGTTCTCCGCCGGTTAGTCCGTCGAACACCTCAGAGGGCCCGTCGAGGTATCTGTGCGAGGCCGACCGAATCCATATCGCCGACCGGCTGCGCGAGAAGGCATCGATCCGGCAGATAGCCGCAGAGCTGGGTCGGAGCCCGTCGACCATCAGCCGGGAGATACGTCGCAACGGAGCGTTGTGGCGGGGCAGGGGCTGGGTCTACCGCCCGCACGCCGCACAGTCCCGCGCCGACGCCCGGCGGCCTCGGCCGAAGCCGGGAAAGATCAGCCAGAACCCGGAGCTGCGCGACTTCATCCAGCACCACCTCGCACGCCGCTGGAGCCCCGAACAGATCTGCCAGGCTCTGCGGGCACGTTTCCCCGAGCGGCCGGAGATGCACGTGACCCACGAGACCGTCTACCAGGCCCTCTACGTCCAAGGCCGTGGCGAACTACGCCGGGAGCTGGCAAAGGCACTGCGCACGGGCCGCACAATGCGCCGGCCGCACCGCCAGTCCTACCGGCGCCAGCCCCGCATGGCCAAGGACATCGTGATGATCAGCGACCGGCCTGCCGAGGCCGCCGACCGAGCCGTCCCCGGACATTGGGAGGGTGACCTCATCATCGGCAAGGCCCAGAAGTCGGCAATCGCACTCTGGTGGAGCGATCCAGCCGTTTCGTCACCCTGGTTCACCTGCCCGAAGGTCGCAGGCCCTCGCAGATGCGGGACGCGCTGATACAGACCGTCTCGACCCTGCCCGCCCAGCTCAGGCGCTCTCTCACCTGGGACCAGGGCTCCGAGATGCACTTGCACCACGAGTTCAGCATCGCCACCGACATGCCGGTCTTCTTCTGCGAGCCCGGCAGCCCTTGGCAGCGCGGCTCGAACGAGAACACCAACGGCCTGCTGCGGCAGTACTTCCCCAAGGGCACCGACCTGGCCCGCTATACCCGCGAAGAACTGGATGCCGTCGCGGTCGAGCTGAACAGCCGACCACGCAAAACGCTCGGCTGGGAAACCCCAGCCGAGCGTCTCGCTAAGCTCCTGGCGACAGCCAGTTGATCACCTGTGTTGCAACGACCCCTGGAATTCGCGTGATGCGGTGGGGCCCTTCGCATGTACAGCAACCATCAAGTGAGCAACTCGCGCGGCGCGTCACCACGTCCGCGAGAGCGGCGGCGGTTCAGCCGCCGAGGAGAGCATCGACGAACGCCTCGGGCTCGAAGGGCGCCAGGTCGTCCGCGCCCTCGCCCAGGCCCACCAGCTTGACCGGTACGCCGAGTTCGCGCTGGACCGCGACGATGATGCCGCCCTTGGCGGTGCCGTCGAGCTTGGTCAGCACCACGCCGGTGATGTCCACGACCTCGGCGAACACCCGCGCCTGCACCAGGCCGTTCTGGCCGGTGGTGGCGTCCAGGACGAGCAGCACCTCGCCGACCGGGCCGTGCTTCTCGACGACCCGCTTGACCTTGCCGAGCTCGTCCATCAGCCCGGTCTTGGTGTGCAGCCGGCCCGCGGTGTCGATGAGGACGACATCGGCGGTCTCGGCGATACCTTCCTTCACCGCGTCGAAGGCGATCGACGCGGGGTCGCCGCCCTCGGGTCCGCGGACCGTACGGGCGCCGACCCGCTCGCCCCACGTCTGCAGCTGGTCGGCTGCCGCGGCGCGGAAGGTGTCGGCCGCGCCGAGGACCACGGACTTGCCGTCGGCGACCAGAACACGGGCGAGCTTGCCGGTGGTCGTGGTCTTTCCGGTGCCGTTGACGCCGACGACCAGAACGACGCCGGGGATCTCGCCGCCGCCGTTGCCGATGCCGTTGGCGGTGTGCACGGAGCGGTCCGCGTCGGTGCCGATGAGGGTGAGCAGTTCCTCACGCAGCAGGTCGCGCAGGCCCTCGGGCGTACGGGTGCCGAGGATCCTGACCCGCTCGCGCAGCCGGTCGACGAGCTCCTGTGTGGGAGCGACGCCGACGTCGGCGGTCAGCAGGGTGTCCTCGATCTCCTCCCAGGTGTCCTCGTCGAGGTGTTCGCGGGAGAGCAGGGTCAGCAGGCCCTTGCCGAGGGAGTTCTGTGAGCGGGAGAGCCGGGCGCGCAGCCGGACCAGCCGGCCGGCGGTCGGCTCGGGGACCTCGACCTCCGGGACGACGGGCGCCGCAGCCTCGGCCTCGGCGGCCGGTGCCTCGGCCTCGGGGGCCTCCGCGGTCGGCAGTCCGACCTCTTCGATGGTGCGACGGGGTTCTTCGCGGGGGGTCTCGGCCTCCTCGCCGATGTGCGGTTCGGCGGGGGGCGCGGTAACGGGGGGCGTGGCGGGGGCAGCCGGCGGGGGCGGCGGCAGCTGCTTCTTCTTGCGGCCGCTGACGACGAGCCCGCTGATCGCGCCGAGCACGACCACGGCGATGACTACAGCAAGGATGACGATTTCCATAACCCCTCCAGTATCAGTCACGTGCCGCTCGGGGGGACTGCACGCGCTGCGCTTTGCCGGGGCCGTCTTGGTTACTCGCCGTTTTCGGCTGTCCCGCCGTTGTGGTTTGTCGCCGTTGCGCCTGCGGCGGGCGGTGCCGCTGCGCGGGGCTGTCGGGTGCGGTTCCGGACCTCCGGACTCCGTCCTGCGGTCCGGCCCCTCCCGTTGAGTGTGGGAAAGACCGGCGGGGGTGCACGTAAGCGAT